>JANYDH010000088.1 GCA_025359865.1 Actinomycetes bacterium | reverse complement strand
ATGCCGCCCGACGACATGGTGATCACTCGAGACGGCGCCGACGCAGCGAGCCGATCGAGCAACAGCGTGGTCAGCAGAAACGGACCGACGACCTGACTGGCGACCGTGGCTTCGGTGCCATCGGCGACCACATGACGCTCGGGGGTGAGTGCACCGGCGTTATGGACGACCACGTCGAGCCGATCGTGGTCGGCAAGCACACGGGCGGCGAGGTCGCGGACCTGGTGGTAGTCGCCCATGTCGGCGGGAACCTGAGTGATTGACCTGTTACCCGTGGCCTCGACCAGTTCGTTCACGACCCGCTCGTTGCGATCCGCGCTGCGCCCGACGAGCACCAGCGTCGCGCCACACTTCGCGAACTGCCGGGCAGCTGCGTAGCCGATCCCAGACGTGGCCCCGGTGAGCACGATGACCTGCCCGGAGAGGTCGTACGCGTCGAGCGATGACCAGCCCGCGAGACGCTTGCGAGCCTCATAGCCGATCCTCGTGAAGCTCGTGACGATCGGCACCTCGAGTAAAGCATCAGCTAGAGCGCGACCGGTCATGAGGCGGGCTCCAGCACGCGCTCACCGGCGAGGGCTGCGACCAGCCCCGCAGCAGCACGATCGCCGATCTTTTTGAAGCTCAGACCGAGCAGTGAATCGGCAAGGCCGAGCGGGCCCTTCAGCTTCAGCACAGCGTCATACGTGACGACCGAGCCAGGACCTGCGCCGTCTTGTTGCACGGTGATGGTGTCGCGCGATGTCAACACGCGGCTCTCGGCGAACGCTACGACCGTAGTGTGCGGGACATACGTAACGGTTTCGTAGCGCAGTGTGATCGCTCGACCGAGCGCCTTGACAGCGACATCGAACGCAGCGTCAAGTCCGGGCCCATCGCCAGTTACCTGGTCGACCCGGTCGACGCCTGGATCCCATTTGGCGAAGTTCGTGAGGTCGGCCATGTAGGCGAACGCCTCGGCGGGCGGCATCGGAGTACGGACATGCATGAGGTAACGGGCCATGGGTTATCTATCCCGCAACTGCCCTGGGGTATTCCGTCATCGCCGGGTCGTGTGTCACACGTCATCCGGTGGAGGCGAAGGTCGAAGAGACGGCGGGCTGATGCGCCGGACGGTCGGACATCTCGACGGGTGGCCGCGTCACGGAGCTCGAGGTGCAATGGTCTAATCCGAGTGAACGGTGACCTCCGGATGGGATTCGCTAGTGATCAACAGCGGTCGCTCGGCGAGATGGCGACTGAGCTCAGGCGCCGGTGCGGATCAGTTTCTTGTTCACGAACTCATCCGCGCCCCAGCGGCCGAGCTCGCGACCTGAGCCGGAACGCTTGATGCCGCCGAACGGCAGCTCGGGGCTGTCGGCGCCGACGATGTTCACGTACACCATGCCGGCCTGGATCGCGTCAGCGACGCGGGCGGCCTGGATAGGGTCGGTGGTGAACAGATACGAGCCCAGCCCGAACGGCGTGTCGTTGGCCATGTCGATCGCCTCGGCCTCACTGCTGACCTTGTGGATAATGGCGACGGGGCCGAACAGTTCCTCGTTGTACGAGGGGTTGTCGCGGCCGACGTTGGTGAGCACGCCAGGTGGGAAGAACGCGCCCGAGCGCTCGCCTGCCGACACCAGGGTCGCTCCGCCAGCCACAGCGGCGGCGACCTGACCCGCGAGACGTTCGGCCGCAGCCAGCGACGAGAGCGGGCCGATGGTCGTGTCGGGGTCGGTCGGATTGCCGACCTTGGTCGCCAGTGCAGCCGCTGTGAACTTTGCGACGAACTCATCGTAGAGGTGGTCCATGACGATGAATCGCTTGGCGGCATTGCACGCCTGACCGCAGTTGTCGACCCGGGCGACGACCGCAGACTCCACTACCGCGTCGAGGTCGTCGGTCGACAGCAGAATGAACGGATCGGACCCGCCGAGTTCGAGCACAACCTTTTTCAAGTGGCGACCGGCGATTTCGGCGACGGCCGCACCGGCCCGCTCCGACCCGGTCAGTGAGACGCCCTGGACGATCGGGTTGGCGATGATGTCGGCCACCTGATCATTGGTGGCGTAGATGTTCGTGTAAGCCCCAACTGGGAAGCCGGCGTCGAAGTAGATCTGCTCGATCGCGGCCGCCGACTCGGGGCATTGCGGGGCGTGCTTGAGCAGCACCGGGTTGCCGATGATCAGGTTCGGGCCGGCGAACCGGGCGACCTGGTAGTAGGGGAAGTTCCACGGCATGATTCCGAGCAGCACGCCGAGCGGGCTTTTGCGCACGATCGCGGACCCCTCGCCGCCCATCAGAGTGATTGGTTCGTCGGCGAGAAACTCAGCGGCGTTGTCAGCGTAGAACTGGTAAATCGCTGCGCTGAAAGCGACTTCACCTGCTGCGTCGCCGAGTGGCTTGCCCATCTCCCGGGCGATGATCGCGGCGAGCGCGTCCTGGCGTTCGATGTGCAGATCGGCAACGCGAGAAATCAGCGCGGCCCGATCTCCCACGGAGGTGCTCCGCGACCAGGTGCGATGGATCTCGCTCGCCTGCGCGATGGCCGTAACAAGCGCTTCGTCGGTGATGGTCGGGTAGGTCTCGACCGTCTCTCCGGTGGTTGGGTCCACTACTGCATAGTCACTCACAACTGTTCACCCTTCTTCGATTCGTTCGATATGTTCGGTCGTTCGCGTTGGGCGGACGTGCCTCTGTTCAGATTGGCGATCGGCGCGGGCGCCAGATCTGTCTATGTCGTCCACCCTAGTCGTCGAAGAAATCAGCACGTCAATGATGGGAGGCGATGTCGATCACCAGTGCACAGGCCGTTCGATCGGAGATACTCAGATTGGGCGGATGAGCACCCGCGCGCCCGACGCTGCCGTCAACGGGGCGAGGTCGTCGGGGTCGGAAGTGAGGACCACGGACGGAGCCCGCCCGACGGCCTCGGCGACCACCAGGGCATCGATCGTGTTGCTCGACCGTGTGCGCCTGAGCAACACGCCAGCTGTTCGGGCGGTTGCCTCGGACAGCTGATGCAATGGCGCGCATTGGCCGATCACCAGGTTGACGGCGGCATCTTGCGGCCCGTTGCCTCGGGTGGTCTCGGTGACCACGACCATGGGAATGACGATCGACTCGCCGTCAGCGCGGATCGCGGTGAGCCGTGCCCTCAACCGGCGATCGCCGCGGGCAAGCCCGATAACTGCTCCGGCATCGAGGACAACTGTGACTTGGTCTCGATCCACCACGTCTCCCCCTCGTGTAGTTCTTCATCGGTGAGCGGGCCGTGGGTCTCATCAAGTCGGGTGAGCAGCTCGACGATCGGGTCGATTCTGAGCCGGTGCCGTAAGGCCTCGACGACAAAGGCGCTGACCTCGCCAGCCGGAACGCGGCCTCGGAGCTGCGCCAACGTGTTCTCGTCGACCGTGATCGTGATCCGTTGCGCCGTCACGGTGTACGTGAGCAAGAATGATGCGATGACTCCGGAGAACTTCCAGCCGAACGAGCATCTTCTTGTCAGAGCTGTGCCGCTGGTGGCGATGCTGCTCGCATGACGGCCGACCCGAATCCTGGTCCCGGCATCGATCTCAACAGTCCAACCACCCGTCATGAGCTCTACCTCGAGCGGCTGGCAAACACTCGCCGCTTCATGACGACGTTCGACATCCCGGTGATGCTGATGCGCGATCCCTTCAACGTGCTCTACATCACCGGCGCGACGAACATGACGATCTTCAACCTGTGCGTCCCCGCCCGCTATCTGCTGGTATTCGCCGAGGGGCCGGTCACGCTGTTCGACTACGTCGGGGGCGAGCACCTGACCAAGGACCTCCCAACCATCGACGAGGTGCGCATCGCCCATGGGCTGAGCTACGTCAGCAGCAATGGCTTCGTGGCCGACGAGTGCGCGGCGATGGCAAGTGAGATTGCGGCGCTGGTGCGAGAGCAACTCGGCGAGCCAGGCCGACTGGCGATCGACAGCTTCCCGTTCCCCGCAGTCGACGCTCTGCGCACCGTGGGGTTCGCCATCACCGATGCTGATGTCGTGATGAGCCGCACCCGCCGGGTGAAGCTGCCATTGGAGATCGCCTACATCCGCGAAGCGACGCGTCGCACCGTTGACGCGGTGAGCGCGATGGAAGCGGCGTTGCGGCCGGGCATGACCGAGATTGATCTGTGGAGCCGGTTCGTCGGTGGCCTCCTGGCAGGCCACGGCGAATTGGTCTCAACGAGGCTGCTACAGAGTGGCCCGAACACCTTCCCCTACTTTCAGGAATGTGGCACGCGGGTGATCCAAGACGGCGACCTCGTGTGCATCGACACCGACGCTGTCGCGTTCGAGAGCTACTCGGCCGACTTCTCGCGCACCTTCCTCGCCGGCGACCGCCCTGCCACCCCGCAACAGCGCACCCTCTACGGCCGCGCCTACGAGCAACTCCGTCACAACGTCTCGCTGATCGGCCCCGGCGTCACCTTCGAAGAAGTCGCCCGCAGCGCCTGGCCCGTTCCCGAAGCACACCGCGATAGCCGCTACTACTGCATCGGTCACGGCCTCGGCATGATCGGCGAATACCCCAACCTCGTCTTCCACACCCCTGGCGTGGCCTACCCGCTCGATGACACGTTCGAGCCCGGCATGGTGTTTTGCGTTGAGAGCTACATCGGCTCGAACGCCAGCAGCCAGGGCGTCAAACTCGAAGACCAACTCCTGATCACCGACACCGGAGTCGAGATCATGAACGACTACCCCTTCGAGGACCGCCTGCTGGCGTGATCAGGCCGATGATGCGGCGAACTTCTTCCACTCATCGATGCCCAGGTACTTGAACTTGCTCTTGTTGTTGATCCGCATCGCAAGTTCTCACTTGTACCAGTTCCACTCGGGCATCACGAGGGCCGACGCCACGTCATAGAGCGGCGCAAGGCGGGCGTCGATGCCGCTGAGCACGAGTCCGTAGTTCTTGGCATGCGCGTCGGTGCCAGCGATCAGCCAGTTGAACACCAGCGCTTGCACGAACCGGTCGACGACGAACACCCGCTCGGCCTCGAACCGTGCAAGCTCGGACGAGGCCGCGAGCAGGCCGAGACGTTGCGCGGCCTGCAGACACAGGTGCTCGTTGAGGTCGTGGTGTGCGATCCCTGGGATCGCGGGTTTGAAGATGTGTGTGGTCGGGATTCGCCCCGACGGTCGCGCCCACCCACCTGTCGTTCGATGCAGCGCAAACTTGGTCTGGGCTCCGGCGAGCGAGAAGTGATCTCCCCGTGCTCACGATCGAGGGCAGCGATCACACGGACAACGATGCCGATCTCGCCGCGCGGGTTGCCGCCCTCGAGCGCCACCAACGTTCGTCGTCTGATGCCTGCTCGCACTGCGAGATCGTCCTGCGTCACCCACCTCACGTTCACCCGGTGATGGCTCAGGCGGCGGGGACGGCAGCGGCCCGGGCAGGTCGAGCCGGCGCGCGGTAGAGCCATGACACGCGCAGTATGCCTCGGGCGGCAGACGGACGTGGACCATGTCGCCGGGCCGCGGAAGCGCACCGTAACGGTTGGCCCACGTGCCGAAGAGGTCGCCACCGAGATGGTCCTCGTGGACCTCGCCGCAGCGAAGGCCCAAGGCTGCGAGGCGCGCTGCAGGCAGTTCGCCGTGGCTGGAGACCAGGTCGACGAGGTGCGTCATCAACTGGTGCTGGATCTCGGTGCTGACGTCGAACAGCACGAGTTCGGGGTGGCCGTGGTTCTCGGCCAGTCCAATCGTGTAGCACCAGGCAGTGGATTCATCCACCACCTGGACGAG
The DNA here is from genome assembly GCA_025359865.1 of Actinomycetes bacterium. GTDB lineage: Bacteria > Actinomycetota > Acidimicrobiia > Acidimicrobiales > Ilumatobacteraceae > VFMC01. The sequence continues at coordinate 43,337 of JANYDH010000088.1, read as the reverse complement.
GGCCCATCCGTGGACCCTGATCTGCAGGTCGAGCGCCTGCATCGCTTCTTCATGGGAGTAACCGTCACATTCGAGGCACATGTAGGCAGTATGAACGGGGGGTCTCACACAGTTCAGGTGGGTGCCCGCAAGCACGCCTCACGTGCATGTACCGGCCCGTATTCGCTGGCGTCGCCAGCGAATATGTGTTGAAGTGGCGCGCGTGACGACAATGCTCGAGCTCGGCGGCGTCCTTCTCACGCGTGTGTTCTACGTCGATGCTGTGATCGAACCCGCCGCGGTGGGCCTCACGCCCGACGAGGTCCGTGCTGTGCCGTGGGGTTCGCCCGCCTGGGCCGACGACGGGCAGGTCCGAGCGGCGAGTTGCGTCTGGGTGATACGTACGAGTGGGCGCCACATCGCTGTCGATCCGAGCGGCAACATCGACGAGATCCTCCACGACCCTTCCAGCACGGCCGCACACCAGACGGCGTACGCAGCAGCGTTCGCAGCGGCGGGCATCCCTATCGAATCGGTCGACACCGTGCTGCTGTCGCACATCGAGTCGATCGGCCTGAGCGCGGTGTGTGACGACGTCGGTTGGCGGCCGTTCTTCCCGAACGCGCGCCTGCTGATCAGCGACCGTGCGCTGCAATCGTTCGAGCAAGCTCCGCCCGACGGACAGCTCGGCACGGCGATCCAGACCCTGATCGACGCCGGCCTGGTCGACACCTTCAGCGACGGCGACGAACTGGCACCGGGCGTGACCGCCGAATGGACCGGCATGCACAACATCGGTCACTGCGCATTCCATATGGGCGGCGCCGAGACCACCGCCACGTTCGTCGGGCACCTCGCAGTGACGCCGCTGCACCTTGCCACCGGCCCCTGTCGCTCCCAGCACTTCGAGCCCGATGAGGCGTGGCGTTGGCTCAAGACCATCACATCCAACCCGTCCCACGTGATCATCGGTCCGCTGTGGCCATCCCCAGGCGCCATACGTTGGCACGACGATCACCCCGTAGCCGTCGAATGAGCCGGCCGGACTGAACCAGCGGTCAGACCATCTTGAACTGGCAGCGGGTCCCCGGTGCGCTGGCGAGAGCACCGCCACGCGAAGCAGATCCGGCGCCACGAGCGTCAGGCCCCTCGCCGCGGCACGGCACAGGTCGCCATCGGCGAGCGGCTGAGCGAGGTGTGCGAGGTGTGCGAGGTGTACGAGGTGTGCGCTGATTCGAGAGGTATCGCCGAGTCCTGTGCAGGAATCGTGCAGGCGAACTCGGCGGTCGGCAGTCACGAACTCGCGGCGATGTCCTTGACGAGCAACATCATCGTCAACTCATCGATCATGGAGGGCTGGAAGCCGAATCTGGCATAGAACGCCGCCGCAACCGAGTCCTTCGCGTGGACGAGCACCACACGAACACCGATCAATTCCGCGACCTCCACCGACTTCAGAATGAAGTGCTTCAGCAGGGCCGCTCCGAGTCCGCGTCCCCGATATCGACGATCGACGGCAAGTCGGCCGAGCAGCACTGCCGGCAGCGGATCCGGCTGGTTTCTCGCTGCACGTTTCGTCGCCTCGACATGGAGCACGACCGCCGCGCTCGAGGCGTAGTATCCAACAACGCGTCCGCCTGCTGCGACCACCCAGGTTCGGCTCGTCCGATCGGCCTGGTTCCGGAACGCCCGATCAGTCAACCATGCATTGAGCGACTCGTCGCCACACTCGAAGCCCTCGAGCACATGATCGACCGCCAGCAGTTCCGGGCCGACGAACTCGCTCAACGGCGACCCGCCTCCAGCACCGATGGATCACCGAGCAGCCGAGCCAGACCCGGCTTGCGCACCGCTGGACAATCCAGGATCTCCTGCAGCGCGAACCAAGCATCGTCGTCGACCGCGAACACTCGCCGATCAGCGAGGTCGATGTGTGCGGCCTCGACGGCATGCCGCACCACGTACTCGCTCAAGGACTCACCCGTCGATTCCAAGACGCGGCGCACAGCAGCGTCCTGCGCCGGGGTGACCCGCAATGTCCACCGTTCGGTTTTCGTCTCCACGGCTGCAGTGTACGCCAATCCGACGTACACCCTCGATGAATTACATCCCCTCCCGGGTACGAGCGGGCCATTCTCTCCACCGACGTTCGGAGAGAGAGCCGACGTTGTTACAACCGCTGTCGACTCCTTGGGCACCTACGTGCAGCACATCATCGACCAGCGGGATCGACGACAAACTCGTAGCACAACTCTTACCGGGCTCGCACGGGCTACGGAAGATGTCAAGCCTTGCTTGAGCATCTGCCGGCGTTTGCCCGTGTCGGGCTGAAAGCCGGCATCGGCGCGATAGCCCCAACCACCACTCCGACGAAACACAGAACCCCGCGCCATGACCCGACCCTTATCCGTTCTGTGCACATTCTGTGCACATCTCGTCCTGACGGGCCACGACATAGGTCGACTAAATCAAACACGACCAGCTCCAGGGCAGTGCCCGGGGTGGGGTTCGAACCCGCACATCCTTGCGGAGAGGGGAGTTTAAGACTTCACTCCCGTGTCCGTCTGGTCCGTCCGAGTCCGTCTGCCCTGGTCACGTCCACGGCCGTCGTCCGTCTCGTCCGTCTGATCCGCCCAGATCCGGCACGTGCGGCCGAGTCCTGTGCGGGATTCGTGCAGGAATTCGCATGGCGTTGTCCTACCTCATGTCCTACCATTTCATCATGACCCAACGACAGAAGCGATCGATCTCACTTCCATCAGACCTCGCCGATGCCATCGACCAGGCTGCCACGGCGGAAGGCACCACGGTCAGCGCGTGGATCGCGAACACAGCAGCGCACCGTCTGCGGATCGATGCCGGCCGCCAGGGTGTCGCCGAATGGGAACGCCAGCAGGGTGCCCTCACGCCCGATGAGCTCGCCGATGGGCTCGCCCGAGCGAGGGCGATGCTGCGCCGTCAGCCGGCACGCAAGCGCGCCTGAATGAACGGGGTCACCTACGACACCGGCGCGCTGATCGCGGCCGATCGCAACGACCGACGAATGTGGGCGCTCCACGCCGGCTTTCTCGCACTCGAGGTTTCCCCCACCGTGCCGACCCCGGTACTCGCCGAGGCGTGGCGGGGCGGACCCCGCCAAGCGAGCCTGGCGCGCCTCCTCGCCCTGTGCACCACCGAACCATTGACCGAAGATCAAGCGAAGGTCGTCGGCACGCTGGCAGCTCGCGCTGGACATGACGACATCGTCGACGTCACCGTCGTGGAAGGAGCCATTCGCCGCCACGACGCCGTGGTGACGTCGAACCCGACTCACATCCGCAAGATCGCCGACGCCACCCGCGCACGCCTCACCATCGAAACCATCTGACGACCCGGGCGGACGCGCTGCCGCCGACCCCGATCGGCGCGTCGAGGATTCGGCGTCGGTGACGCGGTGTTTTGGCGACTGCGTATCGGGCTCGCGTCGGGGTATTGCGTGAGTCACTACGGTTTGCCGGATCCAATGACTGCAGCCAACAAGGAGCTTCCGTGCCCGAGATCCCCGAGACCCACCACGACTTGTTGAGTGCGCCGTTCGCCACACTGGCCACCGTGGGGCCAGCGGTCGCCCGCAACGACGATGACATATTTCCTCGTATCCGCTGACGGCACCGTGCAGTTGTCGGTCAACGCGACCCGCCAGAAGTTGAAGAACCTGGTCGCCAACCCCAAGGTTGCGCTCCACATCCAGGACACCGTCGAGTACGTCCGCTACCTCGAGTTGCGTGGCGATGCCTCGGTGGAACCGGACGATGACTATGTCTTCGCCGATCGCCTCGGCGCCAAATACGGCGGCGTGGACTTGCGCAACATGGACCGCCCGGGCGAGCGCCGTACGGTCGTGACGATCAAGTTGACTCGAGCGCGAGCCGTCGACATGCGCCAGCCTGACAGCGTCGGCACATCGCTGAAGCGCTGAGTGATGAGTGCTGTCGACTGCCGAGAAGTCCGGCCCCACAGACAAGCGCAGAACTCCCATGGGCGGTCGTGGCATGGCGAGATGTGGGGTGGTTCGGGCAACGATCAGCGTCACTGGGGCAACTGAGTTCAGCGTGGAGTGATCTTCTTCATCACGGACGAGAACATGAAGATCGGCTTGTCGTCCTGCTCCAAGTGGCCGTGCACAAAGGCCAGCGACTTCGTGTCGCGCACGATTCGGCCCGTCGCATTGATCGGTGACCCGACAACCCCGGCGCCCACGAACTCACTGTTCAGGGTGACGGTCACAGCGAACTGGCCGCTCAGTTCGATGTAGAGGAGCGCGCCGAGGGTTGCGTCGGCGAATGACATCAGTGCGCCGCCGTGCACGATGCCTCCACCATTCGCGTGTTGTGCCTCCGGCACGAAAGCCCCTCTAGTATTTCCGGCTTCGTCGGTGCGGAAGCAGTACGGGCCGAGCTTGTCCTCGTAGGGATCACCGACCCAGGTCTGCCAACCCACGAACGGACCGTCACTCACCGTCTGCCAACCGTCTGTCCTACTGCCAGAAGTCATCCCGGGACCATACATGTCATTCGAAACGGGCTCTGCCAATGCGTTGCGGAAAGGCCTGATCGGCGCCGCCCAGCGAAGACCGACTCGACCACTTCGACGCGTCCTCCAGCGCCACATCAGCCTCCGAGCCGACGTCCGAAATCCGAAATCCGCTATCGAGAAACGTTCTGTGCAGGAAACGTGCAGCGTTGGAACTACGCCAGAGGCCGAAATTTGCCGACCACCGGCTCTGACCTGCTCGATTGTTGTGCCCGGGGCGGGGTTCGAACCCGCACCCTCTTGCGAGGAGGGGGGTTTAAGACTTCACTCCCACGTCCGTTGCGTCCGGTTCGGTCCGTCTGCCCTGCTCAGGTCTGCCACTGATGTCCGCTCGTGTCCGTCTGATCCGCCCAAGTCCGGCACGTGTCGCCGAGTCCTGTGCAGGATTCGTGCAGGGATCAACCTCGCCGATGCCATCGACCAAGCCGCTGCGCAGCCGAAGGCGTCACCGTCAGTGCGGGGATCGCCGCCACCGCCGCGCACCCCCGTCTGCGGGCTCGGGGAGGCAACAATCACATCGGGATCAGTCAGCCCAGAGCATCGCCACCGGTAGCGCCCAGGTACGGTCGCCGAGCGGGACAATCCGGTCGCCGAGGTAGAGCACAACTCCGGCGGCGAACCTGTTGCCGAGCTTGTCGCGCAGAGCCTGGAGATGCTTCACATCCCCCGTCGCGACGGTCGAGGCTGCCTTCACCTCGACGCCGGCGATCGTTCCACTGTCGTCCTCGACGATCAGATCGACCTCGGCGCCGTTGCGATCTCGCCAGTGCCGGATCGCCGGCTGAGCCTGCGACCAGCCGCGTTGCTTGATCAGCTCCATTGTCACGAATGACTCGAGCAGCGGTCCGGTCAGCGGGCTCGTGGCCAAGCCCAGGCCCTCGGCGTTTCGGCCAAGCAACCCGCACGCGAGCCCAGTGTCGGTGACGACCACCTTCGGGTGGCGCTTCTCTCGGCTCGTCAAGCTCGGGGTCCAGGCTTTGATCCGCACCACGAACCCGACGAGCTCCAACAGCCCCACATAGCGAGCAACCGTGTCGGCGCTCATTCGAGCGTCACCGGCGAGCCGCGCCATCACTATCTCGCCCGAGGTGTTCGCAGCCAACAGCCGCAGCAACATCGGCAGCTCGTCGGCCTGCGCGATCGTCGAGGCCTCGACGATGTCGCGCTCGACCACCGTTCGAACGTAGTTCCGATACCAACGCGCTGCCTGAGCCGGCGAGGCCTCGACCAGCTCCGGGTAACCACCCCGCACCAACCGGTCGAACAGCACCCGACGATCAACTCGTTCGAATCGTCGACGGGCGAGTTGCTCGGGATCCGTGAGCAGCGCATCGAGAAACGTCTCGCGAACACCCGCCAGTTCGCCCTGCGAGAACGGCCACAGATCCAGGATCTCGGCACGACCAGCCAACGACTCCGACAGCTGCGGCACCGACAAGAACCTGGTGGATCCCGCAAGCACGAACTGGCCCCGGTCGTTGCGGCGATCCACGATCGACTTGACCGCCAGCACCACATCATTGCCACCACGCTGCACCTCGTCGATCGCCATCGGCGAACTCCCCTGCTCGACGAACCCGTGCGGGTCCAGCCGAGCCGCAGCACGAACGGACTCATCATCGAAACTCCAATAGCTCCCGCGACCCTCCACCAACTGCTTCACCAAGGTCGACTTACCCGACTGACGCGGTCCGTTGATGACCGTCACACGGAAACCACGCAACGACTCCTGGGCCACACGTAGCAGATGACGCTCGATCACGACCTCACCCTAGCGTGAAACGCTGAGCACGTGTGCGTGAAACGCTGCAAGCGCGTGCGTCAACTGCTGTAGCGACGACCTCGATGGAAACCGCGTTCCACGATGAGCTGGCAGGCGGCCGCGGCGAGCAAATGACGCCGCACCAGGTCGGGGCTGGGATCCTGGTCGCACTCGACGACCGGTGGGCATGCAAGTAATTCCACCCACTCGTCCACGAGGTCGTCCTGTCGGACATGAGCCCTGTTCGCACAGCCCGTCTGCGCGCGAGGGCCGCCAAGTCCGACAACGCAGTGTCCCGCCTCCAGGGGGACCTGGCGGACCGACTGCCATCGCCGGACGGCCCAACCGCGCTGCGCGTCGCAACACCACGAAGCGGGACCGCAGACGTCGCTGACGGCGGCGCGACGGCTACTGAAACGGAACGACACAGAACGGAACGACACGACACCGTGCACCGATCAGGTAATGACATAACGAAGCACCCTGCGCTCGCCTGACGCAGGTGGTCGCCTCGCGTGTCGGAGCACCGATACGAGCTCGTTGACGGTTTCTCGGCTGGCTCCTTGGAGCTATACGCCAACGGACAAAGTACTTTCGACCAGCAATAGGACGCCTTGGGTCAACCAGTCCTGCGTCTCGTTCGTGTGATGTTCATGCAGATGAGACACAGGATGAAGAGCATGACTGCCGCGGCGCAGTTCGTCGTCGCGCTCATGATGGTGGCGTCATGCAGTTCGGCCTCGGCTCCGAACCAAGCTGCTGACGGTTCCTCGCCCAGTACGGCCGAGACGGAGGGGTCGACGACCCAACCGACGAGCACGCTAACTACGTCTACGGAGCCCATCGACGCTGAACTGCACCCGCACGGCATCGGTGACGTGCTGTTTGCCGATCTCGGCAATCCGGGCGTGGATGTGACCCACTACGACGTCGATGTCGCATTCGATGCTGCCACGGGCGTGCTGGAGGGAACAGTGCTGCTGTCGGTCACCGCCACGGCCAACTTGGAAGACTTCTCGCTCGATGCAGTTGGACTGAAGGTTGACAGCATCGTGATTGATGGGGGACCTGCACAGTTCGAGCTGGCCGACCCCGAACTTGTCGTCACGCCAGCCGCGGCGATCGCGAAGGGCGACTCCTTCGAAGCGGCGATCACCTATTCGACCAAAGCGCAACCTCAGCAAGCAGTCACCGGTATTGCGAATGGTTGGTTCGTCACGCCCGGCGGCACCTTTGTGATGAACGAACCGAACGGTGCGCGCACGTGGCTGCCGAGTAACGATCACCCGAGTGACAAAGCGACCTACCGGTTCACCATCCATGTTCCCGCAGGATTGACAGGAATCGCGAACGGCGTTCTCGAGCAACACTCGATCAACGCTGATGATGAAACATGGGTGTGGAGCCAAGCAGACCCGATGGCCACATATCTGATTCAGGTGATCACCGGCGACTACGAGATCATCGACACCTTGGGGCCGAATGGTCTCGCCCTGACCAGTGTGGTGCTGAGGTCGGATCGAACACTCATGCAGCCGCTCATCGATGGGATGCCCGAGCAGATTGCGTTCTTCGAGGAGAAGTTCGGGCCCTATCCGCTGTCCTCGTACGGCGTCGCCGTCACCGACAGTCCGGGCGGACTCGGAATGGAGCAACAGGGCAGACCGCTCTACAGCCGGGACGACTTCGCCGCAGACCTCCGCGACGACCCTCGTCCAGGCCTCATGGGTGCCAGCCAACAGTATTTGCTGTCGCACGAACTGTCGCACATGTGGTTTGGCGACGCGGTGACTCCCAGTGTCTGGCAGGACATTTGGCTCAATGAGGGTTTCGCAACGTACGCCGCCTGGATGTGGTCCGAACATGTCGGATACCGGAGCCTCGCCGAGAACGTCGACCGAGCCCTACGCGACCGGCAAACGCCAGGTGTGCCGACGGGGAAGCCATCGGTCGAGAGGATGTTCGAATTCGAGGAAGCTTACGGCGGCGGTGCGGTCGTTTTGCAGGCGCTTCGGCTCACCATTGGTGACGACGCCTTCTTCACGCTTCTGCGTACCTGGGTGGCCGAGAACAAGGGCACGTCGCGTACTACCAACGACTTCATCACACTGGCCGAACGCGTCTCAGGAGCCGACCTGACAGCGTTCTTTGACGACTGGCTGTTCGCCACATCACTACCGGACCAATTGCCTACTTGAGCGCGCACGATTTTGGACAACCGGGTAGCTGGAGTTGATCCGCCCTCATCCTCATTGCACGGCGCTGATCACCATCACCTTCGGTGAGGTGGGTCTCCTGGAAACGGAACGGCCGCCCCTGCGGGCGGCCGGTACGACCATTGACGTGTCGAAGGTGGGGTTCGAACCCACACTCCCTTGCGGGAAGCTGTGCAGGAATCGTTCCGGCGCCGGATGCCAGTCGTGGTGACGCGGCGCCTCGCCACCACCGGCATGGCCGTCGGGTCACGACGCGAGCAGCTCCGCCACAGAAGTCGGTAGGTACCCGACCATGGCTGCTGCTTCCAGAGGACCAGGAGACACGGAGCCGTCGGTTCGGATCAGTTGGTCGACAGCCATTGGGTTAGCCGCGTCGGTTCGACCTGCCGAGATGCGCACGAGCTCATCGTCGGGCGACAGCCACATCGAGGCGAAGAAGCTGACCTGGATGCCCCCGCCTGCCACGGTCACGTCCGGAGGCGGTTCGGTGATGGGGAGCGTCGCCATGACCTGGATCTCGCGAGGCGTGGAGACTCGCGCGAGGACCAGCTCGGCTCCTCTCGCGCCGGTCCGCTCCAGCAGCAACCAGATCGAACTCCCGTCGAACGAGAAGTCCGACTGCATCAGGCGCGCGCCCGGGAGGTCGTCGTCGTACCACGTCGTCGAGTTGCCGGCGGCGTCGGCAACGACGACCCGATTCTGCAAGGTACCGTCCGTCAGTTGACCGTTGGGAAGGCACATGTCGAGGACGCTTCCGCAGGCGCCGACCGTCAGCCAGCTGCCGCCTTCGGTGACGTACCTCGTGGTCCCGTACGGGTCGAGTGCCGGGACACCCGGCTGATCGGCAGATCCGTCGAGTGGGGTCAGTCTCCAGGTTCGCGGCTGAATGTTGCTGGAACCATCGACCTCCGAGATGCCACCGAACGAGCCGCCCTCGCTGGCGAGTAAACCAGCACCGTCAGCGCTCCAGATGATGTCCGGGTGTCCACCGGGGAGTTTGGCGTTGGAGATCTCGGTCACCTCACCGGTCGTGGGGTCGATCACCGCGGGACGGCCTCCGTTGAGGGAAAGCGCAAACAGGTCGGTGGGTCCCCAGCGACCTCCGTCGGTGATGCCGCTCACGAGGCGCGGTGGCCGATCGGCGGAGAGCAGATCAACGAACACCCAACCGAACTCGCCAGTCGACTGCGCGCTCAGCGCAAGCCACCCGGTCGACGAGACCGAGCCGGATGAGCTGAGGGTCCACCCATCGGGAAGCTCGCTGTTATTGACGTGTCGTACCAGCCGAGAGTCGCCATCTGGCGACTCCACGCCCACATCGACCCCCTCCCGACCAACCTCATCGACGGCACTCAACGTGAGCATTTCGAACGGCCCGGTGCGACTGAGACCAGTGCGGTCCGGCTCGGTTTGCGCGATCGTCGTACTCGGTAGCGCGACCGTGGTGGCCGATGTCGTCGGCGTGGTCACATCCGGTACCTGAACCGGACCGTCGTGACGGTTCGTCTGCACTACGAAGAGCATCGCGACCGTTGCTGCGACGGCTGCGACTGCGACCCCCACCCTCAACCACCAACGTGGGTGTGATTCGGCGCCAACGACCCGCCCACCTGTCGATGCCGACTCGAAGTCCTGCCATTCGAGGTCGAGGTCGGTAGCCGTGGCGAGGTGCTCACGCAGCGCCGCCGCCTTGCGGCCGATCGCCCGGTCGAGTTCGTCTCGGGGAGCGTCATCGAGACTCACGACTCCACCTCCCCTTGCAGGTGTCCGGACAGCATCGGCGCTAGGACGATGCGGGCCCGCGAGAGCGAGGTCTTCACCGTCCCGGGTGAAACTCCCAGGACGGTGGCTACCTCCGAGACGGGCATGTCGTCCACGTAGTACAGCGCGACGACGGAACGTTGCAGGCGAGGCAGGCGCTGCACCGCCGACCAGAGGGCAGGTGTCGGCAACGATGGCGCCTCGATCGTCGGCGGCGCCTGCAACCGTGTGAGCGCGCCACGCTCGCGATGATGACGACGATGGACATCGATGCTGAGGTTGATCAGCACCTTTCGCGTCCACCCGCCTGGGCTGTCGAGACTGGCGATCCTCGGCCACGACGTGAACGCCTTCAACAACGCGTCCTGGACCAACTCGCGCGCGACCTCGCGATCGCCGACGACGGCCATGGCGATCGCCAGCAGGCGAGGGTGTTCGCGCCGGAAGAAGGCTTCGAAGTCGTCCATCGGTCGCGCCGTGGACGGGTTCGACCGGGAACCAGCCATCCGCGAAGTATGCGCGCGGGTGAACGACCCGTCCGGACGAGTCGGTCGCACCAGCGGCGGGCGATCGACCTCCGCTGCTCCGTGCGGTCCCACGCTCGACTCACTCACCGGGCAGCGGCCTGAACCGTGGATGTGTGCCCTGAATCGGAGTCCCAGGATCAGGGAGCACATTCAGGTCGGCACCGAGGCAGCGCACGAAGTGACGGTCGCTCTTCTTCGCCTCGGCGTCGACGTAACAGATCGAACCGTCGGCCCGCCAGAATGGTTGCGTCGAGCGGTGGCCGCCGGATTCGTTGTTCGTGATTTGCCGAAGGTCGCTGCCGTCGAGGTTGATCGTCCACAGGTTGGTGGCCTTGCCGTGAGGCGTGTCGTCCCAGTAGGTGAGGCCATTCTCCTCGAACACGAGCGCTGTACCGGACGGGTTCCAGCCGACATAGCCGAAGAAGTGGTCCGAGTCCGTGAGCAACCTGAGCTGGCCGGATCGGAGATCGATCAGACCGATCGCACCGGCCGCGAAGTCGGACCCGTTCGGCTGCATGGTCGTGACGTCGACGGCGAGTTGCGTGCCGCCCGGCGACCACCGCGGCCGATCGAGCACGGTCGGAAACGATGTCGAGTAGGCAACTGAGGTCAACCCGGTCGCGAGATCGTAGAGCACGATCTCCGTGGTGATGTTGTCCTCCGGGCCGATCCAGCGGACAAGCGCGATGGTCGTGCCGTCCGGTGACCAATCTGGCTTGTCCTGACCGCAGCACTCTTTCGAGGCGGGGAGGAGCTCGGTCGTGTTCGAACCATTGGCGTCGACAACCCAGAGTGCCTCGTCAGGGTTCCGTTCGATGAACGCGAGGCGGTTGCCGTCGGGCGACCACGCCGGGCTCGCCTGCACGAAAGGCAGGTCGGCGACCAGCTGATGACGGTCAGAGCCGTCGGGTCTGGCGAGGAAGATCCCATCACGGCCGTCCGACCGCGGGGATCGAAAGGCGACCCATTCCTCCCCGGGCTGAGGTGCGAGCAGGTCGGCTGGAGCTGCCGCCTCAGTCGTGAGTGGTCGCAGCGACGACGTCGGCGCTGCGGATGAAATGTTGGTGTCCAACGGGGCGATGGTCGTCGATGGCGTGGTGCTGCAGCCCGCGAGGACGACCACCAAGGCGGCGAGCAGACGGGATCTCACAGCGCTGCCTCGAGAGCTGGATCGCGGCCGGCGAAGTAGTCGATGCTGCTGAGTGCGACAGGGATGTCCGGCTCGATCGCCATCCGTGGATCTCCATTTCCGGACCGCGTCGTGGGGACCGAGAAGATGAAACCGGACGCAGGAAGCTCCATGTCGGTGCACGGGCACAGGAAGTTGTCGGCCCGAGCAGGCGTCATCTCACCGACGAACGACGCCTCGGTGTCGAGATCGAGCGTTGCCGCGATCAGCGTGGCAGCCGACTCGTTCTCGCGACCGATGAGCACCGTGAGCCCGCCCGGACGGTTGATCCGCGGGTCACGTTCGAGCGCGTCGACCAACGGGAGCAGCTGTGAGGCGTCGCCGCCGCGCAGGTACCGCATGTCGACCACGACGTGGTCGGCCGCACCGCTGTCAAGTGCCGGGGTCATCGCAGCGATCGCAGCATCGCGGCCCGTCGAGGTGTAATCGTTCAGTGACAGCAGGAAGGACTTCGAGGGGGCATCGATGCGGGCCCAGATCGGCTCGCCCCGTCGCCGGAGTGCCTCGTTCTGGACACCACCGAGGCTCCCCAACAGGTGCTGCGCCTCGGCGAAGTCGTCGATGTCCTCGGTGGGGAGATCGACGGTTCGTTGGGTCCCGTCCGCCATGATGAACGTGAAGCCCGGCCTGTCGACATCGTCGACGATGCCGAGACCGTGCAGGTAGTCGACCTGGGTCAACATCCACATGCCGTTGAGCTCGGCGGGCTCGTTGTCGCCGGGCAGTAGCGGTCGGATCCGCGCTTCGACGTCGGCGGCGGTCACTTCGTTGATCGACAGGAGGCGGGCACCGACCAGCGACGGATCGGTGGCGGCGATGACGAACAACCCGTCGGAGAAGCGGTAGAGCAAGACGTCGTACTGGCGTTGGTCAGGGCTGAAGAACTGCGTGTGCGTGTCGAGCAGCCCCGCGAGACTGGCCATGCCGACGATCCGCTCATCGTCGTTCAGCGTCGGGAACGCCGTCTCGAGCTCGGCCACTCTCGCGCTCCACGTGGCCTCCGGGACGACCGCGAACGGATCGGCATGCAGCTCCCGAACGCCGGAATCGATCGCTTCCAGGTCGGAGATCCACGTGTCGACGGCAACCTGGACGGCCGCGCTGCCCGCCGTCGCGGTCTCGCCGACCCTCGTCGAGGGTGCAGGCGTCGAAGCGCAGGCAGAGAGACCGAGTGCTGCCACCACGCCAGCTACGTGCGTCAAGTTGATCGGCATGATGTACACACGAACGATGTCGTCGATCGGTTGACACGGCCTGTGAGCGCACGAACCGAGGATCGCCCGATCCTCGGCCATGCCCCTGGCCGCAGTCTGGGATGTGTGCCGAACATCGGGCATCAGGGTCGCCACATTCCGATGTCAACCAAGTCGATGCCTGGTTCGTGTGTCTGCCGTGACGATGAACTCAATCGGAACGCCGCTCAACTTCGTGACGGCGCTCACGGAGTCGAACCTTTGGGGAGCACGATGATGAGGTCGCCCGTCGCGGTGAGGGCGTTGGGCCTGTTGTTGGTTGTGGCGGTCGCTGCATGCGGCTCGTCACCCGCAGCGAACGGTCCGGCGACGGCTCCGGCGTCGACGCCGACGCCGTCCATCGTTCCGACTGTCAGTGCTGGGGTTGCCACGTCGGATCCAGCGATGGCGGGGAAGCGTCTGGTGTTCCAGAACGCTGGTCGGGTTCGCACAGCGATGTTGGACGGGTCCGGGGTGGTGGACGTTGCCCCGAGTGCTCCCGCAGACCAGGAGCATCCGGATTGGTCACATGATGGCAAATCGCTGGTCTTCGATCCTGAGCTCTCGATGCTGTGGGTCGTGAACTCCGATGGCACAGCCTTGCGGAGCGTGTACACGTGTGAAGCGCCGTGTCACTCTTTGCAGGACGGTGCGTGGTCACCAGATGGAAGCGAAATCGCGTTCATGGTCGCCGAAACCGAGGACGGCGCCACGACATCGCTGAGTGCGATCCTCTCGCTGAATGTCGGCTCCGGAGCGGTGCGTACCATCGTTGACGACACATCGGGCCGCGTGTGGCTCTTCCATCCTCGCTGGTCCGGTGACGGCCAATCCATCGTCTTCGAACGAGACACCTTCGCGTCCAATCGTGTCGACGAGTCCACGACGACGAAGGTCGCGGTCGCCGTGGCTTCCGCATCGGGCGGCACCGACGCCAAAAACGTTGCGAGCTGGGACGGCCCGATCTCCGGACTCGGAAGCCCCGATCCTGATTGGAACAGCGTCGACGACCTCATCGTCTTTTGCCGCAACGACAATCTGTTCACCGTGCAACCTGACGGAACCTCCGAGGCTCAGCTCACTCGGTTCGATGCCCAGACGCAACACGCGATTCAGCCAACCTTCACTCCAGACGGAACAGGAATCCTCTTCACGCTCGTCAAGGGGCACTTCGGAGTCGACGATGCCCTGGGCGCAGCGCTCGTCGATCTAAAGGACGCGCACCTCGTACCAGTCGGCGGTGACAATCAAATGACCCATACGCGACTGCAACCGTGAAAGTGGCCCGCTGAGTCGGTCGTGGCGTGCATGCCTGCCGATAGGTGCGCTGGCGACCGACCAATGAGCCGGAGTTCGACGCCATGCCGACTGCGCAACCTCCGATGTGTAGTCGGCCCCCGAATACACCGAAGTCCGTCCGATTCCCGCTACTCCGAAGAAGCCTGTGCAGGAATCGTGCAGCCGCCAGCCGGCATCGACCGGCCGCAATCGGGCGATCGATGCGGCGACCTGGTTCTTCCTTGTGCCCGGGGCGGGGTTCGAACCCGCACCTCCTTGCGGAGAGGGGGGTTTAAGCCCCCCGCGTCTGCCAATTCCGCCACCCGGGCTTGCGCTCAGGTTACGCAGCCAGATGCCATCTGACTCAACGGCGAGGGCCATTGTCACGCCATGGGCGATGTGAACTAGCATCGCCGGTATGAGCCAAGAAGTCATCGATCGTGCTACCAACCTCGTTCAGGGTTTCGACGCCCGCATCCAGGCGGTCGACGCCGGTGCGTGGGGCAACGCTGCCCCGTGCGAAGGGTGGACAGCGCGTGACGTCGTCGTGCACGTTGGTAACAACCTGTTGGGCCTCGGTGCTGCGCTCACCGGTGGCCAGGGGCGAGAGATCAGCGCCGATGAAGACATCGTCGCGGCGTGGAATGAAGCCCGTGACGGGTTCCTCGGAGCCCTACCCACCGCCGATCTGAGCACCGTGGTACCTGGACCGTTCGGGCCAATGCCGGCCGAGCAGGTCATTGGACGCCTCGTCTGCACTGACGTGATGGTGCACACATGGGATCTCGCCCGCGCCACTGGTGGCGACGAAGCGCTTGATGCTGCTGCGGTCGAAGGTGCGTACTCCGGTCTGAAGCCGATGGATGCGATGATCCGGATGCCAGGTGTGTTCGGGCCGAAGATCGACCCGCCGGCAGGTGCCGACCTGCAGACCGAGTTCCTCTGCTTCCTCGGTCGCCAAGTCTGAGCAGAGCGTCACTTGGTGGGCTCCACGCCGGGTAACGCCGAACGCGAGACGACGCCTCGCTAGGGTCGCCCGATGCGTGTGCCCCGGATCCTCGTTGTCGTCGCCTTGGCGTCAACTGGCGCGTGTTCGTCGATGTCCAACCCGACCGCTGTCTCGTCAGCTCCAATCGGGGCCGCGCCCACGAGCAGCACCACACCGGGCAGCTTCACTCCAACGGACACGGCACCGAGGATTCCGGGTATCGGTTGGGTGGCTTGCACCGACGAGAAGGTCACCGACACCGATCTCGACTGCGCCACCGTCACCGTGCCGCTCGACTACGAACACCCAGACGGCGGCACCATCGACCTCGCTCTCGTGCGAGTGCCGGCGAGCGGAGACTCCCGTGAGGGTCCGATCTTGTTCAATCCCGGCGGGCCGGGCGGTTCGGGGTTCGACTACGTGGCAACAGGTGGTACCGCCGTCGTGCGTTCACTCGGCCTCGAGAACTTCGATCTGATCGGATTCGATCCCCGCGGGGTGGACCGATCCAACGGCCTGCGCTGCCAGACCGACGCTGAGATCGACACCTACCAATTCCTTGATGACACTCCCGACACGCCGACCGAGCAACGACTCCTCGACGAGGCCGACACTGCGTTCGATAAGGCGTGCACGGCCAAGTATGGCGACACCTTGAGCTTGTATTCAACCGACAACACCGCACGCGACATGGACGCAATCCGGGCGGCGCTAGGCGATGACACCATCAGCTTTCTCGGTGTCTCCTACGGCACGTACCTCGGGGCCACGTATGCCACGCTCTTTCCCGACCGGGTCCGGGCAATGGTGCTCGACTCCGCCTACGAACCGACGGGTGACTCGGTTGAGGAGCAATACACGACCCAGCTCGTCGGCTTCGAGGGCGCGTTCGACAACTGGGCGGCTTGGTGCCAGGACACCGCCGACTGCGCATTTCACAGTGGCGATGTTGGCGGAGCGTGGGATGCACTGCTGGAACAACTGGACGACAACCCCATCGCCAATGATGACGGACGGCTGGGCAACCAGGCCGTGATGGGGCTCGCCACGATCGCTGCGCTCTATCGCGAAACCGAATGGCCCGTGCTTGCGGACGCTTTGGCCACAGCAAGCGACGGAACCGTCAGCGGTATCTTCGCGCTTGCCGACCGCTACAACCAGCGCGATGCAGATGGCACATACAACACGATCGGCCAGAGCAATCCGATCATCAGTTGCGCCTCTGGCCTCGGCTCACCCGTGCCCGACGATCCCGAAGCGATGGCCGCACGGTTGCGTGCACTGGCGCCGCGGTTTGCGCGGACCATCACCGCTGATGACTTCACCGACGGCTGCATCGGCCTGATGCCCACAGTGACGCCGGGAAACCTCACGTACGACGGCGACGCACCGATTCTCGTGGTTGGCGGCCTGAACGATCCGGCAACACCATTTCGGTGGGCAGAGGAGATGACCGCAGCGATGGGACCCTCTGCCGAACTGGTGACCTTTACCGGTGAAGGTCACGGCCAACTCCTCAGCTCGAAGTGCATCACCGCGATCGAGGCTGATCTACTCGCCAACCTCACCCGGCCCCCTGATGGGATGGTCTGCGACCCTGATCCTGAGGTGGCCCGTCCGGACTGGTGGGATGGTCTGCCGGTACCCGACGGCATCGACGCGATCTTCACCTCGCCTGCGCTGGTGGGCGCGCTCGGTTTGTCGCCGAGCCAGGCATTCAGCGAACTGCGCACCACCACCTTGGAGGCCGAAGCGGCAATTGCTGCCTACGACAAGGCGATGGCCGCGGCTGGCTTCACGGTAGGCGGCACGCAGGTACCGTTCGATGGCGCACTTCAAGGCATCTACCTCGAACCGAATGGCGATGTGTTCAGCGTGGTCGCGGTCGGCCCGGATGCAGCGGACTCGCCAGAGATGGAAGGGATTGCCGATCTCTATCCGTCGGGTTCGACGTTGCTGCTGTTGCTCTATCTGCCAACTTGAGCTTGCCTGGTCCGCTCAGGCGACGCGTGGAGCGGCATCCACCGGCTGCATCCTCGGTAGGTCGTACCCCAATGCTTCCCATAGTTCCGTGCGGAGCCTGTCGCCAGTGGGTGCCTGCAGACCGTTCGCGACGACGACGCCTTCGATCATGTCGGCGACCACGGCGAACCACGGGCGACCCCGCACCTGCACGGCGACGACGACACCTGCACCATCGCTATGGCGACGCAGCGTGCGCTGGGCCCCCACGACGCGCGGTGGCGACCGGAACCCGGGCACGACCAATCCATGCCGCCGGGCCTCGCGCCCGAGCACCCTTGCCGCGTAAGCGAACTCGACCGCGGTGCCTGACGCGGTGGCTGACGAGCTGAGGTTGGGGGAAGCAGACGACGACGGTGCTGGGGTCGGCAGCCCGGGGGAAGTAGCGACTGGGGAGAACATACGGTCATCATGACGCAGGGGTACGACAGGGTTTCCCGGGGGGTGCTCCGGGTGCCCGGCTAACCTCGGTTCGTGGACTCGAACCTGACGCCCAGCCCACCGCGAGCGCTCACGCCGACACAGGAACGAATCCTCGGACAACTTCGCCGAGATGGAGCGCCGCTCGTGTTCGACGCCGAGTTCGTCAGCGACCTCATTGCCCGAGCACACGACGCATTCGACGTTCTGTCAGTACGCCTCGGCGGCGAACGTGTCTACGTCAGCAAGAGCATGCTGACAGGCGTACATGGCTGCGAGGCTCAGTACCTGACACCATCGCCGTTCGAGTGGAAACCTTCCACCGCACGGGGATTCGTCGCCCACAAGGCGATCGAACTGCACAGTCACTGGTCTGGCGACCCCACCCCGGCCACGCTTGTCGAGGAGGCAATCGCCCGGCTGGGCGACGAGCCGAGCCGGCGCGGCGGCTGGGTAGCGGGGCTCAACGATGGCGAGTTGGCAGAACTGCGCGGCTACGCGATCGAGCGGCTGACCCGTTTCCTCCAGGACTTTCCGCCGCTCGATCTGCGCGCCAATCCAATCCTCGAAGCCACCATGAAATGGCGACCGACACCGTGCGTGGAACTGGTCGGCAAGACCGACCTCGTAATCGGTCGGCCGGAAGGGCGGATCAGCAAGCGACTGATCATCGACTTCAAGACCGGCTACCGATCGCATCATCATCGTGCCGACCTGCAGTTCTACGCATTACTCGAAACGTTGAGTCGTGAGGTGCCGCCCCGAAAGCTCGCCACGTACTACCTCGACTATGCCGAAGCCGAGGTCGAGGATGTGACGGAGGGGCTACTCGTGGCTGCGCTCAACCGCACGGTCGCGGCCGTCGAACGCCATGTCGAATTGACGATCGAGGGTCGCCAGCCCGTGAAGCGGCCGGCACCGCCGTGTCGTTGGTGCCCGCTGCAGCCCAGCTGCGAAGAGGGCCGGGAGCACCTCGCGCTGGTCGACGGCGACGACGGCCGGCAAGGCTTCGACGACGCCTGACCGTGAGAATGGCGTGGTGCCCGTCCACGCCCGGGCCGCTGCACGACCTCTGTGAGTTTCGATGCACACTCAACCGTCGGAACCTCACAACCCAAGACCTCTGTGAGTTTCGATGCACACTCAACCGTCGGAACCTCACAACCCAGCCGGAACCTCACAACACAGCCTGGGCGGGCGTCGGCCGACTGGCTCAGGCCGTCATCAACGCGAGCGGCAGGCCGAGACCAACTCCGGGCCGGATCGAGGCGATGAACCTTCCCGGTTGCACCGCCGGCTTCGGCAACGAAATCACGTCGGGACCGAGTCGACCTGCAACGTCGTGCAGGTCGTCGACGATCAGCACGAACCCCCAGAACGACGCCGTGTCATTGGTGACCTGGGTTGACTCGACCACTTCGACGATCATCGGGCCGAGGCGGTGGAACCCCTGTCGGATCGGACCCGCCTCGCGGATGCGCTTCAATGGCTCGCCCGTCGCCGACGCGATCGCCTGGCAGGTCCGCTCGAGACTTGAAGTCATGACAACAAGGTGATCGAACGCGGTGGCACCGAGGTCGTTGTGCCACGCTGCAGGCTCTGGCACCCTGTCGACCCACGTTTCGTCCTCATGAGTGGTGGCCAGACCATCGATTGATTCGGCTGCGGTTGGACATCCACCGAGCTGCCATCCGGTGATGCCGGTCACGCCGCCGTCATGGGTGGACGGAGCGTCGAAACGCAGGCGGATCCCGCCGATCCACGACTCGCCGTCGACGATCCGCAGTCCGATTCCCTGCCATGGCTCGACTAGTGACGCCACGGTGAGGCCGACGACGGCTGTCATGACTCGCCACCGAGCTGCCAGGCGAGGAACGACAACACGTCTGCCCCCTCGGTCACCCTCATGCTCGCGGGCTTGCCAACACCATGGCCCGCACGGCCTGACTGCTGCAACAACACGGGGCGTTCTCGCTGCTCGGCCGCCGACGCTTGCAGCAGTGCGGCCATCTTGCGGGCATGAAGCGGATCGACGCGTGTATCGCCCTCGGCGGTGGTGAACAGGACTGCCGGATAGGAGCCGCCCATCTCCACGTTGTGATACGGCGAATAGGCGAGCAACCAGGCGAACTCGTCCGCGATGTCCGGATCGCCGTATTCGTCGGTCCACAGCTTCGCAATCAAGAACTTCGGGAAGCGGACCATGTCGAGCAACGGCACCGCACACCACACCGCCCGCGCAAGATCTGGACGCTGGGTGAGCGCTGCACCAACGAGCAGACCACCATTGGAACCGCCGACGAGCGCAAGTCGCTCGTGCGAAGCATGACCCTGAGCCACCAGCCAGTCGCCAGCCGCGTGGAAATCATCGAACACGTTCTGCTTGTTGGCGCGCCGGCCTGCTCGGTGCCAGCGTTCGCCGTGCTCGTACCCGCCGCGAAGCCCGGCAATGGCCCACACTCCGCCCGCGCCGCACCACGCGACCAGGTTCGGTACCCACGCGGGCGATTCGCTGATCGCGAACCCGCCGTACCCGTTGAGCACGGTGACAACCGAAGGCGATGGCACCACATCGGCGCGATGGATGAGGAACAGCCCGATCTCGGTGCCGTCGAGCGAGGGGTACGTGTGTTGGGTCACCGTAAGAGCAGGCAACTCGGCCGACGACGCAGCGTCGGGCGCCCACCGCTCGAGCTCGCTAACGCCGTCTCTATCGCCAACGCCAACGCCAACGCCGTATCGCCACACCGTCACTGGTGAATCGAACGATGCAACGGTGAGGAACCCATGTGCCGACGAGGGCGAGGAGACGATCTGCTGGACGGCAACCACACCGAGGCGGTCGAGCGAGCCGGTCAAGTCGCCATCCAACGTGCGTTGCTCGACAGTGTCGACCGCCGCACGACTGGCCGTATGCAACAAGGTGTCGCCAACGATCGCCGGATGGCCGACGACCACATCGGAACGTTCAGCAACGATCGTCTGCCAATTTGCCACGTCCGGCCCATCGAGCGGCGCCGCGATGATACGACCGTTCGGCGCGTCGAATGTGGTGACGCCGAGCAGCCGATTGTGGTCGAAGGTGAAACTGGACTGCGCGTCGATGCCCTCGATCACTGTCGACCACGTACTCGAGTGGAGGTCGAGCAAATGAGCGTCGATCCGCCCCCAGCCGACGAGCATCTCGATGAGCAGGTAACGACCGTCTGGCGAGACGTTCACATCGGGCCACGACTCGGCGGTCGGAAGGCGATCGAACACCACCGGGTCGTCGACCGGATCGGAACCGAGCAGGTGGTAGCGGATATGTCGGTTGTACTGGTCGTCGGCCGGGTAGCGGGCATACCAGAACGCTGTACTGTCGGGCTTCCACGCCACGCTTGCGGCGCGCGTGTTTGGTATCCGCAACGGGTTCAAGGTGGCGGTCTGCACGTCGAGCAGTCGCAGCACGCTGTTCTCGGTTCCACCCTCGCTGAGCCCGAGCGCAACCATGGTGCCGTCGGGCGACGGTTCGAACCAGTCGATCGCCACGGCCGCGTCGGCGGCTGAACGCGCTGGATCGAGCAGCATCCTGGGTGCTACATCCCTGTCGACAGCGCAACGTACTACAAGTGCAAACTGATCGGCGCCGCGACCCCGCTCGAGCACGAACAGTTGGTCACCGACGAGCTTGCAGCCGAGCACCGTTGGCAACGCCATGAGCGCGGAAAGATGCTCGACCCACCGCCCACGATCGGGGCGGGCATCGAGCGCCTGTCTGGTGATGTTGTTCTGCGCGGCGACCCACTGGGCAACCTCGATTGATCTTGAGGAGTCACCTGACTCGCCTGACTCCAACCACCGGTACGGATCAGGGACCTCGATACCGTGGAGGACGTCGACGACATCCTCCCGCCGGGTGGGCGGGAGTGTGATCATCTTCGGGTCAGCCACGCCCCATGTTGGGACGCTTGCCATGGTTGGCCTTGGACCTGCGCATCCGCGCCTTCTTCTTCTTGGTCTTCTTCGACATGGGTAGCAAGGCTATCGGCCGAACCCTGCCCACTCCACCAGCGATTGCGCCGTCATCGTGTTGATGATCCGGTCGACCGGCACAACGCACTGCGCTGCCCGTTCGCAGCCGAACGGCTGCCACTCCAATTGACCCGTCGCATGCGCGTCGCTGTCGATCGCGAACCAACACTCCAGATCGACAGCTAACGACAGCAGGTCCCGCGGCGGGTCGAGACGCTCCGGTCGACAGTTGATCTCGACCGCGGTGTGCGATGCCACGCAGGCGGCGAACACCCGTTCCGCGTCGAACATCGACGCCGGACGTTTGTCGATCAGTCGCCCGGTGCAGTGGCCGAGAATGTCGACATGAGGCGACTCGACCGCTCGCACCATCCGTTCGGTCATTTCCGGCTCCGGCATCTTGAGCTTCGAATGGACGCTCGCAACCACAACGTCGAGTCGAGCCAGGAGATCGTCGCCCAGGTCGAGCGTGCCGTCCAGCAGAATGTCGACCTCCATCCCGGTGAGCACTCGGAACGGCGCCAGCGTCTCGTTGACGTGCGCCACATGTTCGAGTTGACGAAGCAGTCGCTCGCGGTCGAGGCCATGCGCGATGGTGAGCCGGGGCGAGTGATCCGTGAGCACCATGTACTCATGGCCAAGGCCTGTCGCGGCCGAAGCCATCGCCTCGATCGTGGCACCGCCGTCGCTCCAACTGGTGTGCACATGGCAGTCGCCGCGCAGCGCCTGCCGGTAGGGATGCGCGGCCGCACTGACCGTGATGACGGTCTCGACCTCGAGTCGTTGGAGGTACTCGGGTACATCGCCAGCCAGTGCCTGCTCGATCACCTTCGCCGAGGAGGCGCCGATCCCGGCTACATCCTCCAGTCGGCGCGCCGTGGCGAGACGGCGGAGGTCGTCATCAGACATCTCCCTGATCGATTCGAGTGCGCCGACAAAGGCCTTCACCCGGAACCCGGACTGCATGCCCCGGTCGAGGCAGTGGATGATTCGTTCGAATGCCTCGACCGGCGTCATCTCCTCACACTACGAGCATCGTGACGCACCCTGCTCGCTGATCCGCCGCCGGACCGTCCCGATCAGCCCAACGCCGCCGACTACCAGAGCCGTGGCCAGGTAGGCCGCAAACCACGACGAGCCGCCAGTGCGAGGAAGCTTTGGTTGGACGACCGCGGGCGTCATCGTGGTCGTCGTCTCGACGATGGTCGGTGCGGTCGTCGAAGCGACCGTTTCCGCAGTGGTCGCGGGAGGTGGCTCGACGGCCACGAACACCGGGGGCGGCATCGTCGTTGGTGCCGCTGTCGTCGTCGTTGGCGGTTGCGTTGGTGGAGCAACTGTCGTCGGTGCCTGCGTCGGCGGAGGCGGCAGGAACATCGGTGGTGCTTCACTCGTCGTGGTCGGCGCGATGGTGGTGGTCGGCACGATGGTGGTGGTCGGCGCGATGGTCGTTGTCGGTTCCAGCATCGTGGTCGTCTCGACGATGGGTGTCGTACTAGTCGTCGTGGTCGTCGCTTCCTCGACCAGCGTGGTCGGAGGTTGCGTCGTCGTGGGGGCGTCCGTGGTCGGTGGTGGTTCCGTGGGTGGTGGTTCCGTGGGTGGTGGCTCCGTCGGTGGTGGTACCACCTCCAACACCGCGCTCGCGGTCAGCAGTTCCGGATCCCCACCGGTGATCATCGATTGCGCACCCCGCGGGTTCGGAGCGGCGGCCGGTCCGAGATACACCCACGCAGCGCCGGGAGAACCGGCTATGACTCGCACAGTGTTGACCCCGGTCACCAATTCCACGTTGAAGTGCGCTACGCCGCCGGCATCGGTGAGTGCCGTTGAGCGGACACTCCCAGCGTCGTCGACCGACGCAACTTCTGCGCTGGCTACGGGTGCGCCGGCGGAGGTCAAGGTTGCCGTCGCACTTCCCGAGGGGTCGATCGACACCGAAAGAAGAAACGGCGTCGCGAATGTTGTTGCTTCGGCGTCGAGAGCGACCGCCAGATCCTCGAGATCCTGCCGGCCGGTCATCTCTGACACTCTGCCCAGGTCGGCGATCAAGGGTTCGCTTGGGTGCGTACTCTCGGTCGTGCCCGCCGCATCCTGCGCGTCGTAGTGGAAGACCACCCAGAGCGCAGCGGCCGTCAACGCATCCGCTGTGCTCCCGTAGCGCCACGTCAGATATGCCGTCTCTCTCCCCGTTGGGTCATTGGGGAAGCTCTGCGACACTCTCGACGACGGCCCGAGGATGCTCGGGTGCGTCCCTCGATTGAACGTGCATGAACCCGTGCGGAACTGGCCGGCCTCATCGACGAACAACCACTGGCCTGCCCACTGCTGATGCTGTGAAGCCGCTACACCACTGACGTGGAAGTCGATGGCCAGCCCCGCGCAGCGATAGTCCCCCGCCGCGTCGGACCCGCCGCTGAACGACGTATGTTCGGCGCAGTTCGCTGGGATCGATGTGCCGAGCGGCCCAGCATGCGCAGTCTTGTCGGACGCGCCCATGACGACTGCAGCGAGTGGCGCCGCAACAAGCATTGTGAGCGCAAGCGCTGATGAGACCACACGGTACGACTGCATAACCCGCATGAGGGACGGCGAGCCGCAGCGTGCGGAAACACAGCACCGGCCAGGTCAGCGCAAAGCCGCCTAATGCTGACGTATCGACACATCGGGAGTGTGGGAGCCTTGCCAGGTAGCCTGCGGCTCGTTATGGAATGCTTCGGCCTGGTCGGTCTCCCCAATGCGGGCAAGAGCTCGTTGTACAACGCACTCACCGGTGGCGGTGCACTCGCTGCCCCGTACCCCTTCGCAACGAAGGACCCCAACATCGGGGTGGCCAAGGTGCCCGACGAGCGCGTCGACCGACTAGCGATGATGTCGAAGAGCAAGACGCTCGTCCACGCCTCGGTGCAGGTCGTCGACATTGGCGGGCTCGTCGAGGGAGCGAGTAAAGGCGAAGGCCTCGGCAACAAGTTCCTCGCCAACATCCGCGAGGTCGATGCGATCGTGCTTGTGCTTCGCGCGTTCGAAGACGACGACGTCACCGGCTCCAGCGATCCGCTCGAACATCTGCGTGTGGTCGAGATCGAACTGGCGCTCGCCGATCTCGAGACAGTCGAGAAGCGTCTGCGCCAAGCCACTCGCCAAGCCAAGCTCGACAAGTCGGCCGCGGCCGAAATCGATTCGTTGCAGGCCGCGTACGACGCCCTCAGCGAAGGGCTGCCCCTCTACAGGGCAGGCCTCAAGGCCGATCAGAAGGACGTGTTGGCACCGTATTTCCTGCTCACCAATCGGCGAGTGCTCGTCGTGGTCAACGTAGGCGAGAACGACCTCGAGCGCATCCCCGAAGTGGAAGCCACCGTTGCGGCCGAGTTCAACAACGCCGGCGACAACGTCGAGGTCATCGGCATGTGCGTACAGCTCGAAGCCGAGGCAGCAGCGATCATCGATCCGACCGAACGAGCGGAGATGCTCGAAGGTTTCGGTCTGGGCGAGGGAGCGCTGTTCCGGATGGTCCGCAGCGCGTACCACTTGCTCGGCCTGCGAACCTATCTGACGACCGGCGAGAAAGAGACCCGCGCGTGGACGTTCTACGCCGGCTCCAGCGCCCCCGAATGCGCCGGCCGCATCCACACCGACTTCCAACGCGGTTTCATCAAAGCCGAGGTCATCCACTGGGATGAACTGCTCGAGATCGGCTCGTGGACCAAGGCAAAAGAGCTCGGCAAGATCCGCATCGAAGGCAAGGACTACCACCCCCTAGACGGCGACGTGATGGAGTTCCGCTTCAACGTGTAGCAGGGGTTTCGCGATCTGCGGCGATTCGGCCGTAGTACCTCTGACCTGGTCTTATGTGTCCTTCTCGGTGCGTTCAGTTTCGCCCTGTTCGTTTGGAGGAAGGACCTGAGAAGGACCAATCCGGGACCAAGCCGGTCGCGAGGGTTCTGCTCGACCCAGAAACCTTGATGCAACTCGCGAGGCAAGCGCGGTCGGAATCACTCGACGGCCGATCGCTCGGTTGATATCATCTTTGGTGTCATGTGGTCGGTCGAGCTGGAGCCGGAGGTGGAGCAATGGATGAGCGGACTGGGCGCGCACGACTTCGCTTCGGTGTTCCCACACGTCGAGCGCCTGGCGGAGAGAGGCAACCTGCTTCGGATGCCGGCGTCGCGTGCGCTCGGCGACAGACTGTTCGAACTGCGGTTCGACGTGCTCCGAGTGGCGTGGCGGATCACGTACTTCTTCGCCACCGGCCGGCGCATCGTGCTGCTGACTGTGTTCCACAAGCAACGGCAGAACGAACGCGCTGAGGTGCAGCGAGCGCGTTGGACGATGACCCGCTGCATCGCCGAAGGACATACCGCCGAGGAGGACGACTGATGGCCCGTACGACGATCGATGAACTGAAGAAGAACCGCTTGGCCGCGATGACCGCGGACGAACGCGCCGTCTTCGACGAGACTTACGAGGCGACTCGCCTCGCCCTCGACGTCGGCGAGAAGGTCCGCGATGCCCGCGAGGCTGCCGGCTTCAGTCAGCGCGAGCTGGCCGCACGCATGGGCACCAGTCAGGCAGCAGTGGCCCGCCTCGAAGCCGGCGGCGTCGGCGCGACGCTGACGACGCTTCAGAAGGTGGCCGCCGCCTTGGACCTCAAGGTCACCGTCGAGCTCTCTGCCGCGAGCTGACGAGCTCTCGCAGATCTTCACTTCGGGTCGGCGACCAAGGTGAAACAAGTCGGGGCGTGGCGGCTCTCAAGGGGCGTGAGCTCATCCCGAGAGGCGTGCATGCAGGCAGGCGAGTCGTTCGAAGAGTTCGTTGTCGCCGCGAGCCCACGTCTCCAGCGAGCCTTCGTCGCGCGCTATGGCGTTGACCTCGGCCACGACGCGCTCGCTGATGCACTCAGTTGGGCATGGGAACATCGCGATCAACTCAACGAGATGGAGAACCCGACCGGCTACCTCTATCGCGTCGGTCAGACGTCGGTCCGTGGCAACGTCCGCCGACGACGCCGAGCACTCCTGCCCGCCGAGGAGCCGATCTCGCCAGCCGCCGAACCCGAGCCAGGTCTCCACACAGCGCTCGAGCGGCTCACCGACGACCAACGAGTCGCAGTGCTCCTCGTCCACGCGCACGGCTACACCTACGCAGAGGCCGCAACCATGCTCGACATCCCGATCACCACCCTTCGTAACCACATCCACCTCGGCATGAAGCGCCTGCGCCGACACCTGGAGCCCTGACATGACCACCGATCTCGAAGCCCGCCTTCAGCGCTACGGCACCACCCTCGACAACGCCAACCAGCACCGTTCTGGCGCAGATTCGCATCCCGATCAGCACCCGGAAACGAGTGACGTCGAAGTCGAACTCGGATACGTCGTCGCCCGACCAAGGAACCGCTCCAGGAGCCTCGTCGGCGCCGCATTCCTGATCGCCGCCGCCAGCGGCGTCGCGCTCGTCCTGGTCGTGAACCAACGCCACACCGATCCGCAGGTGCCAGCATCCGCACCCGAAACGGCTACCGGCCAGTGGCCGCTGCGACTCGCCCCCGGCGTCACCCTATGGTTTGAGGCCAACGATCCGATCACCGGGTTCTTCGGCACGCCCGGGCCTGGACCGGCGCAACAGCGACTGCGCTGCACGAGCTGGACAACTGACCGTCAGACCATCACTTGCGGCAGCCTGACCGGCGAGGGCTACCTCCCTGCGGTGACCTATCTGGGGCCGGACAACAAGTACGTCGACATCAGCACGCTGCACTCCAACATCGATGCCGCCACGTACGCCACCAACTACTCGCAAGGCAAAGACGTCGGCTACGAGGCCACGCCACTACCGCAGCAAGACGTGACCATCAACGGATCATCGGGGCGACTCATCGAGACAGCGAACGAGATTCGGCGCGTCACATGGTCGCCCCAGCCCGGCGTCCTCGTCGCCGTTGAGACCGGACCCGGACTCACCCGCGATGATCTCCTCACGATCGCCAGCCACGTCACCCCAACGTCTGGGCGCCCGTCAATCCCCCTCGTTCTCGCATCGACCGAGGTCGACAGCAGCAGCCGCCAGGCAGTCGCGCTTGGAGGCGTCATCAACGGCGAGATCTGCCTCACTACGACCACGGGTTGCACACAAGTCCTCCAGAGCACACCTGAACCCGGCACGGTCGCTGCAGCGGCGATCTACGCACAACCAACCGACTTCGGCATCGCCGGGATCGCCACCGGCGACATCACCACCATCCAGGCGACCCATCCCGACGGCTCCATCACTGACGTCCACCCGACCCAGCAACCGATCGGCACCACGCGGGCCTGTGCATTCATCACCGACACCGCCGTCACGCTGATTGGGCTCGACGCTGCCGGGAACCCGATTCAGAACACCGAAGTCGCGAACGTCCCGAGGCCCGCGGAGAACGTCACCCCAACCACCGTGTCGGCCATCACGACGCGAGGAACGACCGCACCGACGCCTGACTGCCTGATGGGCAACGTCGCAGAAATGCCTGTCCTCACCGGACTCACCGTTGAGGACGCGACTCGAGTCCTCACAACGTTCTGCATCAAGCCGGTGATCACCTTCGTCGACCCCGGCAGGGCAGAGACCAACACGCCAGCCTATCCGTCCGGGATCGTCAGCACCCAGGAGCCAGCAGCCGGAACGCAGATCTCCTTCGGAGCAGCAGTCACCCTCGCTGCACGCTCCACCCTCCCAGGCGTCTCGGTCCCGTCCACGCCCGGGGCGTCGGCTGCTGGAGGCTGAGCACAAAGGCTCTCGCCGGCGCCAGGAGCCCTTTCTGATCACGTCTGCTGCGCATAGGTGATTTCTCCCTCTGTAAGTCCGTGTCGGCGCAATGCGTCCCAGCGGATCGCCGGCCCACCCCGCTCCAGCGGCGGGGCCGGCGAGAGCGAGGGAGAACCGCATGGGTGCCATCACCGACAATGGACCGTTCCTCTGCGTCGAGGAGGTCGTCCACCTCTTCAAGATCAGCCGCACGAAGGCCTACAAGAAAGCGCAGCTCTACATCGAGACCGCGGGCTAGGCCGGCATCCCGGCCGTTCGCATCGGCCGCTCGATCCGCTTTCTGTCCGAGCCGATCGAGCGCATGGCTGCGGGCCGGATCTCCGCATGAACACCCGTCGAACCAGGGCCGGCGGACCCCGGCCGAACGTCGCATACGCACGCACTGATGAAGGTCACGAACTTGCACCACAGGCGCGCGTGGCCGTCGCGGCCCCGGTCGTCACGGCGGCTCGGCCATGCTGAGCATCGGCAAGCTGGCCAAGGGCCAGGAGGGCTACTACCTCGACGCCGTCGCTCGCGGCGTGGAGGACTACTACCTCGAGGGCGAGGCTCCCGGCCGCTGGCGGGGGGCGGGCGCCACCCTGCTCGGGCTGGCGGGCGAGGTCGACGCCGACGCGCTCGCGGCCGTGCTCGATGGCCGTAACCCAACAACCGACACACGGCTCCGGTCATCGAAGGGTGGACGCGCCCCTGGCTTCGACCGCACCTTCCGCGCGCCGAAGTCTGTGTCCGTCGTCTTCGGAC
Organism: Actinomycetes bacterium; assembly: GCA_025359865.1. Lineage (GTDB taxonomy): Bacteria > Actinomycetota > Acidimicrobiia > Acidimicrobiales > Ilumatobacteraceae > VFMC01. The sequence goes on along the minus strand of JANYDH010000088.1, from coordinate 13,835 downwards.
TCGCCGAGGCCGACATCGCCGCCGTGGTGGGCGAGGCGCACGATCTCGCCGTCGATGCCGCACTTGGCTACCTGGAGCGGCACGCCACGTGGACCCGGCGAGGTCACGGTGGGGTCGAGCAGATCCGAGGGGACGGGCTCGTTGCAGCCGCCTTCCGTCACCGCACGAGTCGCGCCGGCGATCCGCACCTCCACACGCATGTGCTCGTCGCCAACGTCGTTCGAGGCACCGACGGCCGATGGTCGATGGTCGACGGCCGGTAGTCGAGGGTCGATGGTCGACAGTCGACGCCCGCCACTTCTACTGGCACTCGAAGACGGCCGGGTACCTGTACGAAGCCCACCTGCGATCGGAACTGACCGCCCGGCTCGGCGTCCGTTGGACGAAGGCAATCAACGGCATCGCCGACATCGAGGGTGTTCCCCTCGATGTCCCCGGCACCTTCTCGACCCGCCGTGCCGAGATCGAGGAGCGCCTCGCGATCGGCGGCTAGTCGTCGCCCCGCGCCGCCGAGATCGCAGCACTGACAACCCGCAAGGCCAAGCAGCACGACGTCGACCCGGCGACGCTACGGAGCCGGTGGCGCGAGCAGGCACGAGCGATGAACTTCGGGTCGCGGCAACTGGCCGCCGTGATGGACCAGCAACCGGTCAAGCATCGAGGCCTCGCCGAGGTCCGCGCGATCGAGGCAGTGCTGCTCTCCCCTGCCGGCCTGACCAAGCAACCGTTGTCATTCGACCGGCGAAACGTTTTACTCGGCGTCGCCGAAGCACTCCGCAACGGAGCATCGGTCGCGTACCTCGCCGGGCAGACCAACGACGTGATCCGGACCGACAGCGGACGAGTGATCTCGCGGGCCTCGACAGGCGCACGGTGGACGACCCGCGAGCTGCTCGCCCTCGAACAGCGAACGGTCGACCGAGCCCTCGCCCGCGGTGGAACCGGTGTCGGCCTGGTAGACGCACAGTCGCTGGCCAAAGCCGTGCTGGCTCTCCCTGACGACCAAGGTGCCGTCGTCGAGCACCTGGGCTCCTCAGGGCACGGCGTCGACGTGCTCACCGCGCCGGCAGGCAGCGGCAAGACCTACACGCTCAAGACGGCCCGCCAGGTCTGGAGGCATCCGGCTATCAGGTCATCGGCGCCGCGCTCGCCGCCCGCGCCAGCAGCCGAGCTCCAGTCGGCCGCTGGCATCCCGTCGTCGACGTTGACGCGATTGCTGGGACGGCTCGACCGGACGTCGATGGAACCCAACACCGTGCTCGCCATCGACTTATGCCGGGATGGTCGACACACGCGTCCTCGCTCGCGCACTCGACCACGCCGAGCGGGCCGGAGCGAAAATCGTTCTCGTCGGCGATCCGAAGCAGCTCCCTGAGATCGATGCTGGTGGCCTGCTCGCCGCCCTCGCCGAGCGAATACCCGGTGCCGAGCTGACCACCAACCGCCGCCAGCGCGAACGGTGGGAGCAGCAAGCCTTACGGCAGCTTCGCGACGGCGACACCGATCGCGCCTTGGCCGCCTACCACAGCCACGACCGCATCACCGTCGCCGACTCCTACGACGGAGCGGTCAAGACCATCGTCGGTCGGTGGGCCGCCGCCCGCGACGAGGGCGAAGACACCGTGATGCTCGCATCACGCAACCAGGACGTCGCCAGCCTGAACCGATGCGCACGCACCGTCGACGCAGCAGCCGGTCGACTCGACGGCCCGGAGCTGTCCGTTCGCGGGCTCGCCTACCAGCGCGGTGATGAGGTGATGACCCTCCGCAACGACGCTCGCCTCGGCGTCCGCAACGGCACGCGTGGTGTCATCGACCACGTCGACGTCGACCAGCGGACGATGACAGTCGCGTTCTCCACCGAAGAGCGGGCGACCCTCCCACCCGACTACCTCGATGCCGGCTACCTCGCCCACGCGTACGCGTCGACGGTGCACAAGGCCCAGGGGATGACATGCGACCGGGCCGCCCACTTCTCGTCAATGCCGACTGCCGACCTGATCCGCGAGTGGAAGCGGCTCACAGAGGTGATCAGTCGCGCGCCCACCGACCGCACTGCGGACCTGCCGGAACTGATTGCCGCTCGCGACTCCGCCGAGCAGCAGCTCAGGAAGCTCCGACATGAGCGCAGTCGCGTCCATATGCCAGGACGATCGCGTGGACAGTCGCGTGCCGAACGCGATCGCGTCATCGATCGCGTTGCCGCAGATGTTGCTCACCACGCGACTGCGGTCACCGAAGCAGAGGACTCGACCACCGAGCGCAGCCGATACCTCGTCGAGCACGCGACTGACGTCGCCGACCTCCGCCACATCGACGACATCATCGCCAGGCGCGCCGTCGGCGATCCGCCCGTCGGGTCGAGGCGGCGGCAGGTCTGGCGCGACCGCGCACGCACCGTCGAGCAGTACCGGATGACCTACGCGATCACAGACATGGACAACCCGCTCGGGTTGAGGCCCAGCGATACCCGGCAGATCGTCGCCTACTGGGCGATGCTCCAGGAGGCGAAGGTTGTCGATCCGACGCTGCTCCCAAAGTCGCTGCGCCGCAACGGGCGAGGCATCGCGTGATCGCCGGACATGACCTGCGTCCACGACGTGAAAGGCGTGGACCATGCCGCACGTGAAGAAGCGGGTGAAGACCCGAGAGCGTCAGGACAGAACGACCGTGTCGACCACGGTGTATCAAGCGGTGTGGCGCGAGTACGCGAACGGGGCCGACCGGACCAAGGAGTTCCGCCGCAAGGGTGACGCCGAGCGATTCCTCGTCGACGTGCAGCACCGCTTGATGACCGGCGCCTACACCGACCCGGTGCTCGGTCGCACCCCGTTCCGCGGGGTCGCCGAGCGGTACCTGTCGCTCGGCGTGTGGAAGCCGAAGAGTCCCCAGACCGCGACCGAGAAGCTCCGCTACGCGATCGACAAGTTCGGCGACCGTCCGATCGCCAGCATCCGCAAGGGCGACGTCCAGGCGCTGATCTCCGAACTCGGCGACGTCCTCGCCCCCAGCACCATCCGCATCGTCCGCCAACACGTCGGCGCGACGTTCACACGCGCCATCGACGACACGCTGATCGTCGCCAACCCAGCGGTCAGCGTCCGACTGCCGCGAGTCGAAACGCCATCGGTGGTACCGCTCACTGCCGAGCAGGTGCAGTTGCTCCTCGACGCTGCCGATCCCTGGTACCGAGTAGCGATCGTCATCGGTGCCGGGCTCGGGCTGCGATCCAGCGAGGCCGCCGGACTCACGGTCAATCGAATCGACTTCCTGCGACGCACCACCCGCGTCGACCGCCAGTGGCAGCAAGCGACACAGAAGACAGCCGGCGGTTTCACCTCCACCAAGACGAGGGCAAGCAACCGAGTGATCCCAACCAGCCAGTAGGTCCTCGACGAGCTCGCTGCACACCTCGCACGGCGGCCGGCCGGCGAGCACGGTGTGATCGTGACCCCTGACGGCCACCCGCTCGACGCCGCCCGGTGGGGCTACTACTTCCGCCGGGCACGCAAGCGCGCCGGCCTGAACGCCGACATCACGTTCCACGACCTCCGACACTTCTTCGCCTCGGCGCTGATCGCCTCGGGCTGCTCGATCAAGCAGGTCCAGATGGCCCTCGGTCACGACTCGGCCAGGATCACCCTCGACACCTACGCCCAACTCATCCCCGGCGACGAAGACCGCGTGCGCGATGCGATCGACCGCATACCGCTGGCCCTCACCGCCGACGCCGTGCGATCGCCGAAATTGGCGACGCCATCGGCCGTCAGGTCGGGCAAGATCAGTGGCAGATGACGACGTGGTTCACCGCTGACCTCCACTTCGGTCACGCCAACATCATCAACTACTCGGGCCGGCCATTCGCCGACATCGCTGCGATGAACCAAGCACTGATCGAGAGATGGAATGCCTCCATTCACCCCGACGACACCGTCTGGGTGCTGGGTGACGTCGCGCTCGGACGCATCGACGAAACCCTCGCACTCGTCGCAGAGCTCAACGGACGCAAGCTGCTGCTCGCCGGCAACCACGACAGATGCTGGGCCGGACACGGTCGACGCGCCGAGGGTTGGACCGAGCGGTACCTCGCCGCAGGCTTCGCCGAGGTCCATCAAGGACAGACGCACGTCAAAGTCGGCGACCGGCGGGCCCTGGCCTGCCACTTCCCCTACCGAGGAGACAGCCACGATCACGACCGGTTCGTCGAGCATCGCCCGGTAGACCAAGGCGAGTGGCTGCTCCACGGCCACGTCCACGAACGATGGCGCCAACGCGGCCGCATGATCAACGTCGGTGTCGACGCCTGGAAGTGTGCCCCGGTCGACGAGTCGACGCTGGTGACGCTCATCCACGACGGTCCGAACAACCTCGCTCCGCTGCCGCCGAGCAAGGCGACTGCCGTTCTCGGCACCGTCTCCTCAGCCTCGATCGGCATCGACGGGCTGCGGAATGTGCATTGCCGTTCGCTCGGCTGAGCATCCTCCTTGGTCTTTCAATCCGGGGAACTGGATGGTGACGTGGCAGCGATACCGCGTAGGAGGTATGGGACCAGTAGACCGATAGCTACAAGGCCGATGCCGTTGATGGCGAGGGCGGTTCGGATCCCGAAGGAGTTGGCCAGGATGCCGCCGGTGAGAGCTCCGAAAGGCATGCCGACGTAGACGAGGAAGCGGTAGCTCGCTCCGACGCGTCCCAGCAGATGATTCGGAATCATGCGTTGACGTAGCGCGATCGTGAGGATGTTCCAGATGAGCACGGCGCCGGTGGAGATGGCACTGAGCGCAGCCACCAGCACGGGAGTCGAACTCGCGGAGATGGCCCAGGTGGCGGCACCTGATGCCAGGGTCGATGCGGACAACACGAGTGGAAGCGGCAGCGCTGCGAGCTTTGGGGCGAGGATCGATCCGGCGATGCCGCCGAATGCGGAGGGCACGATCAGGAGGCCGTAGCCGGCGCTGGACAGCCCAAGCGTTTGGGTGGCGAAGAGCACGAACACCGATGCGCCCACGAAGCCTGCGAAGCCGAGAGCAGTGGAGATGAGGGCGAGATTCCGCAGCGGTCGTCGAGACCAGAACCAGCGGAGGCCATCGGCGATCTGTCGTCGCATCGGTGTCCGTTGGTCAGCGTTGGCGTTGTCGGGTCTGAAGTGACCCGGGAGCAACGACATGGTGATCGCCGCAGCCGCGAAGCTTGCGGCATCGACCCCGAATGGGAGCACCATTGCCGCTCCCAACAGCAGCCCGCCGAGGGGCGGCCCGATCAAGCCGTTGGTCACCAGTTCGGTGGAAGACAGTCGGCCGCCAGCGCGTTCGAGGTCCCGCTCGTGAACTGTGGCTGGGACCAACGCCATGCTCGAGCTGTCGACCACCGCCTCGGCGGATGCGAGCAGGGCGGCGACGGCATAGATCGCGACGATCGTCACACGGTCGAATGCGATCGCGAAAACGAGCCCTGCCATGACCAGCGCGCGGGCGGCGTCGAGCCGCATGCGAAGGACGCGACGGTCAAGGCGATCGGCCCAGGCGCCGCCCGGGAGGATAAACAACAGCCACGGGACACGCTCCGCGATCGCCACCCCGGCGATTGCCCGGGGATCGGTGGTGATGGACGTGGCCAACAGAGGCAGGGCGGTGAGCCGCAATCCATCGCCGATGTTCGACACGGCAGTCGCGGTCCACAACAGAAGGAACGGTCGCGGCAACCGACCGGTGGCCCCGGCGTCGAGGTCCGTCATTGCGGCTGCTCTCGATGCCTGTTCACGGCCACGGCTTGGCACCCAACCCGACGCCGGTTGCCGAGACCTCGGTCAGTCGTGGGGACGTTCAGCACCATGTGATCCAGTTTCACAGACCCCGGTCACCGGGTTGACGATGGCGGTCGATCTCGACACGTGACATCGCCGTGCTCACACGACTGATCGATGTGACCGCGCCGCGCTCCGCATCTTGAAGCCCGGGTGGGGGCAACGGAGCTGGGCGCGACCGGACTGACGGATACGTCCGCCGGACAGAGGTGTGAGAAGCTGCCCCGATGGTGCTGGGTCTCGAGCCGCTGAACTGGCCAGTCGACGCACCGAACGTCGTCAAGTTCCTCACGGCGAACGAGTGGCCCTTTCACGGCGTACGCCAATTGTCAGGGGCAGACGTCGCGACGGTCAGCGTCATTGGAGACGATGTCGCCACGTACTGGATTCGTGAGGGCGATGAGACGATCGGGATGATCCGTCTGTTCGAGCTGGAAGACCTCGACAACGAAAGCCCTCTGTTCGACCTGCGAATCGCCGAGCACCACCGAGGACGTGGCATCGGTCGTCAGTCCGTCCGCTGGCTCACACGTCACCTGTTCACGACCTATCCCGGACTGCATCGGATCGAAACAACGACGAGGGATGACAACCTGGCGATGCTGACGGTGTTCGCACATTGCGGCCACCGGCTTGAGGGGCGGATGCTCGAAGCCTGGAAGAACGCCGACGCCGAGCGGCACCTCGTTGACATGCAGCACCGACTGCTGACAGGCACCTACGCCCCACCTCGCCTCGGCCCGCACACCATTCTCCGAAGTTGCACTCCGCTACCGCCAGCGGGGCAACTGGCGGCCTCGTACGCACCGCACGGTCGAGGAATGGCTGCGTTACGCGGTCGCGCACTTCGGCGACCGGCCGATCGCCTCGATTCGCAAGGGCGACTTGCAGTCGTTCGTGAGCGGGCTACCGCTCGCGCCGAACACCGTGCGGGTCGTGATGCAGCACGACTCTGGCGTGTTCAACACAGCGCTCGACGACGGCCTGGTCGGCGGACGAAACCCGTGCGACGGTGTTTGGCTGCCGCGGGTCGACTCACCGCCCGTCTATCCGATGTCGATCGAACAGGTCGACGCACTCCTCACCGCGACGAGCGAACCGTTCAAGACGGCCATCGTGATCGGCCGCGGGCTCGGTCTGCGCCAGTCCGAAGCCGCCGGCCTCACTGTGGATCGGGTCAACTTCCTTCGCCGCTCGATCACTGTCGACCGTCAGTGGCAGCAGGCGACCGGCTCGGCGACTGGAGCGTTCACCTCGCCGAAGACTGAGAAGCACCCGCATCGTGCCGGCCGATCAGTGGGTGCTCGACCACCTCGCTGCGCACGTCCAGCAGCACGGCCTCGGCGCCGACGGTGTGCTCTTCCATCGTGAAGGCGTGCCGTTCGACTCGGCGAAGTTCGGCTACGAGCTGCGTGCGGCTCGTCGACGCGCGGGGTTGCCCGAGTCGATCACGTTCCACGACCTGCGCCACTTCTTCGCTAGCGCCCTGATCCACGCGGGTTGCAGCGTCAAGCAGGTGCATGCGGCGCTCGGCCACAAGTCCGCCGAGGTCACCCTCGACGTCTACGGCCACCTCTGGCCCGGCGAGGAAGACCGAGTTTGCGGCGCCATCGGCCGCCTGTTCCGACCTGACGAGCTGCGAGGCGCGAAACGCTGAGGGTCGGTAGGCCCAACGCAGAGAGTTCACCGACGAGCGCCCTTGCTCTGCGAGCGAGCGCAGAGCGGTACGCTCGCCTAGTCGCGACTGCTCAGGACGTCTACGGCGAGATGTTGCGACTCGGAATTCGCCCAGCATTCAAGTCCCTCGGCTTCACCGGTTCTGGGTCCACCTTGACGTGGCCATCCGAGTACTCGTTCTCTCAGATCGGCTACAGAAGTCACAGTTCAGCGATCGAGACGAATTGAAGTTCACGATGAACGTCACAGTTGCGAAAGAAGCGGTCTGGAAGCGGCCCGGGTCGCGAAGCCCTACCTATCTGCGAAGCCAGGTCCGAACCGGTTCTATGGCACGTTCATCTGGCAGCGCCGCATCGGCAAAATGCTGCCGAGCAACGAAGACCTCTGGTGGACATTGCGTGCGAACGACGACGGGAAGCATGTCTCAGAAGCTGTCGTCTCGGCTGTGACCGGGTATGTCATTCCCGCGTTTCTCAGCCGATCGACGCCATAGAGGGGCCGTCACACAGCCAGGCGCGTCTCCGCTGCTGCCAACAGCTGGCTGGCCCACTTGACGCAGCCCTCGGCGTCGGCGGCGCTGATGTCGACACTTTCGTAGCCCGCCTGAGTCTTGCGATCGAGCGCTCGCTTGAGGGCGGTCGCCAACTTGGCGTCGACCTGGCGCAGGAGATCAACGGCTGATCCGTGGTTGCCGTCGTTCGATCGCTCACCGAGCGCGTGACAGGTGATCGCGTCCGAGGCCGCGATCGCGGCGTGGATTGCGCACGTCGCCACGACGTCGGGGGCGTCGAGCAGCTTCGCCGCTTCGAGGAACTGGCGAGCGTCAACGAGACGCTGTCGCGCCTGCTGCACATCGCACGGCTTGCGGATGCCCTTGGCCCGAGTCACCAGCGACGCTCCAGCAGCAATGCCGTGTCACCGGCCAGGGCGATGCCGTCGAGCCGAATCTGCTCGACGAGCGGGTTCTTCGAGCGCACGAGCTTTCGCCACGATTCGGGCGTGTGCTCCACGAGCTGCAGGTCGTTTCCCGTCCACGAGCGAGCGTCGGCTTGAAGGCGCGACAGGAGCGAGTGCAGATCGGGCGCATCGAGGTCGTGGGCGACGATCAGCAGATCGATGTCCGACTCGCCGTCCGCGTCCCCCCGTGCCACGGAGCCGAACAGCCACGCGCCCTCCAGGTCGGGCCACTGGGAGAGACGTTCCCTCAGGCGGCGGATCAGTTCGCCACGTAGGCCGGCAAGAACAAGCAACGGACCGACGGACAGGTGGTTCCTGTTGAGCACCACCATCGACGAGCGACCAGCCACTGCCTCGTTCACCAGGCCCGCCCGGATGAGGTCCTCGATCACGGCACTCGCGTTGCCCGGCGAGACGCCAGCGGCAGTGGCGACCTGTCGCCGGGTGACGGGCTGTTCCAGCCGGGCCAGCGCCTGCAGCAGCGCGCCACGAACAGCCGGAGCCACATCGAGAACTGGTGCACCTAGGTCCATGTCGCAAGCGTACTCTACGATGATCCGAAATACGATCATATGATCCGTATATCGATCACCAGGCAATTCCTTGGATCTGCTGGCCCAGTCGCGCAATTGTGTTCGTGTGAGAAGGAAGGTCCGAGACCTCCGAGATCGTTTGAGTCGCCATCTGAACGTCGGGCGCGCCGCCCGGGCGCGAGCTGTTCAACCAGTCTCCGCCGCCGACCTGGCCAGCTTCGCCGAGACGTTTGCCGACCTCGATGACCCGGAGGTCACGAACCACGCCTGGCCTTGACCGCACGAGCCAACGAGCTGCGTACTTTCTGCGAACTCCGGCACGCGACTGAGCTGCAGCATCGCAGGTCAGAGCCCATGAATCGGTCGCGTTCCTGCAGTTCCGCTTCAACGTTTAGCAGGGGTTTCGCGATCTGCGACGATTCGGTCGAAGTGCCTCTGACCTGGTCTTATCTGTCCTTCCAGGTGCGTTCAGTTTCGCCCTGTTCGTTTGGAGGAAGGACCTGAGAAGGACCAATCCGGGACCAAGCCTCAGCGAGCGAGTAGCCGATCGGTGAGTTCGATCGTCGCCAGGTACCACCAGAACACCCAGTCAAGGAAGGCATCGTCGTAGTCCGACTTCTGCTGTTCGTTCTGGTGCCGGATCGCGAACTGATTGGCAATCTGGAACAGTGCTCCCTCGTCACCCGACAGCAGACTCGCCTTCAGCATCGGGCGGCGGCTCTCGAGCACATGCGCAAGGGCTACCGCGGCTGAGCGCTTCTCCTGCCTCGTGGCATGGCGTGCGCGGAAGAGGGCTACAGCGTGTCGAATCGGATCACCCTCGTCGTCAGTCCTGTCGACCATGGCCTCGATCAGCGCCTGCCGATCGTCAGGAGCGATCTCCACGAGACGCCCGGCGTCCTCACCCGAATCCGCGAGTCGGTAGGACACAGCACCCCGCTCGAGCAACTGATTCACCTGCGCCCTGTAGAGCCGACGCGCTGGGCCGATCTCGAATCCCGACCAGTGCCAGCCGCACCCTGCGAACGAGTGAAAGTGCCTTCGAGTTGGGCGCGCAACAAGATCGTGGAACACCTCGACGAGATCAATGAACATATCTTCGTCCCATGAGGGAGCACTGGCCGAGAGCGGCCAGAGATTCGGAACGCCGATCAGCCGTTCGAGTTCGGCCGACTGGTCGGCCTCCACAGCTTCAGAGTCGTCCACGCACGTGGACGGGAACCGCTGGTCGAGGTAGCCCCTCCCCAATAGCTCACCAATGAACTCAACCCATTTTGTCTTCAACGAGTCGAAGCTCATCGGCGCGGACGGCGCACGCCCGAGCCTCCGCTGCGACCAATACGGAGCCGGCGAAGCGGTTTCAGGTAGCCGCTCGGTTTGGTCGTACAGCACCCTGAGCCACTGTTCCGGTGGGACCTCAGGATTGCCGAACAGCGACATGTTCGCGTTGACGTTGAAGGCCTCGACTGGGGCGCGAGACACGAACGCCTCCTCCAACAGCATCTCCACAGCGACTGAATCGAGGTTCCGCCCGCGCACGAGCGAATCGAGTCCGTCGGTGACGAACAACAGGCGGCCGAGTTCAGTCTTGAACACGTCGCGCGGCCATCGCAACACGAAGTCTTCGTTCATCTCACAAGTCCTCAGCTACGGGAAGGTCCGCGTTCCGTACGTACAGGACGGACAGTGAGGAGATCGAGGCGGACGGTACGACGAAGCGCATTGGCGACAAGAACGGCGCCGCGAGCGGCGTCGCTCCTGGTGCCGTGTCAACAACGATCGGCGCCCGAAGTAGGAGCTCCCGATCAGCCATCTCGTGGTCGGGACTGAACGCTGCCACGACTCCCCGGACGAGGGAGCCGTCGTCCAGAGCGATGGACACAACGGCTGCCGAATCGGCGGGCACTGCTAGCCGAAAGGCCTCCGTCCATGCGCTGACTGGCCGGACATCACCGCCGCCCAGCACGCGGGTGCCCAGGAACCGAAAGGCGAGTGCTGCAAGGCCGAGACTGATCGTTGATTGCAGCAGGAGCAGGAGCAGCATCCCGACGGCATTGGCCGGTGTCCGCGGAAGTGACGAATTCAGCCAGGGCCGCAGTGAACTGAGGTCACGGTCCGCTGCCCACAACACACCGAGCACGGCAGCGGCGGCCGGCACAGCGAAGATGAGACTCGCGAGCACGACGAGCGAACTGGCCTGCAGCGCATCGCGCTTCGGTGCGGCTCTGCGCCGGTCGGCCAGCCACAACCAAAGGGCCCCCGGAGCGACGAACACCAAGAAGGACACCAGGGTCGCGAGACCCTGAATCGCCATCGTCGGCTATTCCTGCGATGGCGCGGGCTGAGTCGGCGAAGAAGGAACTGAGGCCGCGGGCGCAAACAGCTGCGGAACGACGGCAGCTGCAACCGGCTGAGCCGCAGGACCCGGAGAAACGAAATCGAGGCTGCGCCCCTCCGTTGCCCGCTCCACCTTCGTCTGATAGTTCGGAGTATCACTCATCCCACAATCCTACTTCGAACATGTGTATGGCGTACACGACTGAGTCCAGTCGGGTGCGATAGAGTCACTGATTGTGGTGGAAGAGCGTGCGCACCCTCGGGCCGGAGTGGACTATCCGGGCACGTGGCAGACGTTCGAGACGTGGTTCGTCGACGATGCCGCGTGCCGCGCGTATCTCGAGGGGATCCGTTGGCCCGACGGGTTTGTCTGCCCGGTCTGCGGTGCTCGTGATGCGTGGCGGACGAGTCGCGGGATGTGGATGTGTCGCAGCTGGAACCGTCAGACATCGGTCATGGCCGGCACGATCTTCCATCGATCGAAGTTGCCGTTGCGGACCTGGTTCGCGGCGATCTGGTTCGTCTGTGCGCAGAAGAACGGGGTGTCAGCACTCGGGCTGCAACGCGTGCTCGGGTTCGGGTCGTACGCGACCGCGTGGACCTGGTTGCACATGCTCCGACGCACGATGGTCCGCCCCGACCGTGACCGCCTTGGTGGCCCAGGAGTCAGCGTCGAGGTCGACACCACGTTCGTCGGCGGGCGGGCTCGTGGCCGCAACACCCCTCGTTATGGCAACAAAGCTGAAGTGCTGATCGCCGTCGAACGCCTCGAACCGAGAGGTCTCGGTCGTGCCCGGATCGCCCAGATCGACCCGAAGTTCCGCAAGGACGACATCTTCAACTTTGTCGCTGCGAACATCGCCCCGGGCTCGATCGTGTGGACCGACGGTGACCGTCTCTTCAAAGACCTGCCACGCCGGCTTGGGCTCACCCACGAACGCATCGTGCTGATCGGCTCGGGCGAATCGGCGCACTCCGCATTGCCAGCCGTTCACCGAGTCGCGTCACTGCTCAAACGGTGGCTCGCCGGCACGCTCCACCAAGGCCAATCGATCGAACACCTCGACTACTACCTCGACGAATACACCTTCCGATTCAACCGGCGCACCAGCCGATCACGAGGATTGCTCTTCTACCGACTCCTCCAACAAGCGGTCAACACTGACCCCCACCCCTACGAAACTCTGACCGCCTGAATGCCACACAGAGTGGCAACTGGACTCAGTCGTATACGCCATACATGTGTACGAACACAGCGACACCGTTCAGTCCGCTTCCACGTCCGCAATCGGAAGATCGCGCTTCTCCCTCAGCTCACGAACCTTGACGTGCATATCGATCGGAGTTCGTTCGAGCACGCGATCTACAAGCACCTCGAGAAAGGAGCCAACGCCGAGATCCTGAGGCACTGCGTCACTTCGAAGGGCCACGGAAGCGAAGTCCGGATGGTCTTTCCACTCCGCAAGCACGAGCCCGGTAGCGTCGTAGCCATCCCCCTCTGCGCGAAGCTTTCGAAGCATGTCAATCGTCCGATCGAGTGTGCCTCGCTCATCGATAACCGTGGACCTCAGCACAAAGAGGAACCCGAGGGCTACAAGTGGATAACGGCCTCGGAGGTTCTTGGCATCGCCATAGGACTCCTCGAATCGATTCGGCAGGTTGTTCCGGAAGGACGACACCATGCTCTTGGTCGAAACGAGTAGCTCCGGACCTCTGGCCCACTGTGCAACGACGACGTCGACTTGCTTCACGTAGGCCTTGCCGAGAATCCGGGCATCATTCGGCGCGACACGCTTGTTCTTCGCCAGCTGCCGGCGAGCTTCGTCTTGCTGCTGCTTGGGCAGCCCCTCGATGAACAGTGCGACCTCTCGAGGGAGGACGCGCGGTCGTTGCAACCGTGGCCATACCTCATCGGAGCCAAAGCCTGCGCGCCGTAGCTCATGCGCAACCCAAGCATCGATCGCCTTTGCGAGACGACCGCTCTCCGAGCCGGCTCCGGCGCCAATAGGAACTGCGAGGAGCTGTTCCAGCAGCACATGGTCCGGCGAGAAGCCCCGATGGCCGTCAGCGCTCGTGATCCACGGGCTCTCCGTAGGCCGCGCCGCAATGATTGCTTCGAGAGAGTCGAAGACGTCTTCGGTCGATGCCATGCGTCAGGTCCTCACCAGTGCTTCAACCCCATACAGACGCCGGGCGATGGCGCTCGCAGCGTCGCGATCCCGTGCGCCGAATGCACGGCGAAGCGCTGTCTGGTCGCGCTTTTCAATCGCCCTCGGCTCCGGCACCCGAATCCTTCTGAGGTACTGCGCTTGGAAGCGGTAGCAGCCGCCGCGCATCTTCACGCAGTATGTGGCAACGAACAGTTCCGCTATGTCCGAGAGCAGGAGGCCCCCGAGCACCTCGAGGTCCCACTGGTCCGACGTCACGAAGTAGAGACCGTGATGCGGGTAGGTCTGGCCCGAGTCGAGCACCGGTTGTATGAACGCCTTGAGCTCTGGGATGACGAGCTTCTCACGCTCGAGCAAGCC
>JANYDH010000085.1 GCA_025359865.1 Actinomycetes bacterium | reverse complement strand
TTTGGGCGTGTAGTGGCTTTCGGGCGCGGCAGGGTGTTGTCGGGCGAGTGGTGGGACGCGTCGAAGCTTGGGGTCGTGGTGGGTTCGGGTTGTCAGCGCTGGGGGTGGTGTGTGCGGCACGCCTGACCGCGGCGTGTGTGGTCAGGCGGGTGCGGGGCGCAGGAGGCGGAGCGTGTCGAGGGCTTTGGTGAATTGTGCTTTCCATGGCCAGTTGGTTGGCAGTCGCAGGTTTGGTGTTCGGCTGCGGTTGACGAGCCGGCCGGGGATCGCTACGTGTCGGGTGCGGCTGGTGCGGGCGACGATGAGTTGATCATCGACGCGGATGTTGCCGAGGATGCTGGTCCAGCGGATCAGGTTGTGGGCCAGGACCGTGCATTGCAGCCACGCCGAGTTGGCGTGGAAGTTCCCGGAGGGGACGTGTTCGAGTCCGACGCCTTCTTTGAGATCGCGGATCGCGAGCTCGACGACGGCGTGTCGGCGATGGAACAGATCGACATCAACGGCGGTGCCATCAAGATCGGTGAGGAAGGCGTGGTGTCGCCAGTCGGGCCACAGCTTCAACTGTGTGGTGTCGATCAGTCGTGTGCGACGCACGATCAACCGTCGGGTCACCGCACGCTTGTCTTTGCCGGCGGTGTATGCGCACTCGGCGACTTGTGCTCGCCCGTCGGGCGTGTAGTCGATCTCTTCCCATGCCTGTTCAGCGATCCCGGCGATCGCCGCGGCGATGGTCTTGGTGTTTGTTCTGACGGCCATCGTGTAACGCACCTGGAGCCGGTTCAACGTCGCGATCGTCTCGTTCGACCAGAACCCGGAATCGACCCGCACGGTCAGCTGACCGGCGGCGCCGGCACGCCGGACACGGGCGATCAGTTCGTCGATGAACCGGCGCGCTCCGCGTTGGGTGTTCGCCGAACCGTTGCGCATCCGGGCATGCAAGATCTCGCCGCTGTCGGCTCGTGTTGCCAGGATCGGGTGATAGCCGAGGACCTTGGTGTAGCCGTACCCGGCACCGTGTTTGTCGTTGCCCTCGACCTGACAAATCGTCGAGTCAATATCGATCGTCAACGGCTTCACCCCCGGCCCGGCGCCCAACGCCCACGCCCGCTCGAGGGTCTTGCCGATCACCGCTTCGAGTTGGCGGACATGACCGAACGTGAACGATCTCAAGAACGTGCCCAGCGTCGAGGGGGCCATCACCCGATGCCCAAGCACCCCGGCGGTCGAACCCGCACGCAAGATGTCGGCATGGGCGATGTGCGATCCGCCGGCGATCATCGCGTGGACCAACGTCAACACCTTGCGTCCCGGGCGGGCACCACCGACCCGGCCGATCAGGCGCACCGTCGCGTTGACCAGGCCTTCCAACCCGAGCCGCTGAGTGAGCGTCGCGATGAGCAACAACCCGGCGTTGGCGACCAAGTTCGGGTCATCGAAGGTGACGTCGATGCGGTCGATCGCGTGCAATACTCGCGTCACTGAAAGTGCCTCCTGGCCTGCCGAATGATCTGGCTTTAGACACCACAATCATCCCAGCTCAGGAGGCCTTTCACGCGGATACGCGCACACCCCTCATCCCATCAATCGGTGCATCGAGGCTAAGTGCACCCGATGGCCAAATGTTGGCCCGATTGCTCATGACGCCGCAACGAACACGAGCGCTCAGATCGAAGCCTCTCGCACGCCGTAGAAGGCAATGGGACCGGCGGTACACAACCTGTCGAGACACAGAGTGTAGGCGGAGGCCTGCGCCGGGATGCGCGAAGGGCACCCGCGTGGGCACAGCTTGCCTAGATCGGGTCACCTCGGCGATCAGTCTTGATCGCGCAGGAGGAAGGAGGCGATCTCGTCGTAGAGGTAGTGGGCGGCATCGAGCGCTTCAACCGTGCCGTAGAAGCCGTGGATCATGCCCTGGTATCTGGTGATTGTGGTCGGAACGCCGGCGGCACGCAGACGCTTGCCGTACATCTCACCTTCGTCGCGCAGCGGGTCGTACTCGCACGTGACAACGAGTGCTGGAGGCAATCCGGTGACTGACTCGGCGCGCAGCGGTGCGGCAAGCGGGTCCATCCATTGCGATTCGTCGAGGTAATGGTCGCGGAACCAGAACATGGCCTCGGTTTCCAGTAGGAGCCCCTCGGCGTTGTCGACCATCGACGGTGTGACTTCGTCCCATTGCGTCGGTGGGTGGATGAGCACTTGTCGCCAAACCGGAGGTCCACCGAAGTCGCGCGTCTTCAGGCAGATCGCCGTTGCCAGTGTCCCCCCGGCGCTGTCGCCGATGACGCCGATTCGAGCCGGGTCGACGTTGAGGCTGTCGGCGTTGGCGTGTACCCACTCGAAGGCGGAGTAGGCATCGTCGAGGCCGGTCGGGAATTTGTGCTCGGGGGCCTTTTGATAGTTGACGGCGATCACGATGCATCCGGTCCGATTGGCCAGGTGCCGGCTCGGACTGTCGAAGATTCCTATGTTGCTGATCACGAACCCGCTACCGTGAAGGTAGATGAGTGCAGCGAACGGGCGTTCACCGTCGGGTGTGTAGATGCGGATCGGGATGTCAGCGGTCGGTCCTGGTATGAAACGGTGATCGACGGCAGCGACGGTCGGTGGCGGGCCGAACAGTTCGAGGAATCCGTAGGCGCCGGCGCGTGCCTGGGCGACGGACTGTTCGTGCAAGCGTGGGGCATTGCGGGCAGCCAGGCGTTGGAGCAGCGCTGCCGCCTGTGGGTCGAGTGTCACGGCTCGATCGTCCCGACGATGCGACAATTGATGATCTCCACTCGGTGCCGGGTCAGCCGTACTGTGGCCGGCCTGCGCAGCGGTTCGCCGGTGCGCAGGTCGAAGCGGCCGTTGTGCTTGGGACACTCGATCTCGCAGCCGTCCAGGAACCCGTCGGCGAGGTGAGTGCGGCCGTGGGTGCACAGCCCGTCGGTGAGGGCGAAGCCGTCGTCTGCATAGCGGCACAGCAGGAACGTGCGGTCGCCCAAGTCAACGCGACGGATACCGCCGACGTCCAGATCTGAGACGGCACCGAGGTCGACCGACGAATCGTGATCAGCGACACAGATGCTGGTAGCGATCGTTCCGCCATCGGGAATCACGCGATCGGCGATGTCGTAGGTCGGGTCGCGACGTTGTTTCAAGAGGGTCGGGATGATCTCGCGATAGGCAGACCACGTCGACGGGTAGGGCTCAGGCAGGAAACTCTTCAATTCGTCGTGCAGTGCCGGCAGCGCGTGATACGGCACCGACGGGAACATGTGGTGTTCGGTGTGGTAGTTCATGTTCAAGTAGAGGAAGCGGAACACCGGGTTCATGTAGATGGTTCGGGTGTTCAGTCGATGGTCGAGCACGTCCTCGCGGAGGCCGGCGTGCTGGGTCATCCCGAAGAACCACAGCCACCACACGCCGTAGAACGACGGCAGGCCGATGAACAACAGGGGCACGATCGACCATGTAACGAGCGACCACGCCACCGTTGACGACAAGAGGGCCACGAAGATGCGCGCCTCCCACACGACACGCCTCAAGTCGTCGGCTGGCACGAAGTCGCGGGTGTCGCCGTCGATTCGCCCGAAGGCGTGGGCAACCATCCGCTTGAGCATCGCCGGGCCGTTGAAGATGTGCAGGTAGTTGGGCAGGATGGTGCGCAGCCTGGGCGGCCGCGGAAAGACGATCTCCGGGTCGCGGCCGACGATGATGGTGTCGCTGTGGTGACGCACGTGCGACCAACGCCACAAAGTTGGCTCGCGAAGCAGCATGAACGACGCCAGGTAGTACACGGCATCGTTGGCCGACCGCGAACGGAAGGCGGTGCCGTGCCCGTTTTCGTGCCACCTCGGGTCGGCTGAGCCACCGTAGAGCGCGCCGTACACGGCGAACGTGGGGACCGCCCAAAAGCTGCCGAGTGACCGATACGCGAGGACACCCGCACCAACCAGCAGGGCCAGCCACAACAACGTGTGCGCGGCGGTACGCCCGTTGCGGCGGTCCATCAACTGCCGAAGTCGATCCGAGTCGAGCGGCGGGCGATACCAATCAGCATCGGCTAGTCCGCGTTCGATGGCTCGTTGTGACTCGGGTCCCGTGAGGCTGTAGTCGCGTTGCACGGGTCACAACTCCTCGTTGTGTCCAACCCGGCGCAGCCGTTGGATGATCACGGGTCGCGACGTCAGCCTCGGAACGTCGGAGATGATTGCTCGGACGTGGGTGCTGTCGTCGTGGCCGGCCAAAGCAGCGGCGGACGCCCACGTCTCGACAAAGGTGAATTGCATCGGATCGGCGTCGTTGGTATGCAATTCGTATTGCACGCAACCCGGCTCGACGACCGTCAACTCGACCATCTCGAGGAGCCTGCCGTACAACTCGTCGCGTGCCTCCGGACGAGCGTGGAAGGTTGCGACCAGCACGATTTGCTCAGTGCGCATCTCACACCACCATCAGTGGACGCAGAGTTCGCCGGGCGACTTCGAGGCCTGCCTCGACCTTCTCGGGCGTTCCACCCCACATCGGGTCCTCGTGCTCGATCGACAGCACGCCGTCGAAGCCCCCGATGTACAGCGTGTCGATCAGCTTGGCCCAGTCGACCGAGCCGAGACCGGGTACTCGGTAGCGCCACCAGCCAACATCCCACGGGGTGTCGCGCGTGACGGCCTTGCCAGGCCAGCCGTACCGGTTGCGCAGCTCCGGGAACAGCTCGATGTCTTTGGCTTGCGCGTGGAGGACCTTGTCGATGTAAGGCTTGACGGCCTCGACCGGGTCGATGCCCATCCATACCAGGTGCGACGGGTCGTAGTTGAGATACAGCCCGATCGAGAACATCCACTCCCACAATTCGGGCGAGTACGCCAAGTTGCCTGGGTAACCGTCGGGGTGCCAGCCCTCCATGACGCAGTTCTCGATGATCAACTTCACGTGGCGCTCACCGGCGCGGTCGACGAGAGGCTTGAACACCTCGGCCGCTTCGCGCAGGTTGTCGGCCACCGACTTGGTCCAGTCGCGACCGACGAAGGTGCCGACTGTCGGGCAGCCGAGGAGGGCTGCGGCATCGATGCATGACAGGACGTGCGCGTTGATCGCCTTGCGCTCGGCAGCGTCAGGGTGCAGGTTGTTGTCGTAGAAGGCCACCGACGACAGGGTCAGGGAATGCTTGGCGAACAACTCCTTTGTCGTCTCGGCATCACCATCGGTGAAACCGTCGACAATCAGGTGTGTGGCCGTGAATGGACGGTCGCCAAGGTCGGGCCAGGCGGCGACCTCGAGCGCGTCATAGCCGTGGCCGGCCGCCCACGAGGTGATGTCGGCGAGCGAGCGGTTGGGCATGCAGGCCGTCAGGAATCCGAGTTTCAAAGTGACACCTCCACCCACGCATCAGTTGCTGCGGAACACAGCACCGCGTCCGTCAGCCTGGCGGCCCGCAGGCCGTCACTGAACGTCGGCAGGCCCTCCGCGCTCGCACGGCCGAGAACCCGGGCGTAAACGGCGGACACGAAGGCATTGAAGCAGTCCTGGTAACCCTGCGGGTGTCCTGACGGCAGCACACAATAGCGGGCTGCCTCGGTGCTCAGGGTGTCCGGCGAGCGCATTATCGTCTGGTTGCTGGCTCGGCCGCCGATCCACAGGCTGTCGGGCAGCTCTTGATCGAACGTGTAAGAGGCGTTGGCGCCGTCGAGCTCGAACCACAGACGGTTCTTGCGGCCCGGCGAGACCTGGCTGACGACGACCGAGCCGATTGCACCAAGGTCGGTCTCGAAGATCACGGTCGCGGCGTCCTCGGTAGTGACATCGAACAGTTCCTGGGCACCGCGCTGCGCGAACGCCGTGACCAGCCGCGCCGACACCCGGACGATGCGGTGGCCGGTGGTGAACTCCATCAGGTCGCACCAGTGCACACCGATGTCGGCGAACGCCCGCGACGGCCCGCCGATCGACGGGTCGATGCGCCAGTTGCCGTCAACTGAGCTAGATAGCCAGTCCTGGAGGTACGAGCCGTGCACAACCCGCAGGTTTCCGGCATCGCCGGCCGAGATGCGAGAGCGGGCTTCACGCACGGACGGGTAGAAGCGGTACACGAAGGGCACGCCGGTGACAACGTCGTTGGACGCGGCGAGGTCAACAAGGTATTGGGCGTCGTCACCCGACAACGCCAACGGTTTCTCACAGATCACCGGCTTGCCGACCTTCAGGGCCAGCTCGGCGATTGCCAGATGATGCGCGTTCGGGGTGCAGATGTGCACCACATCGATGTCGTCGCTCTCGATCAGCGCCGCAGCAGATTCGGCGGCCCACGAAGCACCGACCTTCGCGGCCCCTTCGATCGCCAACTCGTGCGTCGCGGCGGCCACACCGACGACGATTCCGCCGGCGGCGCGCACTGCCCGGGAATGAACTTCACCGATGAAGCCGGTCCCGACGATGCCCGAACGAAGTTGCGCCGACATCAACGCACACCCTTGCGCTCACGACGCAACGCCACCGCAACGACGATGATCCCACCCTTGATGATGTCGAGCTGCGAGCTCTCCAGGCCGGTCAGCAACAACCCGTTGCCGATCAACTGCACGAACAGCGCCCCGAAGATCGTGCCAGGGACCGACCCTTTGCCACCGAACAGGCTGGTGCCCCCCAGGATCACCGCGGCAATGACGCTGAGCTCCAGACCGTTGCCGTATTCGTACTTGCCGGTGTTGTTGAGGTTGGCGGCCAGGATCATGCCGGCGAATGCCGCGCACACCGAGGAGGCGACAAATACCCAAAACTTGACTCGCTTGGTTGAGATGCCGCTGAACTCGGCGGCGGTGCGATTGCCGCCGGTGGCGAGTACGAATCGGCCGGCGCGGGTCTTGTTCAAAACGATCGTGCCGATCACCGCGAAGACAACCAGCCAAACGATGCGCATGGAGTTCGAGCCGAAGATCGTTTTGAAGGCCGCGGCCGCGATCGGTTGCCCCTTTGCCGACGTACGCCACTGCCCGAAACCGCGGATCATCCACAACATTGACAACGTGACCAGGAACGAGGGGATCTTGACGATGGTCACCAACAGACCGTTGATCGTCCCGACCAACAGTCCGACCCCAAGCGCGGCGAGGATGGCCATCACCAAACCACCATGGTGAGACCCGAACGCTGCGGCAATGCCGGCGAGGCCAGCCAGCGAGCCGACGGACAGGTCGATCTCGGCGCTCGCGATGACGAACGTCATGGCCACTGCGGCAACCGCGACCACTGACGCCTGTCGGGGGATGTTCAGAAGGTTGTTGCTCTGTAGGAACCCTTTGTCGTTGAGGGTGAGGGCGAAGATGACGAAGATGGCCGCAAAGCCGATGTAGATGACGTATTGACGCCAGTCGGCACCGGCGCGTCTCAGCAACGCGGAGACCCGACCGACGGGCCGTGTGGCCGTCTGTCCGATGCTCAGATCAGTCATGGAGCTACTCCTTGGATGGCGAGTTGGAGGGCGTGTTCGTCGGCAATGTCGGCTCGCTCGATGGTGCGATCGATCGCCCCGGAGCGCAGCACGATCACCCGGTCGGCTACGGCAAGTAATTCCGGCAGTTCGGATGAGATGACGATGACGACCTTGCCGAGGTCGCCAAGCGCGCGGATTCGCTCGACGATCTCCGTCTTGGTGCCGATATCGACACCGGCGGTCGGTTCATCCATGATCAAGATGTCGGGATCGGCACCGAGCCATTTGCCGATGACGACTTTCTGCTGGTTGCCGCCCGACAGACGACCGACGGCGAGCTTCTGTGACGCCGTCTTGACTGACAACTTGTCGATCAGTTCCGCGGCAATCGCCGAGCCCTTGCGGTCGTTCAGTAACGGGCCGCGGCGGAATCTTCCGAGCAGCGTGAGCAAGAGGTTGTCGCGCACCGAGTGCTCCAGCACCAATCCTTGGTCTCGACGGTCCTCGGGGATCAACGCAACACCGGCTGCGATCGCGTTGCCCGAGTTGGTCAGGTGCACCCGCTCTCCGCGGATCAGCACGTCACCCGAATCGATGTGGTCGATGCCGAACAATGCTCGGGCGAGTTCCGTTCGGCCGGCGCCCATCAATCCGGCGAGTCCGATGATCTCACCGCGATGGGCCGTGAATGACACGTCGCGCACTCGTGTGCCAACGTTCAGGTGGCGTACTTCCAGCAGCGGCGCCCCACTGCGATCGACCGACCGCGGCTTCCACTCGAATGCACTCTCGACCTTGCGGCCGACGATGGCATGTACCACGTCCGCGGCGGTGAGATCGGCGATCGGTGAGGTTTGCACGCGTTGACCGTCGCGTAGCACCGTGATGCGGTCACCGATGCGGAAGATCTCGTCCATGCGGTGGCTGATGTAGATCACCGAGATCCCGTTGTCGGTGAGCCGACGCACCAAGGCGAACAGGGCGTCGACTTCGTCCTTGGCCAAGCTGGCGGTCGGCTCATCGAGGATCAACACTTTGGCGTCCTGAGCGATCGCCTTGGCGATCTCGGTGAGCTGCCAGTAGGCGGTGCCGAGGTTGCCCATCGTGATCGTCGGGTCGATGTCCACACCCATGTCGGCGAACACCGCGCGAGTTCGTTCGACGCTGTCGCCGTCGTCGAGGAAGCCGAGCGATGAGCGTCGTTCGTTGCCGAGGAACACGTTGCGGGCGACGCTGAGGGTTGGGACGAGGCTGAACTCCTGGAAGACCATGCCAATGCCGGCGGCTCTGGCCCCGTGGATCGAACCGATGTTCACCCGCTGACCGTTGATCTCGATCGAGCCGGAGTCCATCGAGTACACGCCCTGCAAGATCTTCATCAAGGTCGACTTGCCGGCGCCATTTCCGCCGGCGAGCACATGCACCTCGCCGCGCAACAATTCGAAATCGACGCTGTCGAGTACGACGTTGTTGTTGAACGACTTGCAGATGTTCGCCATTGCGATGACGGGGTCGGGGGAGTTGGTCCCACCATCGCGATGGTCTGCCATCACCGGGCTCCGGTGGCGTCGGCGACGGTTGGAACCGCCACCCAGCTTTCCTTCGCCGAGGATTCGGTGATGGCGTCGCAGATCAGGGCGATCTGGTAGCCGTCGCCGAAGTCGGGACTGACCGCCGTGCCGTTGACGATGGCCGTGCACAAGTCGTAGGTCTCAATGATCTTCGTCTCGCCGTACCCAATGCCGAGCGCGGGGATCGGCCACAGACCATCGCCGTACGGATGGCTTGGTCCGGTGAATACGGTGCGAAAGCCGCGCCGATCACCGGGGTCGCCGCCGTCGCCCGCGAAGCACACCTGCAGTTGGTCACGGTGCTCGTAGTCGAACAGGATCGAACCTTCGGTGCCGTGGATCTCGAAGGTCAGGTAGTTGTTGCGACCCCATGCATTTCGGGTGGCCTCCAACGACCCGACAGCACCGTTGGCGAAGCGCAGCAGGGTCATCACTTCATCGTCGACGTCGACGACTCCCTTCGGTCCGGAGGCGTTCTTGTCGGACGCGCCGAGCTTGTCGGCGCCACCGCTCTGTATGGGACGCTCGGGCACCCAGTTGGTGAGCACCGCGTTGACCGCGCTGATGTCACCGACCAGGTAGCGGGCCAAGTCCATCACGTGGGTGCCGATGTCGCCGAGCGCACCCGATCCGGCAACGGACTCGACGAAGCGCCATGACAGCGGACTATTTGGATCGGCCGACCAGTCTTGGAGGTAGGTGCCCCGGAAGTTGAGGACCTTGCCGATCGCGCCCTCTTCGATGTACCGCTTGGCCAAAGCCACCGCCGGCGTGCGGCGATAGTTGAACGCCACCATGTGAACGATGTCGGCGTTGCGGACCGCGTCGTACATCGCCCTCGCTTCGCTGCTGGTGCGGGCCAGCGGCTTTTCACAAATGATGTGCTTGCCGGCGATGGCGGCGGCGATGGCGATTTCGGCGTGAGCATTGTTGGGGGTAGCGATGTCGATGATGTCGATCGACGGGTCGTCGACGATCGTACGCCAATCTGCCGTCGATGACTGGAAGCCGTAGCGGGCCGCGGCCTCGATGGCAAGGTCATCGCTGACATCAGCAATGACCTTGCGCACGGGGATGGCGGGAGCGGGCCAGAAGAACATCGGCATGGCGGCGTAGGCGAGTGAATGGGCCTTGCCCATGAAGCCTGCGCCTATCAGACCGACGTTGAGGGAACGGGGCGCTGTCACTTGGATCAGTTCCTGAATGCGCTGGCGATGTCGGCCGGGGCGTCCTGGAAGTAGACGTCCTTCCACGACTGCAACACGTTGTCGTGGTCGACGGCGAGGGCAGGCAGGGCGACGTAGTCGGGAGCGGTCTTGCCGAGCAGGCCGTAGGCGCCGAGGATGGCCTCGGTGATGCCCGCTTCGTAGGGCCGCTGGGCCCCGAGGCCCTTCACCTGACCGTTCTTGGCCATCTCGATCGCGACCGGCTTGCCCAAGTCTTCGGTGATGACGATCACGCCCTTGCGGTTGTTGGAGTTGATCGCTGCGAGCACACCTTCGGCGGGCGTGTCCCACACCGCCCAGATGCCCTGCAGGTCCTGGTTCTTGGCGAGGATGGCGTTGGTCGCGTCCTGGGCGAGAGTGGCGAAGTCGGCACCGTCGATGCCCTTCTCGTCGACGATCTTGATGTCGGGATAGTCGGACTTGATCGTGTTCACGAAGCCCTCGTGACGCTGTTTGGTGACGAAGAAGTCAGCACCGTGGAAGACGGTTGCGATGTTGCCTTTTCCGCACAATGCCTTGGCCATCAGATGAGCCGAGACGACTCCGTTGCCGTAGTTGTCGGCCGAGACGACCGACACGTAGTCGGTGCCCTGCTTCAATCCGGCCGCGATGTTGTCCATGAACACCAACTTCGTGCCGGCGGCGGCGACGGCCTTGTATGCGTCGGCGGTGGCGGCAGCGTCAACGGGAATCGACACCATGATGGACGGCTTCTTTGCCATGACGGTCTCGATGTCGGTGATCTGTTGGTCGGCCTTGAAGCCAGCATCGGTGACATCGGTGACGGTGATGCCGAGACGTGCGAATTCGGTCTTGAGGCCAGTTTCCTGCGCAGTCGACCAATCGGATGCTTTGGTGTGGAAGACGATCGCCGCGGTGGCGTGCATCGCCTTGACCTTGGTGATCTCGTCGTCGGTCAGGGTCACGTCGCTGGCCGGCTTCGCTGTCTCGCCATTGGGGCCTTTCGATTGCGCTTCGCTCTGGGCGGCGTCGATCGAGGTCTGGATCTTGCTGAGGATCGCCGGGTCACACTTGCTGCCAGCGGCGGCTGCCGTCGTGCCGCCACCAGTGGATTCAGAGGTCGGCGTGGATGAGCTTCCAGAGCTACCGCACGCGGTCACGGCGAGGAGGAGCGTCGCAGCGAGGGCTGACGACAGGGTAGGGCGACGGTTCACGGTGTTGGTCTCCTGTATTGAAGTTGGTGTGTTGAAGTTGGTGGGTTGAAGTTGGTGGGTTGGATTCTCGAGATGAGATGGGATTGGCGGGTTGCTCAGCCGAGCAGGCGGGTCAACTCGGCCCGGCTGATGCGGGCGGCCTCGCGTGGGTCGCCCTCGTAGCTGTCGAGCTCGACCATCAGCCAGCGGTCGTAGCCGACCTCTTTGAGCGCCGAAATGACGTCGTCGAAGTCGACGTTGCCGTGACCGAGTGGGTGGAAACCGAATGGCGCGGGGATGAAGTCCTTGAGGTGCACGTGGCGAACCCGTTCGGGGTAACGGCGAATGAGTGCTGCCGGATCACCGCCGCCGGCCATCAGGTGGGCGGTGTCGGGGCAGAACCCAATACGGCTGCGCGCCATCAACAAGTCGAGTTGCTCGGGGTTCTCGACGATGGTCGTGAGGTGTGGGTGGTAACAGGCATGAAGGCCACGGGCTTCGGCGATCTCGCATACCTCGTCCAGCGCGACGCCGAGCCGGTCGTAGTCGGACGGTCGGATACCGGCCGCGCGCTGCGCTCCTCCGCCGACGACCAGCGCCTCGGCACCAAACTGCGCGGCCAGATCCGCGGCCCGTTCGATGCGGCTCAGCTCGTCGACACGGATCTCGTCGTAGATGAAGTTGGCGCCGGTATACACGCTGACCAGTTGCACGCCGGCCGTATCGAGTGCGTTGCGCAGATCGTCGGGCCGGTCGGCGTAATCGTTGACGTTGCCGTCGAACATCTCCACGCCCTCGAAGCCCTCGGCTGCGATGTCGCTGATCGCCTGCTCCATCGACCCGTTGACTCGGTAGAAGAGGTTCTTCACGCTGGTGACCCCGACGGGGTCGCCGACAACGCCGCCCCACGTGATCGTGCAATAGCCCAAACGCATGCTCTGACTCCCTCGGTCACTTTGACAGCCGAACAGTGCTGTCATCAACCAGATTATGCTTGCTGCAAACATAAGTCAAGCGATAACATACAGATCATTGGTCGACGCGATCCATGGAGGGCCGCTTGGGAGCAAATGGTGCCACCGCAGATGATGAGGTCACGAGCACGGTCTTGCATCTGATTCGAACGAGTCAGGCGCGCACCCGCAGCGAGCTCAGTCGGGTCGGGAATCTCGGGCGTACTGTCGTCAGCCGCTGCATTCGCGAACTGATCGACGTGGGTTTGGTGATCGATGGCGAGACCACCATCAGCAACGGCGGACGAGCGCCCCGCGAACTGTGCTTCAACGCCGACGCCGGGGCGCTTCTGATCGCCAAATTCGGTGCCACTGCCGTCAGCGTCGGGGTGACCGATCTCGCCGGCAAGATGCTGGCAACGGCGGGTAGCGCATGGCAAATCGAGGCCGGTCCTGACGAATCACTCGACTATGTCGTCGAGACGATGCGCAGCGTGCAGCCCAAGGCCGCCGGTCGAAGAGTCTGGGGCGTCGGCGTCGGCCTGCCGGGTCCAGTCGAGTTCGCCACCGGACGGCCAACATCGCCACCGATCATGCCCGGTTGGGACGGCTACGACGTGCGAGCGCGACTCGGCGTGGTGTTCGACGCTCCCGTGTGGGTCGACAACGACGTCAACGTCATGGCGCTCGGAGAACTCCGCGCCGGCGCAGCCGTGGGCGAGCGTGACGTCGTCGTCTTGAAGATCGGTACAGGCATCGGGGCCGGTCTGATCTCCGAGGGGCACATCCATCGCGGTGCCCAAGGAAGCGCCGGCGATGTCGGTCACGTCCCCGTCATCGGCACAGCGCTCGACGTAGTTTGTCGCTGCGGTCGAACTGGTTGCCTCGAGGCCGTCGCCGGCGGCGCGGCCATCGTACGCGATGGTTCAGCGGCCGCGGCCGACGGCAGCTCACCGTTCCTGGCCGACGTTGCTGCCGGGGATCGCTCGATCGTAGTTTTCGACGTCATCGACGGTGCCGCTCACGGCGACAGCGCATGCATGACACTGCTCACGACGGCAGCCCGTCACATCGGAGACGTGCTCGCGACGATCGTCAACATCTACAACCCGTCGCTGGTCGTCCTCGGTGGTGCTGTTACAAGTGCCGGTGACTCGTTTCTGGCCACGATCCGTCAACAGGTCTACTTGCGCTCGTCACCGTTGGCGACCCGCGACCTGCGAGTCGTGCGCTCGACGTTGGGTCAACTCGGCGCAGCCATCGGCACCGCGCACATGGTTCTCGACGAACTGTTCGTCGCCGGCTGCTTGGCGGACGGTGCACCGCTGTGGGACCTTCTCACCTAGCATCGGCTGCGCCGATGAGCGACTTCACCACCCCCGCAACCTATCCAGACGATCTGCTCGAAGGTGTGGTCACACTGCTCGAGCTGATCCGTAGCGGACACGCCGGTACTCGTCAAGAACTTGCACATCTCTCCGGGCTCGGTCGCACCGCGGTGACCAATCGAGTCAACGAACTCATGGACCGTGGACTCGTCGCCGAGAGTGGGCTCGGGCCGTCCATCGGCGGACGCCAGCCCCGCCAGCTGAGATTCCGGGCCGAGGCCGGCATCGTCCTCGTTGCCGATATCGGGGCGACGAGCATCAGCGTCGGCAGTGCTGACCTTTCCGGTCGCCTGCTCGTCAATTACGAGGAACCATGGAAGGTCACCCTCGGCGGTGGGGCCACGCTGGAGCGCGTGGAGCAGCTCTTCGATCAGATGCTCACATCGCCGGCCGTGCAGGGTCTCGCGTTGTGGGGGATCGGCATCGGTGTACCAGGGCCGGTCGAGTTCGCAACCGGGCGGCCGATCTCACCGCCGATCATGCCAGGATGGGACGCGTACCCAGTCCGCCAGCAGATCTCGCAACGATTCCAGTCACCGGTGTGGGTCGACAACGATGCCAACGTCATGGCCCTCGGCGAGCTACGCGCCGGTGCCGGCATGGGCGAATCCGATATGGTGTTCATCAAGATCGGCACTGGCATCGGGTCAGGGCTCGTGTCCGGTGGCCATCTGCACCGTGGCGCACAGGGCAGTGCTGGCGACATCGGACACGTAGCCATCAGCTCTGATCCGACCACGGTGTGCCGGTGCGGAAAAATCGGCTGTCTCGAGGCCTTGGCGGGCGGTGCAGCAATTGCCCGCGATGGCATCGACGCTGCACGCGCCGGCCGCAGCGCGTTCCTGGCGAAGGTCCTTGCAGCCGAGGGTGAGATCGACGCGGCGGACGTCGGCGAAGGAGCGCAGAGCGGCGACGCCGCGAGCGTCGAGATCCTGTCCACGGCGGGGTATCGGATCGGTCAAGCCTTGGCGACGGTCGTGAGCTTTTTCAACCCGGGGGTCCTGGTGATCGGGGGCGGGGTTGCACGCGCCGGCGATGGACTGCTGGCGGCGATACGTCACGGCGTCTACGAACGATCGCTGCCGTTGGCGACGCGGGACCTACGAATCCTGCGGTCCACACTCAGCGGGCAGGGCGGGATGATCGGCGCCGCGTTCATGGTCCTCGACCAGCTCTTCCGGCACGAATCGATGGCCACGTGGCTGCCGGATGGATCTCCCGCCGGCCACGTCGAGCTCCCCGACCTATCGACCAGTCGCCATCGAGCTTGAAGGGGACACGCCGCCCTTGAACCTCGCGCGGATGTTCGCGAATGGCACAAGACAAGCATCGGTTCGATCTCTTCGACCATCAAGGGTCGGTGACCGAATCGGCCTCGAATCCACGTCAGCCTGGAAAGCTGGGAACGGCGTCCTTGAGAGGCAGCCATCAACCGCCGCGGCGGTATTCACTTCTTGCAATGGCAGTCGCGCTGTCGCTCGTCAGCCGCCATCTGAGGACCTGATCGCGGAACTGAGCACGCGGCACTGGCCAGCATGCGCTACGTCTTCGGGTAGTGGCCGCGAGGGAGCCGGCGCGGTGACGGCTGCCGACTCACATCATGGGAAAGCCGGGCTTCTGCTGATTCAGAGTCCCGGTATTGTGGTCTGCTAGTGTATCCCCGCATAAATAGCTCGCGTGTGCTGTGATGGGTGTTCTCAGCGTTGGAGGAGACTTACATGGGGTTCACGGTCGAGCGGTTGGTGTTGGCTGACGAGGATCGCGACGAGCTTGAGCGTCGGGTGCGTGCGCACACGTCGTCGGCTCGCGAGGTGCGCCGAGCGCGAACGATCTTGCTGTGCGACAAAGGTGTGTCCCTCGCCAAGATCGGTGTCGAGGTCGGGATGGATCAGCACAGGGTCGGCGAGTGGCGTAAACGGTTCTTGGCCGATGGCCTCGAAGGTTTGGAGGAACGGCCCCGCCCGGGACGGCCCCGACGGATCGGGCACGACGAACGCATGAAGCTCGCCGCGGTCGCGACATCGGAGAAAGACGAGGACGATCCCGTGCCCATGTGGACTCACCTCGAACTTGCCGACGCGTTGTTCGCCGAAGGGATCGAGATCTCCGCTTCGCAGGTCGGCCGGATCCTCAAGGCCATGCACATCGATGTCACGAAGGTGCGCGGCTGGCTCAACCGTCGCGATGACCCCGACTTCTGGGATCGGGTCCGCGACGTCTGCGGCCTGTATTTGAACTGCCCCGACAACGCGATTGTGGTGTCGGTCGACGAGAAGACCTCGGTGCAAGCCAAGCAACGCAAGCACAAGACCCAGCCACCGCGGGTCGGGCGCCGAGCCCGCCGCGAGTGGGAGTAC
This sequence comes from Actinomycetes bacterium, assembly GCA_025359865.1. GTDB lineage: Bacteria > Actinomycetota > Acidimicrobiia > Acidimicrobiales > Ilumatobacteraceae > VFMC01. Next base: position 14,933 of record JANYDH010000085.1, on the reverse strand, counting down.
ATCCGTCACGGCACCGCGTCGCTGTTCGCCGCACTCAACGTGCACACCGGCGAGGTCCTCGCGGAGCCGATCCCGGGCAAGAACGACTCGCAGAACTTCTGTGCGTTCCTCGACGAGATCGACAAGACGATCGACCCGGCCCTCGCGATCCACACCGTGCTCGACAACGGATCGAGTCACCGCTCCAAGCACACCAAAGCCTGGTTCGCGGCGCATCCCCGCTGGGTCGTGCACTTCACCCCGCCCCATGCCAGCTGGGTCAACCAGGTCGAACTGTTCTTCTCGATCCTGCAACGCAAAGTGATCCGCAACGGCAACTTCACCTCACGCGACGACCTCATCACCAAGATGCTCACCTACATCGCCAAGTACGACGAGACCGCCAAACCCTTCAGATGGACCTACGCCGCCGACCCACTCGTCGCATGAACCCATACGCGACCTACTTCCGCGCGCCAGCACTAGGTACGGAAGTCGGATGCCGGCGCAGGAGGTGAGCGGATGGCACGATGGCTGTGACGCAGGATGGTTGGTACGCAGATGTACTTGACGGACTGCCGCAGGTTGTCTGGGTGACCACGTCAGACGGCGACGTCGAGTACTTCTATCGACGAGGCGTGACTTGGAACGCGGTGGCCAGGCGTCCGCGGCAGTCGCTCCAGCCTCGATCGCCGCTAGAACACAGGCTCGAGCGGTGATGCGAATCCGGTTGGCGGTGTTCGCCGCCATCGGCGAACCGTCGAGCTTGAGCCCAGGCCGACGGTCGATCTCGGCAAGGCGTTCTCGGTCGAGCGCTCCCAAGGGCATGCAGTTCTTGGCCATCCACTTCTCGTAGTCGCTGTCGCGCCCATCGTCGGGGTTCGGTGACAGCGCCACATACAGATAGGCGCGAAGCCCCACCGGCACCTTTGCGCCGGGCGCAACGGCGATCGTGACGAAACGAGCCATTGCCTCGGCCGCCGACGTGCGAGTCCTTGGCTGCCACTCCTGCCACTGTTCAGCCAACCACCGCCGTGCCCACTCCTGCACGCGGACATCGCTTAGAGCGCGCGCCAATAGGGCTTGAGCAGGACTTTCAGGTCTGTCCCGCCAGCAGCCTGACCTGCCGAGATGACCGCGCTGAGAGGGGGATCGTGTGCCTATTGGCGCGCGCTCTTAGCCTCGATCCACCGATGGTCAGGGTGTGAGGTAGGTCGCGTACCCGCGTGAAAGGTCCCCTGGGCTGGGACGATGTTGGTCTCTTACATCACCAGCATCCCAACCACAGGAGACACTTCCAGTGACCCGAGTATCGCATGCCATTGACCGCGTCGACGTGTCATTCGATGATCCGAATCTGGTCGCCAATGCCGGTCTGTTGTTGACCGCGACACTGTCGGATCGGCTCGGTCTGGAAACCTTGATCGACTCGACGGTGAACCTCGCCGGTCGTGTCGGCGGGGCCTGTCCGGGGCGCAAGGTGTTGACGCTGACGCATGCGATGATCGCCGGCGCGACGCACACCGATCACGCCGACATGTTGCGCGCCGGGTCGACCGCGGGCGTGCTCGGTCATCGGGTGATGGCCCCGTCGACGCTCGGGACATTCCTCAGGTCGTTCACGTTCGGGCACGTCCGGCAGTTGGAAGCGGTCAACGGTCAAGCACTTCAGCGCGCCTGGGCCGCAACTGCCCGGCCTGTCGGCGCGTTGGTGATCGACATCGACTCGACGATCTGCGAAGTGATCGGCAAGCACAAACAAGGCGCCGGCTACGGCTACACCCGCAAGCTCGGCTATCACCCGATCCTCGCAACTCGCGCGGATACCGGGGAGGTGTTGCACGCCCGGATGCGCAAAGGGTCAGCGAACACCCAACGCGGCGCGCGCCGGTTCATCGACGAGCTCGTCGCCCGGGCCCGCCGCGCCGGCGCGACCGACACGTTGACGATCCGGTTCGACTCCGGGTTCTGGTCCAACGACACGATCCTCGCCTTGAACCGGTTGAACGTGCGTTACACGATGGCCGTGAGATGTTCCACCAAAGGCATCAACGACGCCATCGCAGCGATCCCCGATGATGCGTGGACCGCGATCGAGTACACCGATGACGGCGAAGCCGAAGTCGCCGAATGCGAGTACACGACCAGCGCCGGCAAGAAGAAGGTGACACGTCGGCTGATCGTGCGTCGCACCCGCCTGACGGACAAGCACCAGTTGAAGTTGTGGCCCGACTGGCGCCACTTCGGGTTCCTCACCGACCTGACCGGGACCGCAGTCGAGGTCGACAAGTTCCATCGTCAGCACGCCGTCGTCGAGCTCGCGATCCGCGACGTCAAAGAAGGCGCCGGACTCGAGCACGTCCCATCCGGCAACTTCCAAGCCAACTCGGCATGGTTGCAATGCGCGGTCCTGGCGCACAACATGATCCGCTGGACCGCGATCGCCGGCAAGGTCCGCGTCGACAACCAACTCGTCGTCGCCCGAACGTTGCGCACCCGACTACTCGCCATCCCCGGCCGACTCGTCAACCGATCAGGACGGCCAACACTACGGATGCCGACCAACTGGCCATGGGCGACATCATTCACGACCGCACTCAACGCCCTCCGCGGGCTCGAACCAGCGACCGGCTGACCGTCACATCCGCGGACTGGCGCGCCGCACACCAACACCAGCGCTGACAAACCAACGACCACACGCGTTCTCCTTCAACACGCCCACGAACACGTCAACCAGCTCGCCCACCGCGCTCAGCCGAAGCAGACCCATGAAGCAGACATCTCAAGGCTCCGATCGGTGAGGTAGGCCGCTGGTTGCCGGTCCGGGCGGGAGTGGGGACGCTGGGCCGTAGCTTTCTCGTCGTTGCCACTTGATCGTCCGGGGTCCTCTGGCCAGCGGCCCCCTATCGAACCGTGCGTGCGGTTCTCCCGCACACGGCTCTCCGGCATCGTTCATCGTCAGGCATTCGCATTCGGGTAGCGCACTGTTCCGGTGAGTCGGTGGATGCCGAGCTGGCCGAGCCAGTCCCATGTGAACCGGTCCGTCCAGTTCGGCCCTGATAGCGCGTGTTTTCTGCTGGCTAGCCGTGCCATTCGCTCGTGGACGTAGCAGTCGATCGCACCGAACTTGGCCGACGAGTTGCCTTGTCGGAAGTAGGCGCCCCAGCCCCGCAGCACGGGGTTGAGCATTTCGACCACCACGAACTCGAGTGGCAGTCCGACCTGGCGCGGTGCGGTCAGATCGCGGACCTTGCCTCGGATCGAGGCCATGGCCCGTGGTGACGGCCACTTGTTGAGCCAATAACGACCTCGCCGTTTCCAGGATTCGATCATCCGATGATGGAACCCCAAAAAGTCGAAGCCCTCCGCACCGTTGCGAAGGTCTGCGATCCTGGTCTTGTCGGGATGCAACCGCAACCCGAGTGGGGCCAGCGTGGCCTCAGCCAAAGATCGGGCTTGTTCAGCCCGCTCTCTGGTCGGGCACACCACGACGAAGTCGTCGGCGTAACGAACCAGCACCCCCAGTCGCTGTCCTTCGCGTTCCCAGGCCTCGTCGAGGACGTGGAGTGCGATGTTGGCGAGCAGCGGTGACAGCGGCGAACCTTGCGGGGTTCCGGTCTCCGTATCGGAGATCACCCCACCCTCGAACACCCCCGCTCGAAGCCAACTGCGCAACAGCTTCAACACTTGCCGGTCGATCACCCGGCGTTCGACCTGAGCCATCACGGCGTCGTGGTCGATGTTGTCGAAGCATGCTTTGCTGTCGGCATCGAGTACCCACAGTCGACCCGTGTTCACTGCCCGGCGGACAGCTTCGAGGGCCTGATGCGCCGACCGTTTCGGCCGGAACCCGAAACTCACCGGGGAGAAGTCGGCTTCGAAGATCGGCTCAAGCACGATCTTCACAGCAGTCATCACCACCCGATCAGCAACAGTCGGGATACCCAGCGGACGAGTCTCGCCCACCTTGCCCGGCTTGGGAATGTTCACTCGCCGCAACGGCTTGGGCCGGTATCGACCGGCTTTCAACCGTGCACCAAGTTCGTCGAGGAAGGTTCGCACCGACTCGACACCCCCAGCGTCAATATCGGCGATCGTCACGCCATCGACACCCGGGGCACCTCGGTTGGTGGCCACGTCAACCCATGCCCGCCACATCACATCGCTGCGGGCGACCTTGTCGAAGAGGGCATGAAACCGACGTGTCCGATTCTGCTTGGCACTGCGATAAAGCACGCGTTGCAGAGCACGAACGGAATCCAAGCCATCGACTTGCCTGACGGTCCTAGCCGAGATCTCGGCACTCATCAGCGTTCCTCTCTACTTCGTCATGCACCGATGAAGCAGGGGTCCTTCGCTCTGGCCAGGTTGTGTTGTCCTGCCCGTCATCACTACTACGACCCCCTCCGACTCCCTCTCGGCCGCCTGACATTTCCCGGGATCACCGGTTATAGACAGACACGCTCCCGACCCCCACAGGGTCGGGGCCGAGGAGGGCCTCTCCAGTTCCCTCGACAACCTTCTGACCGTTCCACGTCCCCTACGCCGGAGGGTTCATCGACACCCGCTCCAGGACCCCTGATGTCTTCCATGGCCTTCACCAAATCCACACAGGCTCGGCACCCTCTCACCTGCCAAACGGCAGAATCCTTGACGGCGCTGCAGACTTCGCTCGATGCTGCGGACCGGCCAGTTGCTCCACCTCGCTTCGACCCCGGCCTCTCAACCGGACCCGGAGGCTTCACTACCGGGGACCCTGGCGTCTCCCCGAACCGGACACTCACCGGCTGGCCATCGAGAGCTTGCACTCAGCTACGTCATGACAGCTCCTTTGCTTTCATGGCGTCCCCAAGCTGCTGGACGCACGTGGATCGAGGCTTAGACGACCTGAACCTCATCCGCGATCGTGTCGGCGCGATCGGTGGACGTTGTGACTTCTCCGGCTCTTGCGTGTCGGCGGTGATCCCGTGCGGGTAGTGGTTGCTGACGACGCGATGCTCACACGCGAGGGCATTGTGCATCTCCTGACTGACGCGGGCATCGACGTCGTGGCCCAGACCGACGATGCCGAGGGACTGCTGCGGGAGGTTCGCCGCTGCGAGCCCGATGTCGTTGTCGTCGACATCAAGATGCCCCCGACGCACACCGACGAGGGTCTGGTCGCCGCCGAGCGGATCCGCGACGAGCACCCCGACGTCGCAGTGCTGGTGCTTTCGCAGTACCTCGAACCGAGCTACGCGATGCGATTACTCGAAGGCCACCCAGAGAAGGTCGGCTACCTGTTGAAAGAACGGGTCTTCTCCGCGGCCGTGCTCGTCGACGCCCTTCGCCGTGTGTGCGATGGCGAAACCGTCGTCGATCCGACCATCGTCTCGCGCCTCTTCGGTCGGCACCGCGCCAACGACCCGCTGACCACGCTGTCGCCTCGCGAACACGAAGTGCTCGCCGTCCTCAGCTTCCTGCGGCGCTAAACACCTGCTCGAATCAGATCCGATCCGCGCCGTTCGGACCCGAGCGAGGAACCTGAGATGCACCGGATAGCAGCGCTCCCAACCACGGTTGAATCGGTCAACTGAGCAAGCTGTAACGGGCCCAGTCGGGTGCCCCATACCACTCAGTCCAGCGACCGCGGGGTGACCCGGAACGCCGGTTACAACAGCGGCTACGCGGCCTGGGTCGAAGTCGACGACGGTTAGACTCGCCACCACGTTGAGTGAGTATAGGTAGCGCGCTCGCGTACTGAGGCGGGCCGATCACGACGCGGCTTGTTCGAACTATTGCGCGAGATCGAGACCTGGTGCGCCTTCGAAGATGCTGTCGGCGGTCACGAGGGCGGCGGCGATGTGCACCGCGCTTGCTGCGATCCACAGGTCGTTGGCGTGGATGCGGTCGGCGAGTGGGTGCCCCACATGTCGACACGCCGCGCGCAGCTCTGCGACGGCCGTGATCAGTCGATCGGTGACCGGCACAACCGTGGCTTCGGCGATCGCCGTCTCGATCCGCCTGCGCCGGGCGGTCCCCACTCGGCGATGATCGCCCCATAGCGCAACTCGGCGACGGTGACGGCGGCGAGAAAGATCTGATGTCCCTGGAGGTGGCGGACCGGCTCGTCGAACATCGGTTGCCGCCGACGATTGAGCGTTGCGCTGAAGACGCCGGTATCAAACGACGAGTCTCACGACGAGAGCGCGGCAATGAACGCATCGTATTCATCGTCGGTCAGGCCGTCGATCAACAATGCGTCGACTGATGCAAGCACGGGCGCGGCGGCCAGTTGCTCGGGTGTCAGGTCGCGTGGCAACAAGCTTGTCCCGTGGGGGGCGTTGTGCTGGTCGTGTGCTGCGTCACTCACGCTCGCCATGGTAACTCGCCGAGTGAGCTCGGTTGCGTCCGAAATGGGCCAGCGGGCCACACTGGCATCAGGCGGACGGAGGTTGGAGCTGCTGGCGTCGATGAGCGGATCGGGAGCCGGTTCCTGCCCCTGAGCACTTGTCCGCCCGCGATCGCCGATTGCTGCCAGGCCTAGTCTTTGGACAAATTTCTTGGAGACGGCGGGACCCGAAGAGACGCCCGCAGCATGACCCCGGTGGACACACCGCCGGAAGGCCAAGGCGGCGCCTCAGCCGGTCGTCAGGGTAAACTTGGGAGGTGGAGCGAGTCGTGACCAAGAGGTCGATGCACGAGCCGGACGATGACAGCGAATACTGGTTGCAGCGTCCGGCTGCCGAGCGTTGGGCAGAGGTTGAGGATCTCCGCCGTCTCTACTACGGGTGGGTGAATGGACCTGAACCAAGACTTCTACGAGTTCTTCACATCACTCATCAACCATGATGTACGTTTCCTCGTCGTAGGCGGGTATGCGATGGCCGCACACGGCCATCCACGATTCACGAAGGATCTCGACGTGTGGGTGTGGATGGATCCAGCCAACGGCGCGGCGGTCATGGCGGCGTTGGACGAGTTCGGATTTGGGTCACTCGGTCTGGACGCGGCCGACTTCAACGAGCCGGACACGGTCGTCCAACTCGGCGACCCTCCGAAGCGCATTGATGTTCTCACAACGCCCAGCGGCGTGACCTTCGATGAGTGCTGGCCCGATCGGCTGATGGTGACGATCGATCAGTTGCACATACCCGTGCTGGGTCTCCAAGGTTTGATCGACAACAAGCTTGCGGCAGGTCGAGATCAAGATCTGGTGGATGTTGCGGCCCTCCGTCGGGTGTTGCGACGAAAGCGGCCATAGTTCGATCCCGCCGCGTCTGTTTCGCGCTCGGCAGTCGTGACGATAAGCCGAAATCAAACTCGCGTGGAGCGGCGACCAAGTGACGGCCGGCCTATTCTTTGGACAAGTCTTTTTGAGACGGTGGGAAGCTCAGTGAGACGCTGGGGGTACGAAATGCCTGGTGGTGAGACGCTGAGGGTGTCGGTGAGACTGTCAGAAGTGTTCGGATGAGAACTTGTAATGAAGATGTCGTGAGTTCGATTCTCACACCCGGCTCAGAACACACGTTGGCAAGATCGATTATCAGACCTGCTCCCAGCTGTGCATCGAGTGGCTCGCTGAAACGCTGGCTCGCTGGGACACTCCACGACGGCAACGGCACGTGGACCGGGACAGCATTCGTCGATCACGATGTGCTCGACGACGCCGGCATCGACCCGCTGGACGCGAAGATCTACGTCCGCAGCACGGCCTCGACCAACCCAACGTCTGCTCGAACAGTGCTCGACGGGGCCGCGCACACGTACCCGAACGTCTCGGTCTTGAATGCCTCCGAGTTCAAGGCACCGAAGGCTTCGGACATCAACACCGTGCTCAACCTCATCTATGCGCTGCTCGGGCTGGCGATCGTGATCGCCCTCATCGGAATCACGAACACGCTCGCCCTTTCCATCTTCGAGCGCACCAAGGAACTGGGCCTGCTCCGAGCCATCGGGATGAGCCGTGCCCAACTCCGAGCCAGCGTTCGATGGGAATCAATGATCATCGCCTTCTTCGGAACGGCCTTGGGTATCAGCATCGGGCTCTTCTTCGCCTGGAGCCTCGTCAACGCACGCGACGACCAAGGGTTCGACGCCTACGTCGTGCCCGCCGGCCCGTTGACGGTCGTTGCAGCGATCGCAGCAATCGCAGGCGTCGTCGCTGCACTACTCCCAGCCCGGCGTGCCGCCCGACTCGACATCCTCGGAGCGATCGCGACCCAGTAACCGGTTTGGCTCCCACAGGCCAGCACGTCGGACAGTGGAACTTCGCTCAGCACCACCAGGCGTCGGGTGGTGCGGGTCACGGCGACGTACAGGTCCGCCTGCCCGCTCGGTGAGCGGGGCATGCGGCCTGGGTCAACGATCACGACGGTGTCGACGGGAGCCCCTTCGCCGCCACTGCGTCGACGACCGACAGCGCGGCTCGGTCGCACGGCTGGATCGATGCGAGCCAGCCGATATCGTCGGATGAGTCGGCTGCGCCGATCACGGCGATCGTGCACTCGTGCGCCGACAGGTGCTGGGCGACCCGGCCTCCAGCACGGCGATCGCGATGGGTTCGATCTCGGCAGGTGTCCGGCAGATCACGCTCAGCTGCACGAGCTCCCACGCTTTCGGGAAGTTCGGGGCGAGGGCTGCGTCCCATGAGCGCGCGGCACCGGGGGACGAGGCCTGAGCTATGTCGCCAACGATCCTCATCGATCGCGTCGGGCAGCGCTTGACGATCATCCGCCACTCATGCTCGACAGCTCCTGGGCTTCGTCGACGATCACGTGGCTGTACGTCCAGTTGGCGTCGACGACCGCCATGTCGCGCAGGCTGTTGACCGCCTCCGGTTCGTCGTAGCGAGCCAGACGAGGTCCATCTGCTCTAGACCTCGGCTGCTGTCGATGACGTTCGGCCTGACGCCGCCAGCGCACTTCACTTCCAGGAACGTACCGGCACCTCATCGGCGACCTTCGGGCATGTTGCACTCAAACAAGTCTTGTGACCAGGAGAAACATGCTCCCACTGAGGGCACATGTACCAATTCGACGCTCCGCATTTACCAACAGCATCGCCGCCGCCAACGGCGGAGGCCCTCCCCGCTGAGCGGAAAGGGCCTCTGAGCTGGTACTTCTTTAGTGGCGGGGGCAGGATTTGAACCCGCGACCTTCGGGTTATGAGACCACATCCGAACGATTGCTGCGTACCTGGTAGAAGGCTTTTCACCTGGTCAGAGCGCATTTCGTGTTGACCGTTGTTCCCCTCTGTGTACCGCTGTTTACCGTTGTGTTGGTACATGGATGGTACATATTCTGCGTCGACGGTTGGTCAGGCTGCGGAGCCTTTGCCGAGGTGCACCGGGACGCGACGAGCGTCGTCGTCGAACACCGCAACGAGTTCGAGGCGTGCGCCGAGTGCCTCCAGGTATTGGCGCAGCGTCGAGACACGGACGTCCTCGGAGTGCTCCAGCTTGGAGATCGCTCCTTGGGTCACATCGAGACGGCCGGCCAGTTCGACCTGGCTGATTGCTTCGCCATGTCGAAGCTCGTAGAGACGGATCTCCTCGAGCGTCTCGACGCGCAACGCAGCGAGCCGCTCGGTAGCGCCAGGCTTCGCGACGACAGCGTCACGGAGGTCAGAGAATTTGGTTCGTGCCATCAGATCAATCCTTCCTCGTCTAGTTCGTGGAGATATTCGTCGTACAAGTCATCAGCGAGCGGAACCGCCCACTCGTACCACTCATTCCAAGCACCTGTCTTGTCGCCACCGAGCAGCAGGATCGCTTGCCGTCGCGGATCGAAACAGAACAAGACCCGCAACGCACCACCCTTCGCGGCTCGCAGTTCCTTCATCGACTGGTGCCTGGACGAGTGGATTCGATCGACGATCGGCCGACCAAGATCGGGGCCACGTTCTGCAAGCACGTCAACACGATCGGTGACAGCTTCTCGTTGGTCATCGGTCAGCGTCGACCACCACTCGTCGAACTGATCGGTGACCTCGATCTCCCACACCGATCAAGTATGACTCTTTGCTCATCATGAGTCAAGACTCATACAGCCAATCTGACGACGAGGGAACCAAACTCGCCAGCTATCCGCCTATGTCATTGTGAGAGAGATGACGGCACCGACCACGACGAGCGCCGCACGGCCATCGACGTTCGAGGAAGTCTTCGCTCAGCGTTGGACTCGGATGGTCAAGCTCGCCGCTCTCACGACCGGCTCGGTCGAGCTCGCGGAAGAGATCGTGCAAGACGCCTTCGAGCAGCTGCACAAGAATTGGGCGACCGTTCAGCAACCGACAGCCTAGCTGCGAGCTGCGGTCGTCAATAGGTGTCGCGACTGGCTCCGTCGCAGAACTCTTGAACGTCGACATGCCATCGCCACGGACGATCTCGTCGAACCCGACGAAGGCATCGCCATGCGCGACGCCCTCAAGTCGGTGACCCCGCGCCAGCGCGCGGCGATCGTGCTGCGCTTCTACGAGGAGCTCAGCGAACGAGAAATCGCCGGTCTCCTCGGGTGCCGCCCCGGAACAGTCAAGTCCCTCCTCACGCGCGGTCTGCGCACCCTCAGAAAGGAACTTCAGCAATGAACATCACCGACGACGACATCCGCAACGGCCTCAACAACTACGCGGACAGCATCCACACCACGCCACCACCGATCGGCAGACTCAATCGCGAAATGGCTATTTCGCTCCCGCCACTTCGACGTCTCGCCCGGCGACCAGTCCTGGCTGGAATCGCCGTCACTGGCGCGCTCCTCGGCGCTGGCGTCGCAGCTGCTACCGGAGTCTTCAGCACAGGCACAACAGAGTTCGTCGAATCCGTCTGCGGCCTCAAACTCGATGACGCCCGCCTCGTCGCCAGCGACACGGACAGCTTGGGCAACCTCGTTGAGTTCTCCGTCATCAACGGCCCGACAGGTGACGCCACCATCGTCGGCACCAGAGACCCTCAAGGCACGTGGACATACGACGAGGCCGGCTGCGGACCCTGGCCTGGAGGCGCCGACAACCCCGCCGGGCGCCCCTGGGCCGGTTCACCCAACCTCACCCTCGACGGGCGGGCCACGCTCATCCGCGTCTACGGCTGGATCCCCCAACCCGCAACCACAGCAGTTGTCACATTCGCAGACGGCACAACCACACGGATCGACGCCGGACCCGAGGGCTACTTCCTCCGTCTGATCACCACTGCTCCGAATGCCAATGAAGCGATCACCCACATCGAAGCACGCACCGCAAACGACACCCTCGTGGCCGAAGGCAACCCGCTCGGCTGAAGCTGCTTTGCCGCCTGACGCCGATCCGAGTGCCGCAGAGGACAGACCGAACTTGGACGCGAAGCTGGATCGGCACGAAGCGAATGGCGCCTCGTCTGGACGCACTTGGCATCTTTGCAGCCGCCACGCAAGAGTGCACTGCCATGCCGGAATCCGCGGAAGCTTGCTGCGGAGATGATCTTCGGGTTGGCCCCGAACGGTTCAGATGCCGATGACATCCGCATGGCCTACATCGTCACTCGCAACACCCGCTTCTATGTCGTCGCCTACGACGGCATCGACCCACTCACCGGTCGCGAACGGAGACGCTGGCATCCCGCAGGTGCATCACGCACCGACGCGGAAGCGATCGCCGCGACACTCGACGCTGCCGCATCACCACCGCCAGACGCGTCGACTCGCTCGTTGACGGTCGGACGATTTCTCACTGAGCAGTGGATGCCTCGTCGACGCACGCAACTGCGCGCCACGACGGCACACCGTTACGAGTGGATGATCGACAACTACATCAACCCGCGCATCGGCGACGTCCACCTGCGCGGCCTCCGCGTCGAACACGTCGATCGTCTCTACCACGACCTCCTCACCACCGGCAGCCGCACCGGCGGCGAACTCGCGTCCAAGACCGTTTACGACGTCCACGTCATCATGCGCTCCTCGCTTGGCGATGCATCACGGCACAGCCTCGTCGAGTCGAATGCCGCACTGATGGCACAGGCTCCACGCGCCCAACCGCGCGCACGATGCGGCCCGGAAACATGGACTGCTGGCCAGCTACGCCAATACCTCGCCAACGCCGCACACCTGCGGCTCTACCCGGCGCTCCACGTCGCCGCGACCACCGGCATGCGCCGCGGTGAACTTGCCGGGCTGCGCTGGGGCGACTGGCAACCCGACACCCACCGGATCTCGATCGCTCGCAGCCGGCAAGTCGTCGGCGGACAATCAGTGGAGGTCCCAGTCAAGACCCGCACCAGCCGTCGCTGCATCGACCTCGACCCAACCACCGAAACAATCCTCGGCTGCTGGCGTCGGCTGCAACGACGCCACAGCCATCCCGTCGACCTCGGTGACCCGATCTTCACGAACGCTGCCGGGTGCGCGGTGCACCCCGAATCGATCAGCCAACTCTTCGATCGGCACCTGGCCCGCACCGACATCCCCCGCATTCGCTTTCACGATCTGCGCCATACCCACGCCAGTCTGCTCGTCGCCGCCGGCACACCGATCAAGGTTGTCTCCGAACGCCTCGGCCACGCCCACCCCGGCTTCACCATGGCCACCTACCAACACCTCATCCCCGGCATGAGCGCCACCGCGGCCCTCGACTTCGCCAACATGATCGCCACCGCACCACACGACGGTGGCCGGTAGACGTCTACCGGATCGCAGTTGCGAACCACCAGGTCACAGCCGCGCAATCTCCGAAGCCGGTAGACAACCCGGTAGACGAGCGAGGTGGCAGAAAACGAGAAAGGCCCGGAAACTCAATGTTTCCGGGCATTTCCTTAGTGGCGGGGGCAGGATTTGAACCTGCGACCTTCGGGTTATGAGTGCACCGACGCCCGTAGGAGCCGGTCGGCGCTCATCGGCGTTCGCCCTGATGAACGAGCGAATCGAGACCGCCGAGTCGCGCTGTCGTAGGCGCCAGTAGAAGCCCGTTGGTGCTCGTCGTGTTGTACGCCTGTTGTACGGGACACCACCCGAGCGGCGCCACCACGCTCGTCTGCACTGGTAGGTGCGAGTCGTGCTGACACGGTGCTGACAGCAGCCGGTCAGGCGGCGTCGTTGCAGCCGGGGCGGATCGGCACCCGACGGTCCTCGTCGTCGAACACGGCAACGAGCTCCAGGCGAGCACCGAGCGCTTCGAGGTACTGGCGCAACGTCGACACCCGGACGTCGTCGGAATGCTCGAGCTTGGAGATCGCCCCTTGCGTCAGGTCGAGCCGGCCGGCGAGCTCGGCCTGGCTGATCGCCTCACCATGTCGAAGCTCGTACAGCCGGATCTCCTCCAGCGTCTCGGCACGTAGACCGGCGAGACGCTCAACAGCCCCGGGCTTCGCGACCACGGCGGCGCGGAGTCGGGAGAACTTGGATCGTGTCATCAGATTAATGCTTCCTCACCGAGCACGGGCCCGCCGTCGCGCGCGAGGCACGCCCCCCGGGGTTCACGCGACGGGGTGCAACTCGAAGCGGAGCCCGAGCGCGTTGGTCACCTTCAGGATCGTGGACCATGTGGGATTGCCGTCGGCCGACAGCGCCTTGTACAACCCGTCCCGGCTCATGCCGACGCGACGTGCGAGCTCGCTCATGTTCTGTGTACGAGCGATCGCCCCGAGGGCGCGCGGCACGGCGGAGGGATCGTCTGTCGACTCCTCGATGGCGAGTTCGAGGTAGCCGGCGACGTCGTCGAGATCGACGAGGTAGTCGGCCACATCGAACGGCTTGTACTTGTCACTCTTCGCGCTCATTGCGTGCCTCCTTGGATGTCGTTGCGCCACTGCTCCGCCAGGCGATGCGCCTTGTCGATGTCGTTCTGCTGGGTCGACTTGTCGCCGCCGCACAGCAACAAGATCAGCACGTCACCGTCGCGGAGGTAGTAGACGCGGTACCCACATCGAGGCGAAGCTCCGACACGCCGCTACCGACCGATTTGACGTCGCCGGGATTCCCGTTCACCAGCCGATCGATGCGCTTCAAGATGCGCAGCCGACCGGCCTTGTCCTTCAGCTCTGTGAGCCACTGGTCGAAGTCTTCTGTCCTGACAACCTCGAACATGAGCCGACTATAGTCGACAGTCCTGTGCGATGCAACCACCACCCAGCCTCACCATGGGGCGCAGCGCGAGGGGTCAACCCGCTGCGGCGCTTCCGAAAGCCGTGTGATCGGTGATTTCTGGGTCGGCCGACCTGGCGACGAGAGCGGCCACTCGTGCTGCTGATGAACGTGCCTACAGTCGAGGTTGATGGACGGACCGACGGCGGTGATCGAGTTGTCCGCGGCGGTCGATCACACGCAACCAGGAACCGACGAACGGCTCCACGCGCTCGTCGCGCTCGCTGAGCACCCGTGCGCGTCGCACACGGTCGCGGTCACGGAGGTGTGGACCGCGATCAGCGAGATCCACCGTCGACGCGGCAACTGGGACGACGCGACGGGATCCCGTTGAAGGTCGTCAGCGAACGACTCGGCCATTCGACACCGGCGTTCACGATGGCCGTCTACCAACACGTGCTGCCGGGGATGCAACGCGACGCCGCCAACACCTTCGCACGCCTCATCACACCCGTCGATCCAGACGACACGATCACATGATGGCGGTGGCGGGCCGGTAGCGACCCAAGATGCGAAGCGGTGGCGGGGGCAGGATTTGAACCTGCGACCTTCGGGTTATGAGCCGTTTCAAGGTTCTGTCAGCCAGTGACCGTGAGTGACCGTTAGTGCCATTCACCAGGTCTTTCTCGGTTTCCTCGTGTCATCGTGTGTCACCCGATATCACGCTCTGTCACCTGGTCCATTAGAAGAATCATTAGAAGTTCTGTCTAGATCCCCATTCTGTCTGCAGCAGACAGATTTAGTTCGGAGACAGGAGGAGTTATCCTGAGATCGTGGCCCGACCAGCGATCCCCGAGGCGAGTCGACGTCGGCTCGACGACACGGTCGAGCGCCTCCGCGCGCTGCTTCCCGACGACTGGA
>JANYDH010000083.1 GCA_025359865.1 Actinomycetes bacterium | reverse complement strand
GTCGTTCAACGACATCTCACGACCAAAGCTGGTGGGGGTGGTGGTGGGGGTGGTGGGGGGCCGAAGTTGCATCAGCTCCATGTCAAGTGCATTCGTGCGGATGCCGATGAAGGGGAGGGTCCGCAGTCTTCGGACCCTCTACACAAGGTGGAAGTCGTTGTCAGCACGAAAAACAACGTTGGCGCGTCCGGCGTCGCGGCCGCACATCTGGGCAAGACTGCTCTCGCTCGTCGGTCTTGCTGCGGGAGCGGGTTACCTGGCTTGGCGTACAGGATCATCGTTGCGGGGAGTCCCCGTCTGGCTTGCCGCTCCGACGCTTGCCGTGGAGGTTGGCGGGTTCCTTGCCTTTGCCGTGCTCGTCTGGGCATTGTGGCCCCAGCCAGTTGATGGTCGGCCTACTGCGGCGTCGCCAGGTTTCGGCCCGGTTGATGTCGACGTCGACGTCGACATCATGGTTCGTTATGGCGGGCGCGGTCTGGCGTGGTTGCGTGCAACCGTGATGGAGGCCCGCTCACTCGGCCGAGTCACCGTCGTCGATCTCGGCAACGACCAGTTCGTCGCGGCGCTCACCGCCGAACTCGGCGTCGACCGTGTCGTGGCCGCCGCTGATGATCTGAACGGTCTGGCAATTGCGATTGCAGCCTGCCGGTCGCCGTGGATGCTGCTGCTCGATGCCGGCGATATTCCGGCTCGTGACATCGTCGACCGTTTGCTTGCTCACCTAACCCGTCCCGATGTTGCGGTTGTCCAGGGGCTTGGCACTTCGACGCTGGCCGAATCGGCACAGCACGAGTCACCCGGCCGGCACGAACGCGACTTCGAGATGCGATCGCTGTACCCGTCTTTGGGTAGGCGTGGAGTCGCCCCCTTCACAGGTTCTGGTGCGCTTGTCCGGGTGGCGGCGTTGGCAGACATCGACGTGAGTACATCGTCGCCAGCTATGGCCCACGCCGAGATCACCGCCGAACTGTTCGCCCAAGGTTGGCGGATTGTTGCTCCGGCGGGTCGTCCAGTGCTGGGACTCGACTCGACCCTGGTTGAGAGCGACGCAGAGTCGATGCTCGCGTGTTCGGCGAACGCAGCCCGTTACCTCGTGTTCGGTGTCGACGGTGCGCTGCGCATCAACCGACTGTCGTTGACCCAGCGTCTCGCTCTCCTTGCCTGCGCTGTTCGGCCCCTGGCCGGGCTACGGCGAGCCGTCCTGGTGGCTGCGGTCGCCAGCGTCCTTCTGTCAGGCCGACTGCCCTTTGCAACTCCTCCGACCGTGATCGTTGCGGTTTGGGCAGCCTGGTTCGCGGTGCCAGCGGTGGCGCTCGAGTTGTTGTCCGGCGGCACGCTTCGGCCTGGAGACCGCGCTCGGCAGCCGTTCCGCCTGCTCGGCGCGAGTTGGCGCGGGGTGCTTGCTCCCAACGGCAGGCCGGAGCCACGGAAGCTGATCGTCGCTGGAGCATTCGGAGTGGATCATCTTGTTGCTCCCGCTGCGGCGATTTCGGTGATCAGCGTGGTGCTTGCGCTACGCGGGCTCAGTGACCGGATCACTCATGTGCTCGCGCCGGTGCCCCTTGACAAACTGTCATACGTGCTGATGGTTACGTTGTGGCTGTTGTGGTCAGCGCTCGACGCGCTACGAATGGTGGTGCGCCGATCCCAGTCTCGGCGTGTCTCGCGGGTGGGTTCAGCACGGTCGTGCACGTTGGCAGATCAGCATGGCGTGGTCGTTGATATCACCCCGTTGGGTGCGGGCGTGGTGACGGGTCTCGAAGTCATGGATCCCGCTGCGAACGGTGAAATCGTGCTGCAGTTGGCGATCCCGACCGCGAGTGGTGACGTAACCGTCTCCGTTCCGGTGACCGTTCGCAACACGCGTCTGAACGCAAATGGGCACTACCGGTCGGGTGTCTCGTTCGAATCGTTCGAATCGCTCGAGCCGGAAGTTGCCGACGCATTGGCCGAGTACTGCATCGTGCAGCCTGCCCGTGACGTGCTCGCAGGCGGCCGATTGCGAGCGGTCTCGGTGGTCGATGCTCGGGCCGAGCGATCGTCGCACTTTGGGCTGCGCTCGGCAGCGCTGCTTGCCGTCACCGGCGCGGTCGCTTCAGCGACGTCGGGGGCTGCGCCTGGACTGGGACCCGTTACCTGGGTGCTCGTGTGCGCGGCTGCGGTGCTTGGAGCCGACGTGGTTGTCGGGGCACTGACGACCACACGCCGACCGCGAACGGACGTGGACGGACGCGGTGGAGGTCAATCAGTCGACCTCGCCCGACTTGGCGATCAGGTAGCCGATCGCCCGTTCGGCTCGCGGGTAGCGATGCGCGAGTAGCCAGAAGTCGACGTCGTGACCGCGGACGTCGAGATGCGCCAACTCGTGCACCACGACATAGTCGATGACCCAGTCGGGGAATGCGGCGAGACGTGTGGAAATCCGAATGACCCCGCTCGCAGGGGTGCATGAGCCCCAGCGGGAAGTCATGTCGTCGGCCCAGCGGATTTCGCTCGCCTGGCTGAGCCGGAGGCGGCGAGCCAAGGTAGATGCCCGCTCGCTCAGGTCGATTCGATCAGTTGACAGCTTGCGGCGAAATCTCGAGCTCATCTCGCGAACCCAATGAGCCTCTTCTGCGTGGCTCATCCATGATGGGACGGCGATCCGCAGTACTGGCCCGACGAGCTGTGCGCCGACTGTCTTTCGGCGTCGAGTGGACCGGGTCACCTCCACGTGAAATGGGGCTGATTCTGCCTGCAACAGCGGTGCGCCGGCAGGCTCGTCAGGGTCAACGGGCATCGCCGGCAGCCCGCACGGCCACGAGCGGCGCGACCTGGTCGCCGACGCGCAGCCCGGTCAACTTGGACTGCACGAACCAGCTACCGGCAAGGTTGCCCAGCTGGTCGCTCGGGGCGCCCAATGCGCGGCGAAGCGCGCGGATGACCCCGCCGTGGCTGATGATCAGCACCTCGCCGCCAGGGTTGTTGTGGGCGATGTCGGTGAGCGCGTCGCGCATGCGCTGGGCCGCGTCGTCGTACGACTCGAAACCGTCGGGGCGTCGACGCGCCGCAAGAAAGCCAGGCCAGTCCCGCTCAACTTCTTGCTGGGTGAGCCCCTCCCACGGCCCCACATGGGTCTCACGCAGGCGCGCGTCGATCAGTACTGGTCCGATACCGATGGCTTCGGCGATGATCTCAGCGGTGGACCGCGCGCGCTGTAGGTCGCTCGCCCACACAGCATCGAACGTGCCGAGTACTTCGGCCGCCTCGACGGCCTGCCGGCTCCCGACGTCGTCGAGAGCGATATCTGCGTGCCCCTGCCACCGATGCAGCGCGTTCCACTCGGTCTGACCATGGCGCAGAACGAGGAGTCGGGTGGTCACATCCATTCGAGCGAGAGTACCGGTGCGTGACCGAAGCGGGATACCATCTCGGGTGTGGCAGTCCTCAGGTTGTTCGCGTCGGCACGTGAAGCTGCCGGTACCGCCTCGGCGGTCGTCGATGCCTCAACCGTCGGTGATGTGCTCGACCAAGCCGTGGCACGGTTTGGTCAGGCATTCGCCGATGTGCTGCCCACGTGCCGTATCTGGGTCAACGGTGATGCTGCAGAACGCTTGTCTCCGGTGTGTGCAATCGACGAGGTGGCCGTGCTGCCGCCAGTGAGCGGGGGGTGCGCATGACCGAGATCGACCCAACCCAGTTGACCTTGCACGAACTGCGGGCCATGCGGGCTGAACTGCAGGCCTTCGACGACGTGGTGTCCTACGTCCGCCGCGTCGCACAGGCCCGCCTCGATCTCGTCGACCGTCAGCTTCAACAGCGGATGGCTGGGTCGCCTGCGGCACTCGGCATGGAAGTGCCCGATCTGTCCAACCTGCTTGGGCGTCACCTGGGCGGTGGTCCCGCTCGTCCGCCACGGCCCACCGACGACGTCAGCGATCACCCGATGGCGCTCGAGTTCGAACAGCTCTGCGCACGCTACGGCATAGGGAGCACCGACCAACTGGAAGATTCCGAACTGATCGAGTTGCGCGCTCAGATCGACGCCGTCGAACGCCTACGTTCGCGCGAACGACACGACCTGTTTGCCCGTATCGACGCGCTCAGCGCTGAACTGGTGCGCCGTTACCGCGATGGTGAGGCCGACGTCGACGGCCTGTTCGTCGACGGCTGAGCCGTGCTCGACGAGATCGACAAGCGCCTCGCCGACGTCGGTAGCTTCATTCGAGGTCAGCGCGAAGTCGCAAGCATGAGTGTTCGGCGCTTGGCCGAACTGGCGGGTGTCAGCAATCCGTATTTGTCGCAGATCGAGCGCGGGCTGCGTCGGCCGAGCGCGGAGATCCTCCAACAGATCGCGAAGGGGCTCCAGATCAGCGCCGAGACGCTGTATGTGCGTGCTGGCCTCATGTCGGATCAGCCGTCGGATGATCACCGCGTCCGCGATGCAATTTCGGGTGATGCGAAGCTCAGTCCAGAACAGCGCAAGGCGTTGCTCAACGTCTACGAGAGTTTTGTCGGGTCGAGTTCGAGTTCGGATTCGTCGAGCACTGGTGCCCGCCGCAACTCCGCGAAACGAAATCCCGACCAAGTCGGTTAGCGTTTCACGTCATCGTCCAACGTGTCGCTGTCCTGTCGCTCCACACGTCGCCGCTGATCCAGCCCGGTTCGGGCGATAGCGGCGGCATGAACGTGTACGTGCGCGAGTTGGTGTCGGCACTTGCCCAAGGCGGTGTCGACTGCACGACCTTCACACGCGCGTCGCGGCCCGGGTTGCCCGAAGTGGTACAGATCGAGCCCGGTCACCGGGTTGTGCACGTTCCGGCCGGCCGGTTCGGCTTGCCGAAGGAACAGCTCCCCTCGATCATCGAATCGTTCAGTTCGGCGGTGAGCGACCACCTCGGGCACGACTTTCCGGCCGAGGTGCTGCACGCCAATTACTGGCTCAGTGGGCTGGTTGCCCATCGGTTGAAGCACGAGCTCGACCTGCCATTCGTGAGTACCTTTCACACACTTGCCAAGGTCAAGGCCGAAGGCGGTGACTTCGAACCGGTGTGGCGCGAGCAGGCCGAGGCCGAGATCATCGGGTGTGCCGACGCGATCTGTGTGAGCTGTACCGAAGAGGAGCGCCAGTTCCGCCGTCTGTACGGCGACCCTGCTGGTCGGATCGAGGTCATCCAGCCCGGCGTCGAGCACGCATTTTTCACGCCGGGAGATCGTGGGGGGGCACGGCGGGCTCTCGAATTGCCAGTCGGTGTACCGGTGTTGCTGTTCGTCGGCCGGATTCAGCCCCTGAAGGGTCCCGACGTGGCCGTACGCACCTTGGCTGCCCTCGGTCGTCGTGACGCACTGTTGTTGATCGTGGGTGGCGCCAGCGGGCAGGAGGGTGACGTCGAGGTCGAACGTTTGCTGGCACTCATCGATGAACTCGGCGTCGGTGGCCAGGTTCGGTTCGTGGCACCTCAGCCGCATCACATTTTGAGCACGTACTACCGAGCCGCAGATGTGGTGCTGGTTCCGAGTCGTAGCGAAAGCTTCGGGCTGGTGGCGCTCGAGGCATCGGCATGTGGTGTTCCTGTGGTGGCCAGCGGGGTTGGCGGTCTGCTCACCCTGGTCGATCACGGCGAATCGGGGTTTTTGGTGCCTGATCGCGACCCCGATCAGTTCGCCGCTCACGTCGCTGAACTGCTTGCCCATCCCGATCGGGCGGCGTTGATGGGCCACAGGGGGGCGGTGCGTTCGCGGCGCTACACGTGGAGCCTCGCTGCGGCCAGGTTGCGCCGTACATACGCCGATCTTGCGGTGCGCGACCTGGTCGCCTGCGGATGAGCGATGTGTTCAGCCCCGCCGATCTGGCTGGGCTCGAGAGCCAGATCGACCAGTGGCTGGCGGCGCTGCAGGCCGATAACCCAGCTATCGAGGCAATCGATCGTGGAGACCGCAGCGATCGTGACCCTCTGCGCTGGTTCGTGCGACTGCGCGGCGAACAGAAAGAGTTCACCACGGTGTGGCTCACCCTTGGCCAGCGAACGTTGCGCTACGAGACCTACGTCATGCCTGCCCCGGCCGACAACATCGCTCAGGTCTATGAGGCGGCATTACGTCGTAACGAGCGGATGGTCGGTGCCCATTTTTCGATCGGTGCAGAAGATGCCCTGTTCTTACGTGGCGAGTTGCCGTTGGCGATGGTGACCGAGACAGAGATCGACCGAGTGGTCGGTTCGATGTACGCGTACGTCGAGCAGAGCTTTCCGGCGCTGATCCGCCTCGGCTACGCCCACCACTTCGACCGTTGACATTCGACCGTTGACATTCGACCGTTGACGTTTGGCCGCCGCCCGCTTTCCGCCGGCGTCGACCTGCTGTCCCTCATGGTGTTGCTGGACGGGTGGCCGACTCGGGGAAGACGACTCCACCCGTCCGGTGCTGCTCGCACGTAGTCTCGGGAGATGACGTTTGAACTCGCGGTGGTGGGCGGCGGCAACATGGGAGCAGCGCTGCTCGGCGGGCTGCTCGCCAGTGGATGGGCATCACCCGGTCAGCTGTGCGTGGTCGAGGTACTTCCTGAACGGCGAACGCAGTTGCAGGTCGAGTTTCCCGGTGTCGCGGTGCTGGACCGCATTGCTCCGGCTGTCGCAGTTGTCATCGCGGTGAAGCCGCCGGACGCGCCGGCCGCTGTCGCCGCCGCAGTGGCGGCTGGGGCGCAGCGCATCTTGTCGATCGCCGCTGGCGTCTCGATCGGTACGTTGCAGGAAGCTGCGGGTAACGAGGCCGTCGTGATCCGGGCGATGCCGAACACGCCGGCGCTCGTTGGTGCCGGAGCGGCGGCCATCTCCGGCGGCCCTACCGCTACCGACGTCGATCTGGAGTGGGCCGAGGGCGTCTTGGGTGCGGTCGGCACCGTGGTGCGGGTGCCCGAGTATCAACTCGACGCGGTCACCGGTTTGGCCGGGTCGGGTCCGGCGTACGTGTTCCTCGTTGCCGAGGCGTTGATCGACGCCGGAGTGCTCGCCGGTCTGGCCCGCCCCATCGCTGAAGCGTTGGTCATTCAACTCTTGGTCGGATCGGCCAAGTTGTTGGCGGGTCGCGGCGATCCGGCCCGACTGCGGGCCAACGTCACATCTCCGGGCGGCACGACCGCCGCGGGGCTGCGTGTGCTCGAGCAGCTCGGTGTCCGGTCAGCGTTCCTCGAAGCGGTCATGGCCGCGACCGAACGGAGTAGGGCACTCGGGGCCTGAGCTCGTTGACCACCCCCAGCGTTTATTCCGCCGCTAGTCGTCTGTACTCGCTCTGGTCTGACGCACGTCGTACAAGATTTCGTATCTTTTTGGTACGTGACTCTTTTCTCACCGGTGTAGATGTGCCTATCCTTCGCCCCGGTCAGTACGACCTGCGGTTGATCTTCAACCGGGATCGCGCCCGCAAGGGCTGCGCCGGAAGGGCTGGTGCCATCGGGGGGTTGGCACCGGCCCTTTCGCTTTTTCCGGTTGGGTCCGCCGGTTCTCCCGTAGCGTGCCCATCATGGGCCGCCGCTACGACACCGTCTCGTTCTTGTCCGATCTGGGCACCAAGGATGAGTTCGTCGGTGTGGTCAAGGCCGTCATCCGAGATATCGCGCCGCACGTCGTGGTGATCGACCTCACCCATGGCATCGCACCGTTCGACATCCGTGCCGGCAGCCTTGCGCTCGCGCGGTGTATCGCCTATGTCCCCGACGGGGTGGTGATGGCGACCGTCGACCCTGGTGTCGGGTCGTCGCGTCGTGCCGTGGCTATCGAAGTCGCAGGCGGTGATGGTGTGATCATCGGGCCCGACAATGGGGTGCTGGCCCCTGCTGTCGCTCTCGCCGGGGGGGCTGGGCGGTCGGTGGTGCTCGACCTGTCGGACCTGCATTTGCCGGCGCCTGGCGCAACGTTCGCCGCACGTGACGTGTTCGCCCCGGTGGCCGGCCATCTCTGCAACGGCGTCGACCTCTACGAAGTCGGCACGCCGATCGACCCCGACCTGCTTGTCCCCGGCGTGGTGCCGTTACCGCGTGAGGACGCTGGCTCCTTGCTCTGTGAGGTGCTGTGGGTCGACCGATTCGGTAACTGCCAGCTCAACGTCGGCCCCGACGAGGTCGAGCAATGGGGAGGACACATGTCGATCACGGTGCACGCTCCGGATGCTCCGGTGCGCCGTACGGCCACGATGGCCACCCATTTCGATGGTGTCCGCATCGGAGCCATAGGCCTGATCGTCGATGGTGCAGGTCTACTGACCCTGGCGTTGGCTCGACGATCCGCTGCCGAGGAACTCGGAATTGCGGCGGGCGAGATGGTGATCTTGGGTGCTCTAGACGGTGGCGAGGTACTCGGTGTCACCAGTCCGGTTACGTTGCGTCCTACTCGGTAGCCTGGGGGTGCCATGCGCCCAGCCACCACACTCACCCTCGGCCTGCTCCTCGTCGCCATCCTGGCTGCCGGAATCATCTCGCTGCTCCGCCTCTGAACCGCGTTGCCCCGCGCTGGCGGCACTAGCATGCTCGGAGTTGGTGGCGGGGTAACTCGTCGGGGAATGGTGACGCTGTGAATCTTGCACATCTGATCGACGCCCATGATGCGCAGGGCGTGGCCCTCATCAGTCGCGGCCGCGACACCACCTACGGCGAGCTACGCGACCAGGTTGCCCACCTGCGCGGTGGCCTTGCCGGGATCGGTGTGCAGTCGGGCGACCGTGTAGCGATGCTGTGCGGCAATGGCCGCCACTTCGTCATCACGTATCTCGCCACGCTCGGTCTTGGCGCAGTGGCTGTACCGCTCAATCCCACCAGCCCGGCCCCCGAGATCGAGCGCGAACTCGCTGCAGTGTCGGCCAAGGTGGTGGTGGTCGAGCCCACCGCTGCGGCAGCGTGGGCCGGTGTCGACCGTGCAGCGGTGCCATCGGTGGTTGCTGTTGTCGCAACCGAACACACCGTCTCGCGTATCACAGGCGGTGGCCCGATGCCCGGCTCGATCGAACTTACCGAACTCTTGCTCAGTGACCCAGTTCCTGTCGTCGAGGTCGAGCCCGACACGCTGGCGGTGCTCATGTTCACCAGTGGCACTGCTGGTTCGCCCCGCGCCGCAATGCTCAGCCATGGCAACCTGCAAGCCAACCTCGACCAGGGTCGCTCGGCGCAGGTCGGTATCGAGCACAGCGATGTCGTCTTCGGGGTGCTGCCGATGTTTCACATCTTCGGCTTGAATGTCGTGCTCGGGCTCACCCTGGCTCGTGGGGCCACGATCGTGCTCGTTCAACGGTTCGACCCATCGACAGCGCTCGAGACCATCCGTGAGCGCGGAGTCACCGTCGTTCCTGGTGCACCTCCGATGTGGCTGGCATTTTCGCATTTCGACGAGGCGCCCGCCGACAGTTTTGCCACCGTACGTCTGGCGCTCACTGGTGCAGCCAAAATGCCGGAGGAGGCTATGCGCCGTCTCCGTGACCGGTTCGGTCTGGAGTTGTCCGAGGGTTACGGGCTCACCGAGGCGTCGCCGGTCGTCACCAGCTCCGCCGGTTTGCCCACCAAGATCGGATCTGTCGGCAAGGTGCTCGACGGTGTCGATGTCCGCCTTGTCGACGAAAGCGGCGATGACGCACTCGAGGGCGACGCTGGTGAGATCTGGGTGAAGGGTCCCAACGTGTTCCAGGGCTATCTGCACGATCCCGAGCAGACTGCCAAGGTGCTGACGGCCGACGGTTGGCTGCGCACCGGTGACATCGCGACTGTCGACGCGGATGGCTACCTGTATCTGGTCGACCGAGCCAAAGACCTCATCATCGTCAGTGGTTTCAACGTGTACCCCGCCGAGGTCGAAGAGATACTGACCGAGCATCCGGGGGTGGCTGAGGTCGGTGTGGTCGGCGTACCCCATCCGCATACGGGTGAGGCCGTCAAGGCCTTCGTGGTTCCCGGTGCTGGAGCCGATCTCGACGAAGAGCAGTTGATCCACTGGTGCCTCGACCATCTGGCTCGTTACAAGTGCCCCACCAAGATCATCTTCGTGCCAGAGTTACCGCGCAACGTCAGCGGCAAACTGCTGCGTCGTTCACTCATCTAACACGGTGCGGCCGTGTGCTGGGTCCGGCCGACGCCACGAGGAAACCGGCGTACAACACCACGATGCCCACGAGCAAGGTGACGATGAACGCTTGATCCTTTCCGAGACGACCGGCCAGCGTCCCGCTCGCCGACAGCACCAGAGTGCCGACGGCGATGAGCACGTTGCCGACGACAAGCCTTCCGGGCGCTGAAGTAGCGCGACTGCCGTCGAGTGACGGAGCGCGATGGCGCGCTAGTCGCCACGCGCTCCAGAGCGCCCCCACAACGATCACCGTGGCGGATAGCCCGGAGCCCACCGCGGCCAACACCCGAGGCGCGATGCCGAACACGTCTTTGCCGGTGGGCAATTCGCCTCCGCTGACCTCGGCTCTGGTTTCCGAAAACGCCACGACGCCAACACTGAACCAACTCAGCGCCACCAGCCAGCGCTGTGTGGCTCGGCCTGCTCGTGATCCGGCCAGCAAGTAGATCGTGCCGAGCGCGAGCCAGGGCACATCGAGCACGGCTCCGGCAAGATAGAAGACGCGAAACGTGGCGAGTGTCCAGCCCTGTCCTTCGGCCCACCACAGTGCGCCAGCGCCCACCGTGAAGAGCATCAGTGAGATGGACCAAGCCAGATCGTGCGGTCGCCTCCGTCGAAGCCAGCGGTCGAGCGTGGTGAGCGCGAACGCAAGGGCCACGAGAGTGGCGGCGGCAGCGAGCGCGGTGTTCATCGGCCGCGAGGGTAGCGATCTCGTTGCCGCGCTTTGTGAACGCGCGCACGAATGCATAACGTGGTTGTTGTCATGCCGTCCGAACGCACCCGTCGACGAATCCCAGAAGCCACGGTCGCCCGACTGCCGGTGTACCTGCGGATACTCGGCGAACTCGCGGACGACGAGGTGGAGAGCATTTCGTCCGATGGGCTGGCCGACTTGGCCGGGGTCAATGCTGCGAAGGTTCGCAAAGATCTCAGCTTTCTGGGTAGCTATGGCACGCGTGGTGTTGGGTACGTGGTGGCGTACCTCGTGTATCAGGTTCGGCGTGAGTTGGGCCTCACTCACGACTGGCCGGTGGTCATCGTCGGTGCCGGCAATCTCGGTCACGCCCTTGCCGGTCATGGAGGGTTCTCCCAGCGGGGTTTTCCTGTTGCAGCGGTTGTCGACGTCGATCCGGAAAAGGTGGGTTCTGTCCTAGGTGGCGTGCTTGTGCGCCACATCGACGAACTATCTGAGATCGTGCAGTCCAAGCAGATCAACATCGGTGTAGTGGCCACATCAGCCTCTGGTGCCCAAGATGCCGCCGAACGGCTGGTCAGAGCGGGTGTCACGAGCATCCTCAATTTCGCGCCGGTCGTGCTCTCGGTTCCGCGCTCTGTCGAGGTTCGCAAGGTCGATCTTGCGGCCGAATTGCAGATTCTCAGCTACTACGAACATCGTCGATCCCTTGCGGCTCACGGCCAGGGCAGCTCCCACTCCGCCACGGTCGTTGGTCTCGCTACCGACAACGGTGTGGCACGTCGCAGCGCGAACGCTTAGGGTAGGTGGCGTATGTCCATTGTGGTGATCGGTGTCAACCAACGCACAGGGCCTCTATCGCTACTCGAGCGCGTGTCCGTATCGCCAAAAGACCTGGCCAAAGCCATTACCGGGCTGGTCTCGCGGGCCAACGTGCGCGAGGCCGTTGTGGTCAGCACATGTAACCGCACCGAGGTGTACGCAGTCGCAGAACTCTTCCACGGTGCCTACGCCGACATTCGTGACTTCTTTTGCGAACTCGGCGGAATCGATCCAGAGGAACTCCACCCTCATCTGTACAGCCAGCACGATGCTGCAGCGGTCACGCACCTGTTCGAGGTGGCTTCCGGGCTCGACTCTGCCGTACTCGGCGAAACCGAGATACTCGGCCAGGTCCGCAACGCGTGGGAGTCCGCCCAGGCCGAAGGTGGAGCCAAAGCCACGTTGAACCTGCTCTTCCGGCACGCACTCGAGACTGGTAAGCGGGCGCGCACCGAGACCGCGATCAGCCGTTCTACGACATCGGTCAGCCACGCTGCGGTTGAAATGGCGGCCGAACGGTTGGGTTCACTCATCGACCGGCGAGTGCTCGTCGTCGGTGCCGGCGAGATGGGCGAAGGTGTCGCCGTTGCGCTGTCCGGTGCAGGCGTTACCGACATCGTCGTCACCAATCGCACACACGAGCGTGCGGTCACGTTGGCGCAGCGAGTGCATGGTTCGGTGGAGCCCTACGGCAACCTCGCCGACGCGCTCGGCCGCGCTGAGGTGTTGGTCACCTGCAGTCGGGCCGACACGGTCGTCGTCGATGCGGAACTACTCGAGCGGGCACGCGAGAACGTCACGTCGCCATTACTGATCATCGATATCGCGGTCCCCCGCAATGTCTCACCAGGGGTTGCGACCTGCCTGGGCGTCACCTTGCTCGATCTCGACGACCTCCGCGACTGGGCGGCCAAAGGCATCGAACACCGCGCCCATGAAGCTGTGCACGTCCGTGCCATCGTTCAAGAAGAGGTCGAGCGGTTCTTCGTCGACGTCACCTCGCGCCAAGCGGCGCCGTTGGTCTCGATGTTGCACGAGCGCGCCGAGATCGTGCGCCAGGCCGAGACGCTCCGGTTCGCTTCCAAGCTCGGTGCACTCGACGAGGCGCAGCGTGCCGCAGTCGAGGCGCTCACCAAGGGGATCGTCGCGAAGTTGCTGCATCGACCGTCGGTGCAACTGAAAGAAGGCGCCGGTACATCGCAGGGCGAGCGCAACGCAGCGGCGATGCGCGACCTGTTCGATCTGTCGTGACCGCGTCTCGCTCGGATGTGTTGCGGATCGCCACCCGCTCCAGCGCACAGGCCCGTACGCAGGCAGAATCGGTGGCCGGCGCACTCCGTTCGGCGCACCCTGGTCTCACCGTCGAGCTCGTCTTCGTCGACACCATTGGCGACCAGCGCCAAGATGTCCCACTCCACGAGATCGGCGGACAAGGGGTCTTCGTCAAGGAGGTCCAACGGGCGGTACTGGAAGGCCGCGCCGATCTGGCCGCTCATTCGGCGAAAGACTTGCCGTCCACTCCTGGCGACGGACTCGTGATTGCTGCGTTCTGCGAGCGTCGCAGTGCCAACGACGCGCTGGTCGGTCGCGCGCTCGATCAACTCGACGAGGGTGCCACGGTGGCAACCGGGTCAGTACGGCGTCGGGCCCAGCTTGCTTCGCTGCGGCCCGATCTCCAGGTAGTCGAACTGCGCGGCAACATCCAGACCCGGTTGTCCAAAATCCCGGCGGGTGGATCGATCCTCATGGCCGTGGCCGCCCTCGAGATCCTCGGTCTGACGGATCACGTTGCCGAAGTCCTTTCGGTCGAGTCGTTCGTCCCCGCCGTCGGGCAGGGTTGTGTTGCGGTCGAGTGCGGATCCGACGATGTTGAAACCCGTCGATTGGTGGAGGCGGTCGATCATGTTGCGACCCGCTGCGCCGTCGAAGTCGAGCGGGCATTTCTCGCCATGCTCGGTTCGGGGTGCTCGTTGCCGGTCGGCGCACACGTCGACTCGCGCGCTCGGACTGATGATGGTCGTGGCACGGTGTTGCGGGCGTTCCTGGCTGATCCCGAGCGAGGCGTTGCCTTGCGGCGAACGCTGCCGATCGCAGGTGCCGATCCAGTCGTCGATGCCCAACGGTTGGCTGGCGCGATGCGCGACGAGCTCGCCGGGCTGTGAGCCGGTGAACACCTCTGAGGCCCGGTCGAAACCCGGCCATGTGCAGGCATCTGGCCCGCTCCAGGGAGTGACCGTGCTGATCACGCGTCCGGCCGACCAGGCTGTGGCGCTCGTCGACCTGCTCCAGGCCCGAGGCGCTAGTACGGTTGTGATGCCACTCATCCGGATCATCGATCACGATGTCGACAACGCCCTTCGCTCGGCACTCGGCCAACTCGGTGCGGCCGACTGGGTAGTTGTGGCGTCCCCCAACGCTGCAAGCCGGGTGGCGCCGATGTTGCACGACTGCCCCGCTCAGATCGCAGCGGTGGGCGCCTCCACCGCTGCTGTGCTACCCCGAGTCGATCTCACCGCCCAACGCCAGAGCGCGCACGGCCTGGTCGAGGTATTTCCGCGTCCGTACGCAGCCGGTACCGGTGCGGTGGTGGTCGTTCAGGCATCCGGCGGCGCACCCACGCTGGTCGACGGTCTCGGTCGACTCGGCTGGGTGGTCGAGCGGATCGATACGCACGAGGCCGTTCCGCTCGTGCCCACGTCGGCGGATCAGCTGCAGGCGTTGCGTGCTCACGCCGTGCTGTTCACCAGCGGATCGCAGGCCAGGGCATGGGTCGAAGTGTTCGGCACGACAGCGCCGGCGGTGGTAGCGGTGATCGGCCCGCAAACCGCGGCCGAGAGTGAGGCGGCGGGTCTCAAGGTCAGCGTTGTCGCCGCCGATCACTCACTTGCAGGATCGGTGGATGCGCTGGTCGGGTTCTTCGCCCGTTGAGCTATGGTGCTAGCGAGTTTGAAAGACGGAAATGGGATCACACGAAACGACACGACGCTGGCTCCTCGGTGTAGGTGCGCTGGCAATTGGAGCAGGCATCGGGGGTCCCCCCGCCATTGCTGCTTCGTCGCGTCCGCTCCCAGCGACAACCGACAGTACCGCACCCGCCGATTCTGCTGTTGTCTACGCCTCACGTCCGTCGGTGTCGCAAGACGGTCGATGGGTGGTTTTTGCCGGCCCCCCTGCCGAGGCTGGTGACCGCACCAGCACGGTGTACCTCCGCGACACCTTCGCGCACGACGCAGTCGCATCGGATTCCGGTCTTGCCTCCGACGAGGTGGTCGAGCTCACCCTGCCCGTGCCGGGCATCCGCTTGGGCGACAGCGTGCTGCCGGCAATCAGCGGCGACGGGTGCACGGTCGTTGCCACCACCGAGATCGCCTACGACATGTTCCGCGACGACGACCAGGGCGATCGTTGGGATGTCTACCGATTGGTGTTGCCCCAGTGTGGTGGCCAGCCCGATGACTGGGAACTCGTCTCCACCCAGAACGTCACCGGAACCGAGACCAGCGCGCTCGACAGGGCCAGCCCCACGGATCGTCCGGCTGTTTCGCAATCCGGTTCGGTAGTGGCGTTCACACAGCAGGCGCGAGAGGGTAAGGACCCGCTCACTTCGGTCACGGTGGTCGACCTCACGGTTGCCGTCGGCGACCTGGGTCGAGAGCACACGGTGGCCGGTACACCGCCCGAGGTGCCCAACACCACGTTCCGGTATCTCGGACAACGCCAGCCCTCACTGTCGTCAGACGGACGGTTCGTCGCCTTCACGTCCGACGCTTACTCCGACCAGCCCGGTTCGGTGTGGGGCGAGGGGCCCGTCGGCGGCGAATTTGCCACTACGCAGGTGTACGTTTGGGACCGGGCCGCTCCTGATCAATCCGCCGCAGTTACCTTGGTGTCTGGCGCCTCCGCAGTGGTCCCGACCGATCCGACCGCTCCGACCGCAGTGACCACAGTACCGAAACGCGCACCTGCCGACGCTGGCGCTGAGGTTGCAACCATCTCTGGCAACGGCCGGTTCGTCGTGTTCCAGTCGCGGGCGACAAACCTCGCCGGCGATGCAGTGATGCCGCGCTGCGCACAGCAGTGCCCGCTGCAGATCTACCGTTACGACCAATCCGACCATTCGCTGCGACTCGTCAGCGCGCAGCCGGACCCCGCCGGCGGCGCCCCGATAGCGGCCGACCTCGGTGCGTGGCAGGCGTCCATCACCAGCGATGGTACTCAGGTCGGTTTCGCCACCAAGGCCACCAATTTCTTCCCCGTCCAGTCCGAGGCCGGCACAGGTGTCGACGATGGCGACATCGTGGTCGCCAATGTCGACCTGGGTAGCTTGCAGCGAATTTCCGTGCGTCCCGATAGCACGCCGGCACCTGCAACGAGTTCGTGGCCGGTGTTGTCGGCAGATGGCGACGCAGTGGTGTTCGACACGCTGTCGGCCAACGCAATTAACGGGTCCACCGAACCCGGCCGTCGTGTCACCTCGGTCAGCCGTCCGGCGCACGTCGTGGTGCCCGACCTCGATGTCGGCACTGTCGTGGTCACCTTCCCCGGTCCCGAATGGTGGATCGGCGTGAAGAACCTTGGGCCATCCACATTCACCACGCAGTCGATCACGTCGTCGAACCCCGATTTCGCGGTGACCGGTGGTACGTGTGGCTATGGTCTGCCGCTCGTCCCCGGCGATTTCTGCAAGATCAACATCGTGCTCACCCCCAGTGTGGAAGGCCCCATCACGGGAACGCTCACGGTCGTCGGCACTGGTTTGCACCCGGTCACGGTTACTGCCGCGCTTTCCGGACAGGGTGGCGAGCCGTTGCTTGCACCCAGCCCGGCCGGCGCCGACTTTGCACCGGCAGTTGTCGGGGCGCAGAGCCCGACGGTGTCGTTCGATATCAACAATGTCGGGTTTGCAATCGGCACGATTGCGTCGATCGAGATGGCCGGCGCCGATCCCACCGATTTCAAGGTCAAGGAAAGCAGCTGCCTGGGGCAGGCGATGATCCCGGGTGCGGGTTGCGCTGTGGTGGTGGCCTTCACCCCCAAAGCGGCCGGTTACCGTACAGCGACGGTCCTCATCACCACCGACACGGGGCAGTACACCAGTGTGCTCGTCAACGGCGTTGGATCGTTCGTACCCAAGATCGCGGTCGCCGATGATGTTGTTCAGGCCGGCCAAGAGATCGGAATCGGCGGTTCAGGGTTCGAGCCCCGCTCGGAGGTGACCATTGCGTGGGCCGACGGCTCTGGACTCACTGCTACCGTCACCACCGACTCGCTCGGCATGTTCCTGGAGGCCTTCCCGACGAAGCGTCTCGAACGTACCGGCGATCGCCAGATCGTGGTGCAGGGTTCTGCGGCTACGTTGACTGCTTCGGTGCGAGTGGTCCGCCGGGTGGCCGACGATGGCCTCGGTTCACCCGTCTGGGGTAGCTGACACCGCAAGTGGTACGAGCCGACCGCTGATCAGCACGTTCGGCGAACAGGTTGACGCCCCTTGCTGGCCGACCTGAGCACACGTGACATCGAGCGTGATCGTTTGTCCGGGTGACAACCGTAACGGGGTGACGAATCGCTGGTTGACATCGATGCCGTCGAAACTGGCCAGGCTCCATTGCAGCAACTTGTCGCCGATCCGCAGGGCGACAACGCCGTCGTCTCCGAACGTGTTCTGGATCAGAATGTCGGTGACATCGAGATTCCGGTCGCCCGGTACCGTGTACACCTGGGTGTCCTTCTCGCCGACTGCGGCACCGGTCGGCAGCGGAATGGCGATCGGTTCGCCGACTGGCTCGGACGCAGGTCGATCAGGCGCGGCGACGACGGTGGTGGTCGATGCAGCGACGGTCACCACCACAGCCTGACCGGGCACCGTGACAGCGGGGATGGTCACCGCAGGAACCGACGAGATGACAACCGGTACCACGCGTTGGGCGACTGCCTTGTCGGCAGCTCGGCGAATCTCGGGGCGGACCAGCCCGAGCCAGGCTCCGCCGAGTGCACCAATGAGCAGTACGACCAAGAGTAGTCGCCATCCGATTCGTTCGGGAATCACCGGTGCTTGCACAAAGCTGGCTTGGCCTGTGACGGTCGGGGTGCCCTGCTGGTCGGCCTCGATCCGGAACGGAATTGACCGGGAACGCCGCTCCCACTGCCGGCGTACGGCCTTGATTTTCAGCCGGACGAGCGTGCTGCCGCCAGGCTCCACCCCAACGGCCGGTGGATCGAAGTCGCCGTCGAGTCGTCGCGACGGGTCGATGAGATGCAAGCGACAACTGGCCTGAGTGTTGCCCTGATTTTCGAGCATCAATTCGTACACGGCGCGTCGACGGCTGCGAAGCGCCGGCTGCAACATGTTGATCGTGCGGTCGTACGTCGGCGTGATGTGCAAGGTTGTTTCCGACATCTCGACTGCG
The DNA here is from genome assembly GCA_025359865.1 of Actinomycetes bacterium. GTDB lineage: Bacteria > Actinomycetota > Acidimicrobiia > Acidimicrobiales > Ilumatobacteraceae > VFMC01. Next base: position 51,516 of record JANYDH010000083.1, on the reverse strand, counting down.
TCGGGATCGCTGTGCGGCACGATCCGGATGCCCAGCGCGTTCGGGCCTGCGGTGGTACTGGGCAACCGTGGTGGCCGTACCTCGACATCGACAGTTTCTTCGCTCCCGCCGAACAGCGTGACGTAGGCAGGTCGGATCGTGGTCCAGCCTGCAGCGAGCCCCGCGGGGCTCAGCACGAAGCTTTCGGTCGATGATCCAAGATTGCTGACGGTGAGCGCGATCACGGCGGTCTCACCAGGCGTGACATCGATGTCGTTACTGGAGAACCAAGCCTGCACGGTCACGGGTTGTCACGCTAGTGGTCGACTGTGCCTGGGTCGGGTCAGCAGAACACGATTCGGTCGCGGCCCCCGCGTTTTGCACTCTGCATCGCGGCGCTGGCCGAGCTGAGCAGCAGCGGTGCGTTCACTGCTCCGACCCCTACTGCCACGCCGACGGAGGCAGTGAGCGTGACAGTTGATGGCAGACCCTCCCACGTGCGCACGGCAATGAGTTGACGCACCCGTTCCAGCACCGCTCGCGCATCGCCAGGCGAGGTGTCACGCAAGACGATGACGAACTCGTCGCCACCAAGGCGAACCACAGCATCGCCGCGCCGACACACGCGCTGAAGGATTCCAGCCAGCTCTTGCAACACGCGATCACCGTGTGCGTAGGAGTAGTCGTCGTTGACCTGTTTGAAACCATCCAGATCGAGCACGGCGACGCATACGGGAACGTGCTGGTCGAGCACGTCGGGCAGCCATCGGCCGAGGTACCGTCGGTTGGCCAGGCCGGTGAGCGGATCGGATTCGCTGATCGCCTCGGTCGTACGGTGCGACACGCCGAGCTTGACGTGCTCCCATCGGGCCAGTTGCTCGTGTCGAAGGCCTCGCCGGACCAACTCGAGCTGGCCCTCCAACGCGGCTCGCGCCTCGTCATAGCGGCCTTGTGCCCACAGGATCTCGACGGCGATCGGTCCGCCAGAGCGGAGGTAGATCTCGATGCCGAACTCGCGGGCGATGGTCCACGCCGAAATGATCTCGTCGAGTGCCGCGGGGTTCTGGTCCCTTCGCCAGTGGACGTAGGCGCGTGCCAGCATGCCGACGGCCAGCTCCTCAGACAGTGAGTGCTGTTGTGTGAGACTGATTGCGATCTCTGCGTCGACGAGCGCAGCGTCGTAGTTGCCGTCGTAGTTGTACAGCATTGCGCGGTGGCTGCGGGCGGTGGCGACCGACAGCACCTCGGCGTCGGCCTGAGGGTCGAGCACGGCATTGGCAGCATAGATGCCGTTGCGCAGGTGCTGCTCGGCAACCGCCCGGTCGTCTTCCAAGAGGTATGCCAAGTGGTATGCGGACGCCATGTTGGCATACGTGTACGTGCGGTCGTTTTCGTCATCGACCAACCGCAGCGCGCGGTCGAACAATTCGAGTGCCGGTACCGGGAAGTCGGCCCGCTGGTAGGTGACCCCCATGTTGTGCACTGCGTGATAGTTGGCCGGCTCGTTCGGCACACGCTCCATCACGTACATCGCTTCGCCGAGCAACTCCGTGGCGGTTGTGAATTGCCGAACCAGCATCGCATGGTCGACGAGCATTCCGACAGCATCGGCCAATTCGGGGAAGTGCATCTCGGTCCGTGCCTGGTCGGCAACGTTGGTGGCCACCTGCACCGCCTCGTCGAACAGGTCGGTCGCCCACAGGCAATGGGCGCCGCGCATCATCAGGAACAGCTTTTGTTGAGGATCATCGGCCAGCCGTGCCGCAGATGCGTACAGGATTGCCGCCTCGTTGAACTCGCCGTGGGTGCGCGAGGTGAGCGCTTGTTCGCTTAACGCACGTGAATCGCGTACCAGTTCGTCCGACATCGTGGCCTGTAGCGACCGAGCGCCTACGATGCCTGACCGTGACCGGTCAGACATCGAGCCCCCCGCAGTTTCCCATCGCCCGCCCGCGCCGACTGCGAAACGGGTCGGCAATGCGAGAGCTGGTGGCCGAGACACGGCTCCATCCGCGGTCGTTCGTGGCACCGTTGTTCGTACGTGAAGGCATTGATGAGCCTCATCCCATCACGTCGCTTCCAGGAGTAGTGCAACACACCAGATCGTCGCTCGTGAGCGAGGCCAAACATCTCGCAGACTTGGGGGTGGGCGCCATCATCGTGTTCGGTATCCCTTCGACCAAAGATTCCATCGGCTCACAAGCATTCCACCCTGAGGGCATCGTACAACAGGCACTGACCGACTTGGCGGGCGCGGTGGGTGAGCGCGTCGTCGTGATGGCTGATCTCTGTGTGGACGAATACACCGAACACGGTCATTGCGGCATCCTGGATGGGCGCGGATCGGTCGACAACGATGCAACGCTCGCGGTGTACGCCAAGATCGCTGTGGCCCAGGCGCGCGCCGGTGCCCAGGTGGTGGCACCGAGTGGGATGATGGACGGCCAAGTGGGTGTCATCCGTGCTGCGCTCGATGCAGAGGGTTTCACCTCCACCGCAATTCTTGCCTACTCGGCAAAATATGCGAGCGGCCTGTACGGTCCGTTCCGCGAAGCCGTCGACGTCGAGATCGCCGACGGCGGCAACCGCAAGGGGTATCAGCAAGACTGGCGCAATGCCCGCGAGGCCCTCATCGAGGTGCGCGCCGATATTGCCCAAGGTGCCGACATGGTGATGGTCAAACCTGCGCTCGCGTATCTCGATGTCATCGCCGCCGTGCGCGCCGAGGTCGACGTGCCTGTTGCCGCCTACCACGTCAGTGGAGAGTACGCGATGATCAAAGCGGCAGCGGCCAACGGCTGGATCGATCACGACGTGGTGGCGATGGAGCACCTCACGGCGATCAAACGCGCCGGGGCCGACATCATCCTCACGTACTTCGCCCGCTGGTTTGCCGAGCAGGTGGCATCATGAGCGCCCCCGGCGATGGTGTGACCAACGGGCACACGAACGCGCAACTGTTTGCCCGTTCGTGTGAGGTGATCCCCGGTGGCGTCAACTCCAGCATCCGTGCGTTCAAAGCTGTGGGCGGTACTCCCTATCTCGTCGCTCGTGCTGAGGGCCCGTACGTTTGGGATGTCGAAGGTACCCGGTACATCGATCTGGTGCAGAGCTACGGCGCAATCATTCTTGGTCACGCCCATCCCGACATCACCGCGGCGATCAGCTCAGCCGCCGCCTTGGGCACATCGTATGGCGCGCCGACACCGGGCGAGATGTTGCTGGCCGAACAGATTCGTGAGCGGGTGCCCAGCTGCGAGCGGGTGCGCCTGATGAACAGTGGAACCGAGGCCACCAGCACGGCGGTTCGCCTTTCGCGCGGGTTCACGGGCCGTGACCGCCTCGTCATCTTTCACGGCAACTTCCATGGCGCAACCGATGCGCTGCTGGCAGCGGGTGGCAGCGGGGTGGCCACGCTCGGGCTGCCAGGCACCGCTGGAGTTCCCGCCAGTGCCGTCGCCAATACGCTGGTTGTGCCGTACAACGAGGTCCCCCGGCTCGACGATCAAGTCGCTGCGGTGTTCGTCGAACCGGTCGCCGCCAACATGGGCGTGGTCGCCCCGGCACCGGGGTTCCTCGCCGGCCTGCGCGCCGAATGTGACCGCGTCGGCGCACTCCTGGTGTTCGACGAGGTCATCACCGGTTTCCGTCTCCAACGCGGTGGTGCCCAAGCCAAGTACCTCGTTCGGGCTGATATCACCACGTTCGGTAAGGTCATCGGCGGCGGATTGCCGATCGGCGCGGTCGGCGGTCGCCGTGATGTGATGGAGACCCTCACACCGCTCGGGAAGGTCTTTCATGCGGGCACGCTCGCGGGCAATCCACTCGCCACAGCAGCGGGCCGCGCCGTATTGCACCATCTCAGCGACGATGCGTACGCCACGCTTGCACGGCGTGCAACTCGGTTGGCGGGCCTGCTCGGCGACGCCTGCTCGGCGGCCGGACTGAGCGCCTCGTTCCCCGTGGTCGGCACGCTCGTCGGCATGTACTTCGGTGACGGCCCTAATCCCACCAACTTCGAGCAAGCCAAGACCACCGACGAGCGTGTGTATGCAGCGTTCTTCCACGCGATGTTGCGCGAAGGGGTCGCTCTCGCCCCCGGGGCGTACGAGGCGCTGTTCGTCGGGCTGGGCCATACCGACGATGTGCTCGATGCCATCGGAGTCGCCGCGTCGGCTGCGGCACTGGCCACAGTGGCGACATTGGCCGCCTGAACCTGTCGGGTCCTGGTGCTCGCGTAACGTTGTCACAACTATGCGCACCTTCACCACCTGGCAGTTGTGGCTGTCGTTGTTGGTGCTGGGCGGGCTCTGGCTCGCCGTTGGACAGTTCACTGGTGGTGCGCCGGTCTCGTCGTTGCATCCGGACGCGCTCGGTGTGCCACAGCAACAGCACCAGATCGACCTGATCGCGCCGGTCTTTCTGGCGCAGGCCGATCCAGGTACGCAGATCACCGATGGGTTCACGACGGGCCGCGTCCAAGTGCGCATCGACGGCTTTCGGTACATGAACATCGCTCCCGGAACAGCGGGAGAGAATCGGTGTGCCCAGCTCGACCAGTTGGCGAAGTGCGTGGTGGCTGTCGACCTGCTCGGCGAGGCCGTGCTGTGGTTCTCGTTCCTTCCGGCCGAACCGAAGAACGCAGTCAGTTTGCCGCCGGTCATCGAGCTGCACGACGACTCCCAGGTACTGCTCAGCAACGGTTGGCTCGTCCGCCGCGCCGCAGTGGTCAAGCGGGTGTGCGGAACCGAATCGACCTCGCTCGCAGACTTCGTGCGCACCCTTGGCGCCGACAGCGTCACAACGTTCAGCCTGGACGGCCAAGGTGTCAGCACGGTCACGTGCGCAGTCAGCGCAGCTGCAGGCCCCGAGCAACCGGTCGAGCCGCCATCGATGGTGCCGGACCGCATCCCCGACCCCACAGCAGGCGCGGCTCAGCTTGTCGACAACAGCTCGCGGCGAACCGCCACGAGCTTCGGTGAAGGCTCGGCGCTGCTCCACGGGTCGGCGTGGAGCGCACGTTCGTACACCTCCCACTCGCTGCGTACGCCGGCAAGATCACCACGGTGCGCATGAGCGCGCATCCGTAATGCGATCAATTCCTCGTGACCCGACAGTACCTTCAGCCCTTGACCGGTGGCCCAGAATACGCCGTCGATGTCGCCAGTCGCCTGGTAGTAGCGGGCAAGTTCGGCTGCTGCACCAGTGGCGAGCAGGGTGAGCGACGAGGTGATCCCCTCTGCGTCCGGCCACAGGTAGCTCGTTCCGGCAAATGGCAGATCGGTGACCAGCTCGAGCCCGGGTCTCACCACGTCGATGGCCTCGGCGGGTGAGAGCCTCCGGGCATGTTCCAACCGTGCCTGCAGCAACTCTGCGTCGGTGACCACAGCGCAGTGAAGCGGAAGTTGCTCGGTGAGTGTGCGTTCGATCCACTCCTCACCTTCGGGCGGTGCTACCAGCCTTGCCATGGTACGACGCGCGTCGCTGACCACGTTGGCGAACGTGGGTGGTCGAACGTCGAGGTCCCAGAGCGCCGTGCGCGCTGCGGTTCGAGTCGACCGTTCCCGGTGCAGGCCCAGCCAGATTGCCAGCTCGAGCGCCTTCGACCTGCCGAACTCGACTGCGGCACCGGACCGATCGACCACACTGACGCCGCCGAGCACTCGAATCATCAGAGCCCACGGTTGTTCTGTGAACGGTTGTTCTGTGAACGGTTGATCGGCCGGCTCCGGTACAGGGTGGACGGTCAGTGGTTGCTGCGCCGCCTCGAGCAGGTCGCTGACATCGGTCATCTCCTCGTCGGTGAGCCCAACCGGCTCAACGTCGAGTCCCAGTGGCGCGAAGTGCCACAACCCGCTTTCACCCGTTTGGGTGAGCGTCCAGCGTGCTCCGGGAAGGAGCCGATCGACGACGACCGCCAGACCGCGCCCGCCTCCACCGGTGAGTTGCACCACATCGCTGGCCAACTCGTCCGAGATGTCAGCGGCCGTCACGACTACGACCGCAGGTTCCCACGCCTCGGTGTTGGTTTCGTTCGCTGCGACTCGCAGGGCGAACGTCCGGTGTAGACCGACGAGCGTCGGCATCGAACCCAAGGTCGCGGCAGCAGCGTCGATCGCCGCATCGAGCGATTCTGCTGACTCTGCATTCGGGTTCCCTAGATGTGTCACTTCGTCGATGCCCGACGTGATCACATGCAGTGTCTCCGACAAGGGTGTGGTGCTGAGTGTGGCGACCAGGGCGTTGAGCATCCGGCGCTGCTGACCCGGCGGGCCGACGACACACAACAGCCCAAGGGCCTCGAGATCGATGAATAGTGCTCCTACCGGGACACCCCGCTCGAGAGCCGGACCGAGGTGCACCAAGGCCGGACACGGTGCCCCGGAACGCCGGGCATCACGCGCTAGCTCGGTGTTGTCGACCGTGGCGGCCAGTCTCCACCGCGCGCCACCGGCCAGGGACTTCCACGGTGGCGGGGGAAGTGGTGCGGGCCCATCGAGCAAGAGGGTCAATTCACCGGTGTCGCCGAGGAGTACCCCGAGAACATGCCGACCCTCGCCAATCAGGTGGACCGCTGCTGCTCGGAGCGCAAGGTCGATTCGCAGTACCCGATCGGTGGCGTTCAGACTCCGCAGCACTCGTTCGGCGCGCACTTCGCGCTCCGGTGGAACGGGGAGCCGGCTGGAGACCGACGCACCACGCAGTTGTTCCCGACGACGGGTTTCGAGCAGGCCCAATGCGCCAGCGCACAGCAACAGCGCAGCCCCGATGCCAACATTTCTCGGGGTGGTGGACGTCTCAGCGTTATCTGCCACCACCTCGACCGGCACCGGCACCGGCGTCGGAGCTGGCGCTGGCGTCGAAGCCGGACCCGGAGCCGGGGCCGGTCGAGGTGGTGTGGAGGTGGACGCTGGCAGGGTGACGGCTGGCAGAGTATGAACTGGCAGGGTGACGGCTGGCAGAGTGAGAACAGGCAGGGTGACGGCTGGTAGTGGCACAGCGACTGGCGGGGTGACGGCCGGCAGCGGCACAGCGACTGGCTTAGGCGGCGGTGACTCCTGAGGAGTGTCGGCCCAACGCACGATCTCGCCGGGGACCAAAAGGGTGGGGTTGCGATGGCCGAGCCGCAGAGCATTCAGATCGACGAGATCTGCGGTGGCCTCGGCAACGGCCGCTGGGGTGACCCCCTCCGGTGACGAAGCACGGAGGTGTTGCTCAGCGATCCGCCAGTACGAATCGCCAGGCACCACAACGTGTGTGGTCATCGTCGAGTCAGGGGTCGTCGAGTCAGGGGTTGTCGAGTCAGGGGTCGTCGAGTCAGGGGCCGTCGAGTCGGCGGGCGTGCTTCGGTCTGGCACATCCAGTATCCAGCCACTGCGGATGAGAGATGGATCGTCGAAGACGTGGCCGTCATTCATCCGGTGGCCGAGGTTGCGTTCGATGATCTGGTCGGCCACCGAGCCGATGCTGCGCCGATCGCCGTCGGTCAGTTCGGCGGCGATGCCGAACACCGAGTCGCCATCGCGAACTACATGCGTCGACCACACCGGTAGCGGCGCTGCTGGACTCACTGCCGGAATCGTGACGTTCATTCCTGCGGGGAACACACCGCCATTCCACGTTGCTCCGTTCGGCGTCGTCGCGCCACGGTTCATCTCGATGATTCGGTCCCGCAACAGTGGGTCGCCGAGTCGGCTGGCAATCGAGTAGGGCGTGTCACGCCCGCGGGAGACGACTTCGGTCCGACCATCGGCCGGTCCGGTCGAGGTATCGACTTCCGTCAGCAGTGACGTGGGCTGTTGCACGGCCGCCGCTCGGGGCAGCGACCACGCAGTCGTGCTGGCGAATGATGTCGAACCACTCGAGATCACCGGTCCGAACCCCGACATCGTGAGTGCCGTGGCCGAAATGAGTGCCACACGAACCAGGCGTCTGATCCATCCGCTCGGCGAGGCATTCGGAGGCGGAAGCGGGGCCGACCCGGGCGTGGTCCGCCACCGCAGCACGCGCAGCATTTCGCCCATCGCCGTGGCGCTGAACCAGATCCACAACACCATGAACAGCCCGCCCCCGATTCGCACGAGCGTGTCGTCACCCAGCCGGCCGGTGCGCCACAGGTCGCGAAGTTGGGCCACCGATGGATATGGCGTGCCGATGACGCGAGCCATCATCAACGGCAGGCCGCAGAGCAACGCGACCAGCACGGCGAGAGCAATGCTGCGACGTGCGAGCGCGATGCTGCGCCGCCGAATCGCGCTGCCAGTACGTGAGCGGTGTTTGACATCGAGGTGCGAGGGACGGGTCACGGCGGCTCCTGTGGGTCAGATCGAGTAGAGGAATCGGGCGATTCCGGTTGCGTGTACCGACATCGTCGTGATGCCCCCCAGGGCAAGAAAGACGGCGGTCGGGTGCTCGGTAATGGTGACGACGACCTCGGCGGTTCCGTCAGCGGTATGGCGAACCATGACCGCAATATCGGTCGGTTCGATGCCTGAGCGGGTGGCGAACGAGGTCGCATCTCCGACAGCATGTGCATCGTCGAGTTCGGTCAGCGGGCTCTGTGACGACACCGCGAACCGGGCCGCCCCCTCAGCGGTGTTGGCTGCATGGCGTCGGGCGGTCAGCGCTCGTCCCCCGTCGACGACCAGTCCGGCACCTGCCAAGGTGACTACCACCAACAACAAGGTGATGATCGTCAACACGCCACGGTCGCGATCGCACGCTGGCGTCGGGCTCATCGTTGGTACCGGTCCACTGGCTGGGTGTCGCTCATCCGGATGGTGCGCGACCCCGGTGCCCAGATGCCCGTAAGCGATCCGTTGTCGACGGTGCACGACACGGTCACCGTCACTGAGCCCCCCTGCCAGGTACCTGACGGCGATGCCGACCACGAGACCTCGGCCGACGGGCCGCCTTGGCATCGACTGATCAGGTCGGAGTTCGCCACGGCTTGTTCGGCGGCCGTCGCTGCGGCAGCACCCGAACCAGCTAGCGATGCGGCTCGCGCCGCGGCTTGAGACGTGTTGGCGACGTTGACTCCGGCGGCGTGGAGACGTCCGACGTATCCGATGAAAAGCAACGCGACGAGGCAAAATACCAGGAGGTACATCATCTCGATCGCGGTGATGACACCCGCATCGCGCCCGTGGTCGTGGTCGTGGTCGTGGTTTTCGCGCATCAGCGTTCCTTCGGAGCGGTCTCGGTGGCGTGGGCGGTGAAGCCCAGTGGGCCGCCGATCACGCCGGGTGTTCGGCCGGTGACGGTCACTTCGATCATCGGGCCCTCGACGCATGACACGATGACGTCGCGTGCCCAGTTCGCCGCGTGGAGCGCCACATCACGGCGCGCCGCGGCGATGCCGTCGGCGCAGGTGCCGTCGTAGGCCGCTGCGACGCGAGCACCTTCGGCGGCAGCGTCGTCGTAAATGTTGCGCGCATGCCAGAACGCCACAGCCTCGAACACGGAAAGCAGCACAAGCAGCGCAAGGCACAACCCGAACAGCATCTCGATCGAGACGTCTACCGCGCCTCGGTCGCGTTCCTGGCGAGGCAGCGACGTCACGGCGTCGGCGGTATCGGGTCCGGCACGCTGGACTTGGCGGTGTTGAAGATGCTGATGAAGAACGCTGTCGCGACAACGGCGACACCGATGCCTACGGCGAGCCAGATCATCTTGGTGACCGCCTCGTCGACGCCTGTCTCGTCGTTGCGACGATGCCACGCATCTGTCGCGCGGGCTCGCAGGTCGCCGATCATGAGTTGGGCCCATACGCCGAGTGGGAGTAGGTAACTATCCATAGTTGTCTTGCCTTTCTGGGATCCGGCCGTCGGCCGGGGTCGGGCTCGTGACCGGTTGATCACGAGTGGAGAACTCAGCCGCCGAACGCCTCGCCGATCCGTAGTGCGAGTGGGTAGGCAAGAAACACGACGGTGGTGACCACGAAGCACACGGTGGGCCCGGAAAGGTTCGCGTTGGCCTGGTCGGCATCGCGCTCCAGCGCGTCCAACGAACGCGCCCGCATCGCCGCAGCCATCGTCGAAACCGTGGTGGTGATCGAGACTCCCTGGGTGCCCTGTCGCTCGATCGAACTACCAAGATCACGCAACTCGCGTTGGTCGTAGCGGTCGCCGAGTTGTTCGAGGGCCTCCCAGATAGGTACGCCTCGCAGTGGAGCGGTTGCCAACTCATGGCGCAAACGACCGAACATCGCGCTATCGCCTACCGACAGGGCAAATTGGATCGCCTGGTCGACGCTCTGATCGGTGGTCAGACCGACGGCGACGAGTTGCACGAAATCGTTAACGGCACGCCCGAACTCTCGTCGTCGTCGTTCGACTTTACTGCCGGTGTCGCTCCACATGACGAGACCGAATGCTGCTCCGACGACGAGCGCAGCGACGACCCACAGCGGCGACGGCGGTGCTACGCCGAGGGCGGCGAGCGCCGAAGCGGAAAGCAACACGATCCCTGTTCCGGCAGCGAGTGCGACCAATACCCGGGTGGTCACGTCGACAACAGTCAGTTCGGCCAACTCCAACCCGTTGCCCCATCGCGCTGTGATGCGCAGACCGATCGCCCCGTTCGCAATCGGCCCGACCGGCCAGCGGTCGCCTGAGCCGGCGGTGCCGGTTGCAGCGTTTGCAGCGAACTTGCCGGGGCTGTAGAGAGCGGCGCGAACCTGCGCCATCGACCGTCGTGGCGGCACGATCGCGCGCACCACCGCGGCCAATGCTGCAGCGGCGAGCACGGCGACGATTCCGGCAACACGAATTGCGTTCATTTCGGTGCCTGCGATCGTTCGGCTGGTGCAGCTGAGGCGGTTGGGGTGGATGGTTCGTCGTCGGCGGTAACGATTCGGTAACGATTCGGTTCGTCGTAGCGGCACAGGCTGCGAAGCCAGACGATGCACCCCGCCCACATCGACAGCGGCAGCAACAAGAACATCTGTCCGGCGGGGGAGTTGTACGCGTTGAGCAGGTCACCGGCGGCCAGTCGTAGATAGGCGATCAACACGATGCCGATGACGATCAGCCGCTTCATCGACGATTGGTACACGGTGCGTGTGCGGTCGACCCGCTCACGTGCGCTCACCTCATCGCGGGCTGCGGCAGCCAACGCATCGACCGTCGGGTACAGGCGACCCGCCCCGGCCGCACCGCTGACCACGAGGCGGATGGCGGCTATGGCTGCATCCGCTGTGGGGTGGTGCAACGATTCGGCGAGATCAGCAAGAGCGTCTTCGGTTCGCATTCCCTGACGGCGGCGAAACACGAATGTGGAAAGTGCCTCACGGATTGCCTCGGGCGGTCGCTGGGCGACCTGTTCGAGCGCCTCCTCGGCGCCCACCGATGAGCCGCGCAGTGTGTCGCGCAGGTCTTCGAGCCACTTCGCGATGGCTTCGATGCGTCGGCGCTCGTCGTCGGCGCGATGATCGCGGACGAGTCGTCCCCAGATCACTACCAGCACGGCCGCCGACACGCCGAGCGCCAGCCATCTGGTGAGGAGCAGGACCACGAATCCAGCGGCAAGGCCGACCGCGATTCGCTGTCGGCCGACATTGCGGAAAAGGCTCGCTTGGTCAGGCTGCTCGCGTGCTGTACCGGACGAGATCTGGGAAGCAGCAGGTGAGGTTGCAGGTGAGGTAGGGCGTGGAGACCCTGGTGACGAGAAGGCGCGCTGCATGCACACGAGCGCCGCCGCCACCAGCACCACGGTTCCCAGCACGGCCGACGAGGTGGGTAGTCCAGACGCAAACATCGGTCACCGACCCGCACCCGCGACGTCGAGGTGCCAGCGTGAGGGATCGAAGTCCGGATCGGCCTCGATAAGGCGTTCGAGCATCAACCGCTGTGGTTCTCGCGCCGGCACCCCCATCCGGCTCGCCGCCCCGGACCTGCGCGCGAGTAGAGGGTGGATGATGAATCGTGCACCGTCTTCCTCGACGGACGGGGCCACGATCTCGGTCACCACTCTGCCGGTCACGTTGTTGCCGTGGGTGTGAACCACCAGATCGACGCTGCGGTACACCTGCCATCTCGCCATGTGCAGATCGGTGCCGTGATGATGTGCAATCAGCTCGGCCAACCGTTCCAACCCGTCCTTGGCCGACCCGCCATGAACAGTCGCCATCGCACCCTGCCCGATCGACATGGCCTGCACCATGGCGGCGCCTTCACCACCTCGCACTTCGCCGACGATGATCCAGTCGGCCCTGGTGCGCACTGCCGGCACCATCATGTCGGCGCAGGTGATCCCCACACCGTCGCTGGTGGACGGGATCCTCGACTGGTACGCGTGAACGAAGGGATGGGTACCGAGTTGCCCGAGGTTCAGCTCGAAGTCGGTTTCGACGGTGATGATCACGTCGTTGCTGTCGACCTCGCCCACCAGCGCGCGCAGCAAGGTCGTCTTTCCGGAGCCCATTCGCCCGGCCACGACGATCGACATGTCGGCGGCGATAGCGGCGCGGAGCAGACTGACCGCGCCCTCGTGCAGCATCCCACGGTCGGCCAGGTGTTCCAGCGTGGAGCCGAACACCGAGGCGCGCCGGATGGTGATGAGTGGGCGGCCGACCACGTCGAATCCCTCGCCATGGAAGCGAACACCCGACTCCAGTTCGAGGTCGACGAAGGGGTTCTCACGATTGAAGGGTCTGCGCCGAGCGGTGGCGGTGTCATAGATGATCCGCTCGAGGTCGCGATCCCGGCGGACCAGTCCCGGTAACGATCGTCGTGTGCCGTCCGCGTATTCGACGCGCACCGGATCGGCTCCGAAGACCAAGACGTCGGTCACATCGGGATCGCGAAGAACCGACAGCAGTTTGGGTAGTCCGAACATCTCGGACACGATCCGTTCGACCAGTGTGGACTGTTCGAGTTCGTTGAGCGGTGCCTGACGGTTCGCCAGTCGCTGCGCCTCGACCTCGATCAGCACGGTTGTCTCGATGACGTCGCGGGTGATCTCCTCACGTAACTCACGGTCAGCGGCGGTCTCGTCGCGACGCGGTACGGGGAATCGGTCTCCGTATGAGCGGCGCACATCGGCCGCGAGCACGTCGAGTTCGTCGTCGCTCATCATGGCAGCGACTCGGTCGGTGCCCAGGTGCGAAGACGATCGCACAACTGCTCGGTCGCTTGGATCAACGGCTGCCGGCGAAGGCGTCGGTCAGTGGGGTCGGCACCTCGAAGAATCAGATCGACGACATCGGGCGACCATGGCAGCCACCCGGCGAAACGGTCGCCGAGTTCGTCCTCGGCGTGAGCGCGGGGAACGCGCTCATGGCCGATCGGAAGATCGACGACTGCGAGACGTACCAGGTCGAGTGGAAGCCCAGCATCGGCCGGCGATACTCGGCCGAGCAACCGGGCCCACTCGAGCGTGGATACCACCGAGACCGGGTCGGGGGTCGTGGTCAGCAGCAGCACGTCGAGTTGTTCCAGAACCGCCGACGTGGGTGCTCCACCGTGCTGGCGACCGAGGTCGATCACGACCGGGCCATCCAACTCGCGAAGCGACGGTGCCCATGCCAGTCGCGGCGTGTGGCAGGCCCATCCACGAAATGGGTCACCGGGCGCGGTAATGAGCCGCACTCCGTAGACGTCACCAGCGACGGTCTCGAAGCGCTCGGTCATCGTAAGGCGACCGGCCGGAAACGCGATCCGTTCGAGCCCTCCCGCATGGTCGGGTACTAAGGGGAGGCGACCGGCAAGCGTGCCGCCGGCGGGGTCTGCTTCGATCAGCCATGGACGCTCGCCTTGTGCCGACAGCATCCGCGCAACGAGCAAGGCGGTGGTGGTCGCCCCAGTTCCTCGCCAGGTACCTACGCCGACGATCACGATCCAGCGCCGATCTCGGTGGATGCTGCGGATGCCGGTGTGGATGCCGGTGTGGATGCCGGTGTAGATGCCGGTGTGGTCTCAGCGGTCACAGATGGCACACCGACCAGCACCAACTCGAGGGTCGCAGACAGGCTCGCTACTGCGGCGGCATGGTCGGCTGGCACCGCGAGCGTGACGTGGAGCGACCCATCCTCGGCAACGTCAACGTCGAGCACCCGCACCGCTGTGCCCTGATCATTGGGGTCCGCGGTCGCCGTCGGTGTTGCCACGCCGATCGCTAACGCGGTCGATCCATGGGCCAGACCGTTGGGGAATCTCCCGGCGCGGAGCACGGCGCCCACGGTGCGCTCATCGGGTGCGATGTCGCCGTCATGGGCCCACATGCCGATGCTCAGGAGCACTCCGGCGCCTAGATCGATCGTGGCGACTTGCCCAACCACTCGGGCGATCGACGCCGCCGGTACCAGACCTTGGACGACGCCGTCGAATGCCACGGCTGCTGTGGTGAGGTCACCCGCTTCGATGATGTCGCCTGCGGCGACCGGTCTGGCGACGCTGACAACTTGCACTCGGTCGGCAGCACGGGTCAGCGACCATGCCACGAGCGTGCCTGCGAGCACGGTGAGAGCCGCACCGAGTGCCAACCACTGCACCCTCACCCTGGTGCGTGCTTTGGTGCTCTGCCCCGGTTTCACTACGGCTGGCTCATGTGCGCGCCGTGTGGGTTTGGCGACGGTAGGAGCGCTCACCTCGCGTCCCCCAGAAGGTGCAGTGTCACCGTTGTCGCAGTGGTGCTCGCCAGTAGGCCGCCCCACAGCCAAGGTCCGAGGGCGACCCGGTGGCGGCCCGTGGCCATGCCGTACAGGCCACTTGCGAGCGCCATCGCGAACACTGCCCCGATGGCCGCCAACGGATGCACGATGCCGGCTGCCCCGCCGACTACTGCGGCCATCTTGACGTCGCCGATGCCGATCCCGCGGGTGAGCAAGACGATCAGCATTGGTAGGGCGGCGAGCGCAACCCCCACAGCGATGTGATCGAGTGTGGCACTGCCACCCAGCGCTGCCGCCACCAACAATGCGATCGCGCCCCACGACAACAAGTCGTTGGGGATTCGTTGTGCCGCATGATCGATCAGCGCCGCAGCGGCGAGCAACATGCTGACAATGCCGACCGCCATCACCTCGACCAGTTGGTGTGGGCCCCAAAGGCGAACCATGACGGCCAGGTGCACAACGCACGCGAGGCCAGCTACCAGCTTGGCCGCGCCAGGCACCACGGACCACGTCGATGCAGTCGGTCGAGGAACCGCAACCCGCTTGATGAACGGGCGGTCACGGGTAGTGGTGCCCGACCACATCCGTGAACGCGGCGCAATGATCGCTGTCGCCCCTGCCGAACTGTTCGATTGCCCAAGCATGTCTGCTCCCCCGAGTTTCTCGGTCCCCCTGTTGGCTCGCAGACCGTAGATTCGCTGAGCGCTACGGAGTCGGCAGGTAGCGGGTTCTTGAGGAGAACGTGAGGAATGCATACGGTCTATGTCGGACAGTGAGATTGTCGCCGCGGAAAGCGCCGTGGAAATGAGAGCGATAACCTGCTGATCGTGTTGCAGCCCGCTCAACCTCCTGCTTTCCTACCGCAAGCCAACGACGCCTGCTGGTGCGGCAGCGGTCGCAAGTACAAGCGCTGCCACAAGCCACTCGAGGGCAGGGTGTTGCAAGGCACGATCTCGCCGATGCGAACGGTGCCAGCTCACATCCCTCGCCCTGCGTATGCAGACAGCGGCATCGTCACACGGTGGGCAGAAGATCGGGTCAAGTCGACCGAGATCATCCACCGCATGCGTCATGCATGCACAATGGCTTCGGACGTGTTGCGCCTCGCCGGTGAGTTTGTGCGGCCCGGCATCACCACCGATGCGATCGACGTATACGTGCACGACCTGTGTATCGAACGCGACGCGTATCCCAGCCCGCTCAACTACAGCGCCTACCCGAAGAGTGTGTGCACCAGTGTCAACGAGGTCATCTGTCACGGCATCCCCGACTCTCGGGTATTGCAAGACGGCGACATCGTCAATCTCGATGTCACCACCTACATCGGCGGGGTTCATGGCGATACCAACGCCACGTTCTTCGTCGGCGAGGTCGACCCCGCCAGCCACGAGTTGGTCAAGGTGACCGAGGAGTGCATGTGGCACGGCATCGAGGCGGTACGGCCAGGCCGGCCGCTCAGCGACATCGGCCGTGCGATCGAGGCCCACGCCAAGAAACATCGGTATGGCGTAGTGAAGGCATTCATCGGACATGGCATCGGCGAGCAGTTCCATACCGACATTCAGGTGTTGCACTATTACGACCCGCGCTCGACCACCATCATGCGGCCGGGCATGACGTTCACGATCGAGCCGATGATCACTGTCGGCGCATGGCAACACCGGATGTGGGACGACGACTGGACGGCGGTCACCACCGATGGCAAGCGCACGGCGCAGTTCGAGCACACGCTGTTGGTCACCGACGATGGCGTCGATGTGCTCACGGGTGGCGATGGCGCAGTGTCGCCCAGCGCCCCCTGGTCGCGCTGACCCTGTACTAGTGCATCCCAGCATTAGTTGATTGAATGCAAACCCTGCGCTAGCGACGCCAGGTGATCAACTCGGCAACGGCGTCATGTTCACTTGCCATGGTTGTCAAACTGGGTTGACGAATCTCGGAAATGTGCTTGCTTCTCCCCAACTCAACTCACCCCACCCGGCCGTTGCAGTCAGATCGCTCGGAGCGGAGCGAGTTCAACTATGGCCCGGGACGGGCATCAGGGCTGAGCTTTGGCGTTGGGTTGTTGTCAACAGGTTGTCGCAAAATGCTGGTGGGGTTGGCGGTACCCGGTCCCGATCCCGGCCGTGCGGTCGCGCTGGAGCGTGAACGTTCGTTGTATGACAGGCGGGCGTGGTGGAAGTCTGGATCAGCGACCACGACGGCTGTGCGGGCAGGATCGCGTCGACTTTCATGTCGCCAGCCCCGATAACTCGACGCGACTCCTGCCAGAAAGGCGTAGCGGGGAGTATCGCGTCGACTTTCATGTCGCCAGCCCCGATAACTCGACGCGACTCCTGCCAGAAAGGCGTAGCGGGGAGTATCGCGTCGACTTTCATGTCGCCAGCGCCGATAACTCGACGCGACTTGGCACCGCAACAGCGGGTAGGCCCGGCGGGCGGGCTGTCAGTCGCCGACGTTGAGTTGGCTAATCCGGCAGCGGGATGCCGGCCAGCAGCGTGGCGGTCAGCCGAACCGACGTAGGTGATAGCCCGCTTCCGGCTGCGTGTTCGTGTGCCCAGGCGGTAGCCACTGGAGATGACAGCACGTGCCAGACCTGGTCGAGTTGTCGCGTGGTACAGGTGATGACCGGCACGCTCGGCAACCAGGCGCCGTCGCGATCGACCACAGCCTCGATCAGCCGGGTCTGATTGGCGATCAGGATCTTCGGGACCAGTCGCTGTGACGCCCAGCGCTGCAGCTTCGGGCTGAGGCGATCCAGATCGACCCGTGGAGCCTCAAACGTGCGCTTGGCAAACCGGACAGGCCGCTCACCCCACCGGCATACGCCCGGGTCGATCAGGCCGCTCGTGATCAGCGGGGGACCGGCCATCTCATCGCCGACAGCGCCGATCAGCCCGTAGTACTGATCACGGAAGTCGGCGGTGAACTCGGCGATGTCGCCGAGAACGGGTCCGTTCGATCGTGCCGTAGCCGGCAGCGGGGACGGCGCTTCGATCAGTAGACGGCCCCATGCATCGCCGGGGATCACCGGTTCTCGAATGCCGAAATCGCGCCCGTAGGTGCGGGTGACGGGCCTGTTCCCGAGCCCGGTCTCGAGTACGAGCACGCAGGTGTGGACGGCTGCTTCGAACACGGTCGCGATCGACCACCAGGCGTGCATGATCGTCATTCGCGTCTGGACGGCGGCGCGAATTGGACCGGCATCACGTGTGGTCAAAACCGACTGCGGCAGCACCAACGCCACACGGCCGCCGTGGTCGCGAGCCAGCAGGCTGGCGAGCGCGAGGAACTCTGCGGCCGAATTGGCGTATGAGCCGCCACCGAACCGCGATGGTCCGCCGCGGGTGGTTGCCGTAGCGAGTTGGTTCAAGAACGGCGGGTTGCCGATGACGAGATCGAACTGCTCGTCCGCCCAGTCGCGGGCGAGCGAATCGTCATGTCGAATGTCGGCGTGGGGCACGTTGGCCCGTGCTGCCGCTACGGCATGTTCATCGATGTCGACGCCCGTCAGACGTACGCACGGGCCGAGTCGGCGGGCGATCGCTTCGAGAAATCGACCGTCGCCGCACGCAGGGTCGAGCACGGTTCGAATCGGCGATCTTGCGCCGCCGAGCGCCAGATCGACGACATGATCGACGAGCGCCGCGGGCGTGAACCACTGACCGAGGGCCTTGCGCTGCTTCGGCCCGCCGGGATGATTTCCCTCGACGGGTTGCGATCGTGCCATCCGACCAGCGTAGGGTTTCGCCCCGTGACCGAAGCCGCTGCCCGGTATCTCACCTTCGATCGCGATGAGTGGGCAGACCTCAGGGCCGCCACGCCGCTCACGTTGCGCGAGAAGGACCTCATCGGCCTGCGTGGAATCAACGACCGGATCGATCTCGACGAAGTGGCAGCGGTGTACTTGCCGCTCACTCGGTTGTTGAATCTGTATGTGGCAGCAACGCAGAACCTGCACAAGGTGTCGGCTGCGTTTCTGGGCACGTTGTCACCGAAGGTGCCGTACATCATCGGTGTGGCGGGCAGCGTCGCTGTCGGCAAGAGCACGTTCGCCCGCATTCTGCAGGCGTTGCTCGCCAGGTGGCCCGACCATCCGCAGGTCGACCTCATCACGACCGACGGGTTCCTGTACCCGAACCGGGTGCTCACCGAGCGTGGGATCATGAATCGCAAGGGGTTTCCGGAGAGTTACGACACGCGCAGGCTGATCGAGTTCCTGCGTCAGCTCAAGAGTGGAGCAGAGGAGGCCACGGCGCCCGTCTACAGCCACGTCGTTTACGACATCGTCGACGGCGACGAGGTGGTGGTTCGCCGACCCGACATCGTGATCGTCGAGGGGCTCAACGTGCTGCAAGTAGGCACTCGTGGAGCCGACGCAGACACCGCCGAGTTCGTCAGTGACTACTTCGACTTCAGCATCTTTCTCGACGCCGACGAGTCCCACATCGAGGAGTGGTACGTGCAACGGTTCCTCAAACTGCGCGACACGGTGTTCCAGAACCCGGACAGCTTCTTTCAACACTTCGCGCAGCTGAGCATCGATGAGGCCATCGAGACGGCGCGCAACATCTGGCGCGAGATCAATGGCAAGAACTTGCGCGAGAACATCGAGCCCACGAAGGCTCGCGCCAGCCTGATCGTGCGCAAGGGTGCCGATCACCGCGTGACGAACGTGTCGTTGCGCCGCCTCTGACTCCGTTGTTCAGTCGTATCCCAACCACGCGGGGAGTTCGGCGAGCGAAGCCAGTTCGACGATGAGCTCGTTGTGGTCGACGTGTTCGAGCTCCCACAACATGTGGTAGGGCACATGAACGCCGTGCCCACCGAGTGCCATCACTGGCAGGATGTCGCTGCGCACGCTGTTGCCGACCATCAGGAACCGGTCTGGGGCTACACCGAACCTGTGCAACAGGCCCGCATACGTTTCGACGTCTTTCTCGAGCACGATCTCGAGGTGGTCGAAATGGTGTGCAAGACCGCTTGTTTGGATCTTGTGCGTCTGGTGGACCAGGTCACCTTTGGTGATGAGTACCAGCTTGGTGGCAGAACCAACCTGCTCCAAGACCTCGGGTACGAAGGGCAGCAGGTGCACCGGTGCTTCGAGTTGATCACGCGTCATGTTGACGAGTTGCGAGATCACTTCGACAGGTACAGCACCGGCCGAGATGGTGATCGCCGCCTCGACCATCGAGATGGCGAACGATTTGACGCCGTACCCGAAGGTGCCGAGGTTCTTTCGTTCGGTGGCCGTGAGCGCGGCCCTGATGTCGATCCCCATCGCGGTGTAGGGCGAGATCAGCTCGACGAACCGCAATTCGTTGGATCGGAATCCGTCCTCGCTCTGCCACAGCGTGTCATCAGCATCGAATCCGATGACATCGAACTGTTCGTAGCGGCGCTGGCCCATCAGGTCGTGCACCGCGCTCAGGGCGTGCGATGCAGCGCGTTGAGGTAGTTGTACACAGTGATGCGGCTGACACCCATCGCGTCGGCGACGTCTTCCACCGCGCGGCGAAGGGTGAACGCACCGCGTTCATCGAGCAGTCGGATCGCGCGTTGTTTGTACTCACGTGACAGGTGCGGGAGTTGGTCGCCCAACTCGCGCTCGACTCCGTCGATCAGACGGTCGAGTGCGCCGTGCAGCGCCGCGCTGCGAACGACTGCAACCTCAGCACCTTCCCAGGTGAGCGGTAGGTCGCCGGGCAGACGGTCGGCAAGTGCCAACACCTGAGCGCCGAGTGACTCGATGATCGGTTTCACTGCTGCCACAAGCGGGTGATGCGGCAGTCGCGAGTTCATGAGCGCCCCTGGGGTTCGACGGGGGTGTCATGCAAGTGGGCCGCATGCAGCGTGACATGGGTGGCCCCGTTGGCGAACGCTGCGTCGAGTACCGCACCGCTGACCTCGCCCACGCTGGCCGCAGGTATACGGATGCTGGACCCGAATGGACCGAACTCGACAATGGCACCAAGTGTCTCGGCGGCCGCGATCGCCGAGAGTACGTGGGGGCCCGGATGACCCTCGACGAATGGCTCGATGGTGAACTCGACGATCAGCACGCCCAGCATCGTATCCGGCATGACCGCATCCGTTCAGCGTGGCCCCATCACCCGTTGGAGGTCGGTCGACCGATTGATGCAGTCCTGGCCGGCAGCGTCGAACGCTTCGGTGAGCCGGCTGAGCGCAGTGCGGAACTGAGTGTTCCACTCCGATTCGAACTGGTCGCGGGCCGGACCGGTCCACGTGGTGCCACCGAGCGCACCCCCTACGGCGCTGATGACGCCGTTGATTGCCTCGATCTGCTGCTTCATGTTCCGGCCAAGACTGGTGAGCTGTTCTGGGTTTGCTCCGTACGTCAGCATGGTGTCTCCTCGTTGTTCGAGCCGGACTTCCGCGCCGGCCACGACATCATGTGGGACAGTGCACAACGGACCGGGGAAAGGTCACCCGTTCAACAGCAGCGCGAGCAACAACGCAACCGAGTCGGGGAGAAACTCGCGCTCGCAGATCATGGTTGCGAGAGCGGACAGGGGAACCCACTCGGCCTGGATCACTTCGCCGTCGGCAAAGTGAAAGGGCCCCGGTGTGACCACCGTGTAACACCGCCCGATCAGATCCACGGACTCATCACTGAACGCTCCGCCGCCGATCAACAGCGGTTGTGCATCGGCAATGCCGATCTCCTCCGCGAGTTCACGCGTGGCGGCTTCGTCGTACCGCTCGCCGGCGCCGACGACACCCCCGACGGCAAGATCCCACATTCCTGGCCACAGGTCCTTTGCATGGCTCCGCTGATGTACAAGCACCCGCCCATCGGGGTGTACGACTCCGATGAATACGGCGCGATGCCGCAGTCGGCCAGCGCGCATCTCGGCTCGCGATACAGTGTGCGTCACGGTGTCGGTGTCATCGACGACATCGACCAATTCGAGTCCGGGTTCGTGGTGCATCGGTCGGCGGTGCGAGGTGGTCACCCGTGCTGACTATCATCCGGCAATGACCACCGAGACATTGCGCGAAGAGGCACGGGATCTGCTGGATGATCTTGTCGAGCTACGACGCACGCTTCACCAGTGGCCTGAGCTGGGGAACCACCTACCCGTCACACGTGAGACCGTGTTGGGGGCCCTGGAAGGACTCCCCCTCGACCTCACCCTGCACGAGACCACGAGTGGCATCGCAGCGATGCTCACGGGCGGTAAACCGGGACCCACGATCTTGTTGCGCGGCGACATGGACGCGCTGCCGATGCCCGAAGACACCGGCCTCGATTTCTCGTCGCGCAACGAGGGCACCATGCACGCCTGCGGTCACGACACGCATACGGCCATGCTGGTCGGCGCGGCTCGGCTGTTATCGACGCGCGCCGCCGACCTCTCCGGCCGGGTGTTGTTCATGTTCCAACCGGGAGAGGAGGGGTATGCCGGTGCGCGGTACATGCTCGAGGAGGGCATCCTCAACGTGGGCCCGCACGCGCTCGACGGCAGCCCCTCGCCAGTTACCGGCGCGTTCGCGATGCACATCTCGTCGGCCGCGCCGGTCGGGTTCGTCAGCACTCGACCTGGACCGTGCATGGCCTCGAGCGATACGATGTCAATCGTGGTCACGGGCCGCGGGGGCCATGCCAGCGAACCGCATCGCGCTCTCGATCCGATCCCCGTCGCGTGCGAGATTGTTCAGGCGTTGCAGACCATGGTCACCCGAACTATCGACGTCTTCAATCCCACCATCGTCACCGTGGCGCGGATCATCGCGGGCACCACCACGAACGTGATTCCCGAAACTGCTGAGATCCAAGGAACCATTCGGGCCGTCAGTGAATCCACTCGCCGCAAGGTGCACGATGGCATCCGCCGGGTTGCAGAGGGAGTGGCAGCGGCCCACGATGCCACGGTCGAGGTGAACGTTGCGCTCGGCTACCCCGTCACGGTCAACAGCGCCGCCTTCACCGAGTTCAGCATGGGGGTGGCGCGTGATCTGGTGGGTGCCGACAAGATGATCAGGCTCCCCAATCCGGTGATGGGTGCCGAGGACTTCAGCTACGTCATCGAGGCCGTGCCCGGCACGATGATGTTTCTGGGTGCCACCCCGCTCGATCGCAACGCAGCCACTGCCGCGCCGAATCACTCGAACCGCGTGTTCTTCGACGAGTCGGCGATGGTGGATGGCACCGCCATCTACACAGCGGTAGCGATGCGCCACCTCGGCCTGCAGTAGCCGGGCTGGTACGCGGCTGCAGGGGTTATCGGGTCAGGCAGTTCTGAGGCGCAACGTGACCAGTTCGAACGGCCGCAGTACCAGCGCCACGATTCCATCGGCTACGTCGAGGGCGTCGCCCGGCTCCTCTAAGGCGTTGCAACGCAGGGCGGCGACAAGGCGACTCGATGCTGCGATGGTGAGCGACGAGCGGTCGCCGCATGCTTCGTGCAGGCGCACGATGAGATCGCCGCTGCCGTCATCGGCGCGCTTCACCGCGCTGAGTTGCACACCGGCGTGATCGATCGTGACCACTGGGGCGGGGATGGACGCAGTACCGACGGATGTGGTCTCGATGACGCGCAACGGGAGGTTCAACGACTCGGCTTCATGCAACACCTCGTGGAGCCCTGCGCCGTGGGGCAATATGGCAATGGTCACCTGGTGTCGGCCGATGTCGGCATCCGGATCGGGAAACTTGGCGGCGCGCAGCAGAGAAACTCGCACTCCACCATCGAACAGTCGGTGCCCAAAGCGGCCGTCATTCAAGACGGCCACCCCGAAACCGGGCTCGGAGAGATCGACGTAGCGATGCGCACACACCTCGAACTTGGCGGCGTCCCACGGACTGCTGCCATGCGTAGGTCGCATCACGTGGCCGAACTGGATGTCGCATGCAGCCGTCTCGGAACGAACATCGAGCGGCACCATGAGCGAGAGCAATTGCTCGTCCTCGTGCCAGTCGATGTCGAACCCGATGTCCAGTCGCGCGCTGCCGGCTCGCACCGTGTAGGTCGTGGTGGACATTGACGACCCGAATGTGCGCTCGACGCGCACCTGGGCCATCAACGGGCCTCGCTCCACGAACGTCACCGAACTGACGCCGCCGACCGGTGCGCCGAGGCCCGGGGTCCACGATTCGAGGTCCCACGCGTCGTACTCCACAGGGTGATCGGGTGCGATTTCGAGCGTGATGGGTCGCCCGGCCGGTAGCAACTCTCGTCCGCGGACCACGTCGATGATCGAGGTGATCGTGCCCTCCAGATCCCACCGCACGCAGATGTGACCGTTCGTGATCGTGTGCTCGGTGGTGACCACGCGGTCGTCGATAGGCCGGGCGGCGAGTGCGGCGAGCGCAGATCCGGGTACTTCGACGTAGGCGAGGGTCTTGCCCGTGGATAGCAGTTGGGTCGGGCCGTCGCCACTTGGAGTATGTGCAGATGCAACAAGTTCACGCCGTCGGTGGCTAGCTGCGTTGGCGACGACCCAACCATGCACAGGTAGCCGCTCGACAGCGGCATCGATCAACTCTTCCAGTCGCGCTGCGACTCTCGCGTGTGCCGCCTCTGCATCGGCATGGACCCATGCGATCGAAGAACCGGGGATGATGTCGTGGAACTGCTGCAGCAGTACCTCGTTCCACAGCTCGACCAGTTCGTCCACCACCTCCGCCGGTAGTACACCGCCGGCGGCCCACCACAGTTCGACCTCTCGCAGCAACCGCTCGCATCGTCGGTTGCCGACCTTGGTTTCGATCTGGCTGGTGAGGGTGCCGCGGTGCATCTCGAAGTACAACTCACCGCGCCACACGGGGACCGGTGCGCCTTGTACCACCTCATGCTCGAGATGGTCGAAGAACTCGTCGGTGGTGCCCAATTGCAGGCGCGGCACGCCGTCCAGGTTGCGCATCCGGCGGCCCCGCTCGATCATCTCGATCGTTGGTCCTCCGCCACCGTTGCCGTAGCCGTACGGCATCAGCGCCCAGTCGCTCCAACCGTGCTCACGGAAGTTGTGCTCGCTGAACACCATCTCGCCCGACACCACCTCCGCGTTGTAGGTGTCGACCGGCGGAAAGTGGGTCAGCACCCTTGTGCCATCGAGCCCCTCCCACCAGAACGTGTTGTGCGGGAACCGGTTCTGCTTGTTCCAGCTCAGCTTCTGGGTAATGAACCGCCGGCACCCGCCCGCAGCAAAAATCTGCGGGAGCGAGGCTGGATAGCCGAACACGTCGGGGATCCAGACCTCGTTGCAGCGGATGCCGAACCTGGTCTCAAAGTACCGCTGGCCGTGAACCATCTGGCGAATGAGGCTCTCGCCGCTCGGCAGGTTCATGTCGGCTTCGACCCACATCCCACCGACCGGCACGAACTGTCCGTTTGCGACCTTGTCGCGGATCCGTTGGAACAGCGCTGGATACTGCCGTTCGATCCAGTCGTACTGCGCGGCCTGCGAGCAGACGAACCGGTAGTCCGGGTATTCGTCCATCGCCCGAACAGCCGAGGCAAACGTGCGGGCGCACTTGCGTACCGTCTCGCGGATCGGCCACAGCCATGCCGAGTCGATGTGCGCGTGCCCCACGGCGATCACGTGCATCGAACTCGCCCGGGCTGGCACATCGAGCGCAGGTCGGAGTACTGCACGCGCCGAGGACGCGGTTGCCGACACATGCCGTACGTCGATCGAGTCGAAGGCGTCCTCCAAGGTGCGCAGTAGTCGCGCTCGACGTGGGTCTGTGAGCGGTAGTGCCTTCATCAGCTCGAACAACACCTCGATGTCGACCAGCAAGGCGAACACTTCATCGTCGCGCACGGCCACCTCCGCGCGGGTCAATCGATACAGCGGATGATCGCCAGCGGTGCGCAGCGAGCCCAACGGCGTTGGCTGAAACCGGATCGGCAACATCGGGTTCGCGGCAGCCTCGACCACCAACGTGAACGGTCCCGGTCGCTGAGCGGGCAGCATCACCGCAGTGCGCCGGGGATGGATGCCCTGCAACGGGCCATCATCGGTCCAGACCAGCCCCTCGGCCTGGAAGCCTGCGGCCTTCATCCCGGTCCCCAGGTCGATCACAGCTTCTATCCGTCGGCCCGCCCACTCGGGTGGCACATCGCCACGCAACCGGAACCACGTCGTTCCCCATGGTCGCCCCCATGCCCCGCCCAGGGAGAATGGCGTGTAGTCCTGACGTTTCGCCTCGTCGAACGACACCGGTTCACCCGGTACTTCCCATGCCTCGGCGGTCAGTGGTTGCGACTGCGAGTACAGGTGGGGCAGCACCCGTTGCCACAGCTCTCGCTCGATTCGCTTCTCCACCAGCATCCGGTCGTCATGCATCTCCGTGACACTAGGTGTCAGCCGCAGAAGTAGGTTCAATGTCGGGGTCGACAGTTCGCGAGGCGAGTGCCAGGTGGTTCGCGTGTGTCTCAGTCGTTGGCGCTTCACACCGCTTGTAGCGGTTGGTCACCTGGGTTGCCGCTAGTCCGCCCTTGCCGGTTTTGGTTCGCGCGGTGTGTCCCGATGGGAGTAGGTGGTCTGCTTGGCAGTGTCCGGCGGGTCGTGGGCAGCCGGGCCAGATGCACCATGTGTTGGCCATCATCACGGCGTCGCGTAGCGGGCCGGTGAAGAGTCGTTGGCGGCGACTAGCGAAGCGTTCCAATTTCAACAAGTCGGCCCATGCTGGGGTCTCACGCAGCTGACCGACCCGGCAAGATCAGCAAGGAAATCTTGAAGACCCCCCATGGAAGGGGCCGAGACCGCGCGCTGAACGACTGACGTCTGGCAGTCCGCCCGCCGGACCTAGCCGTCGTGGGAGGAGTCGCGTCGAGTTATCGGGGCTGGCGACATGAAAGTCGACGCGATCCTCCCCGCACAGCCCGGTGCCGCCAACCCCACCCACATTTCGTGACAGCCTGCTCACAACAACCCACCACCAAACGCACTCCACCATCAGGGAACTTCTGCCTGGACGCACCAGGTGTCAGCCGCTCGCCGTACGGCACGTACGGAAAGCGCGTGGGTGGGTCTGCGGCGACGACGGCGAAGTACCGTGCGTCGATGGATTCGGAACCGTCCGCCGCCCGCCGCCCACGCCCGTTGGATGGCATCCGGGTGCTCGATCTGACACGAGTGCTCAGCGGGCCGCATTGCACGCGGATGTTGTGCGACCTCGGTGCCGACGTGATCAAGGTCGAGCCGCCCGATGGCGACATGACCAGGTTCGCGAATCCGCGGGTGAACAGTTTGGCGAGCTATTTCATCCAGCAGAACACCGGAAAACGCAACGTCAGCCTGGACATGGCCAAGCCAGAAGGAAGGCAGGTACTGCTGCAACTCGCTGAGCAGTGCGATGTGTTGGTCGAGAACTTCCGGCCTGGCGTGATGGAGCGGATGGGCCTTGGCTATGAGGCGGTTTCAGCCATTCATCCCCGGATCGTCTACGCGTCAATCAGTGGGTATGGGCAGACCGGCCCGTGGGTGCACCGCCGGGCCTATGCGCCGGTGGTGGGTGCCGAGACTGGTGTCACCAAAGCTCAGGGTGATGCCAGGGCGAGGTCTACGGGTATCACCCACTACGCGAACGATCCGCACAGTCATGCCGACGTTTACACCTCACTCGAATGCGCAAGCGGGATTCTGGCGGCGCTGTTCAAACGCGAGCGCACGGGGCGAGGCGACTGGATCGATATCTCCATGGCACAAACGATGCTCTACGTGAACGAGCACGTCCACGATCACCTGTGGGACGGGCCGCTCGAAGCTGACTGGATCCGCAGCTTTCAGCCCGGCGACTACCCGGTGTTGACCGTGGCCAACGGTGAGACCGTTGTCGTCAGTGGCCATCCGGCCGAGCGGGGTACCTTCGATCGCTACATCGCCGCGATAGGCAAACCCGAGTTGGCTTCGGATCCGCGGTTCGTTGATGTTCCGAGCAGGCTTGCCAACCTTCCCGCGTTGATCGATGTGATGCAGGAATGGGCGGCCACGGTGACCGATCCGGTCACGTTCGAGGAGGTGCTTGCCGCTCATGGTCTGGCTACCGGGATGTTGCGCACTGTCCGCGAGATCTGCGACACCGAATGGGCCGAGGCCCGCGATGTGGTGGTCTCGGTGAGTGACCGCGGCGGCGGGCATGTGCGGATCCCCAATGCGCCGTGGCGGTTCGCCGGCGCGGAGGTGGGTGTGCGCGGCGAGCCGCGATACCGCGGCGAGGACAACCACGAGGTACTGCGCGAATTGCTCGGTCTTGACGAGGCGCACATCGCTGCTCTCGATGAGCGTGGCGTGCTCTCGCACCGTGTACCGCGGCCAGGCTGAGTGTCAGCCGGCGGGCTGATCGGCGAGCACCTCGACCACTTTGGCGATCAGTTCGCTTACGGTGAAGGGCTTGGCGAGGAAGCTGATTCCGGCCTGAGCGATGCCTTGCAACACCACTGAGTCCTCCGTGTAGCCCGACATGTACAGGACCCGGATCCCGGGGCGTGTTGTCGTCAGAGCGGTGGCCAACTCGTGGCCGCCGAATCCAGGCATCGACACGTCGGTGATCAGCAGGTCGAGATGTTCCGGGCAGGCTGCGGCCACAGCTACGCCGTTGATGCCATCCACAGCTGCGAAGACCCGGTAACCGGATTGTTCCAGCGCTGCAACGGTGAGCTCACGAACGGCTGCGGTGTCCTCCACCACCAGCACGTTCGCGCACTGGGGTGAGGCGGCTACTCGGTGAGCGGTGGTCGACTCAGCGGTTGCCCGAGGTGCCTCGTCGGTCGCCGGAAGGTAGATCTGGACCGTGGTGCCGACTCCGACCTGGCTGGACAACGCCAGATGACCACCGGATTGTTGCATGATTCCGTACGAGGTGGACAGGCCGAGTCCGGTTCCCTGGCCATGCGGCTTGGTGGTGAAGAACGGTTCGAACACGCGCTCGAGCACATCGGGTGGAATGCCGGCCCCGTCGTCATTGATGCTCACGCACACGTGCTGACCGGCCAACAGCGCGGGGTCGTGCAGAGTGCGTTGTGTCGCCTCGTCTGTGACGGTGATGAGCGCAGTCCGAATGATGACCGAGCCGCTTGCCCCGACCGCATCGGCGGCGCTGAGCATCACGTTGAGCATTACCTGATCGAGCTTGCCAGCATCCATCCTCACCATAGGAAGGTCATCTGCCAATTCAATGGTGAAGGTAACAGCATCGGGTAGCAGCCGTCGGCATGTAGATCGATGGGATTCGACCATGGAGTTGATGTCGATCCCAGTCGGCTGCAGAACCTGGCGCCGACCAACGTCGAGTAGTTGACGGGTCAACGTCGCAGCGCTGTCGGTGGCGCGACGAATTGCAGCGATGTTGTCACGGCCAGCACCGGTGACGATGTCTGACAATATCTCCGAGTGTCCGCGGAGTACCGTGAGTAGGTTGTTCAGATCATGAGCGATGCCGCCGGCCAGCCGCCCGATGCTGTCCAATTGCTGTACGCGCTGCAACCGATGTTGTTCGTCGACCTCGGCGGTGATGTCGCGCACGGTGCCGATCAGCTTTGTCCGAAGCGTCGCGTCGTCCGGTGGCTCGCCCATGAGCGCCACGACCAGAGGCGTGCCGTCTTGTCGGATCAACCGGTGGCGGATCGACACTGCAGAGCGGGTGGAGATGCCTTGGGCCACGGCGGCGAAGACTCGGTCGCGGTCGTCCGGGTGGACGTGTCGGGAGTACGCATCCGGGTCCAAAGTTTCGCCCAGGGTGACACCGATCAAGCGGTAGACGCCGTCGCTCCAGGCGATCACGAGCGAGTCCTCGTCGAGTTCCCAACTACCGATACCGGAGACTCGCTCGGAAGCGCGGAGCAGGTCGGCGCTCTGGGCCATTCTTGTCTGTAGCTCGACTTGCTCGGTGACGTCGTCGAACGTGGCGACCGCGCCGCTGAGCTGACCATGCTCGTCGCGCAGCGGCGATGAGCTGGCGCGAATCCACGATGTGCGCCCGTCTGGCAGTTCCACTCCGGTGAGTCGTCCGTGCACGGACCGCCCGGTTTCGGCTGACTCGTCCAGCGCAGCACTCCAACGCGGTAACGCGTGATCTTCCTGGTCGACTATGCCGATCGATGCTGACGGGTCATCCTCCGTCCAGTCTGGGGTGAACCTTCGGGACAGACGAAAGGCGGCATCGTTGGCGAAAATGACCGACTTGTTGCGATCGAACGCGATGATGCCGTACGGAGCGGTGTCGAGCAGTGACTTCAGTCGACGCTGTTCGGTAGCGAGTGCTGAGGAGGTGACAGTTGCACCTGCTCTGACCTCATCGACACCGAGTTGCAGCTCCAGTAGGTTCGACACGAGCGCCTCGACCAACTCGAGTAGCGAGGAGGAATCATCGGTCGACGCGCCGACGGTCTGATGCAACGTGTCGTACACGTCGATCACGCGAGCGATGCTGTCGTTCGAACTCGCGGACGCGAATACCTCAGCCAGCTGCAGCAGCACCTCGCGCTCGATTCGGATCACGATCACCTTTCTCATTGCTGAGCAGTAGCGCTGCCGCGAGCACTCTATGCGCCGGGAGCAGCCTCGGTTGGCGCTGTGGTCTCCGAGAGCTTCAACACGGCCACATGCAGACCTGGCAACTTACTCAACTGGGCCGTTGCCGAGCGACTCGTTCCGTTCATCCACACCGCCGCCAGCGGAGATGCCTCAAGATTGCGCACCCACGATGACCGCTGGCGGACCGTGGTGACGATCACCGTGTCGCCGACTCGTCCAGCGAGCAACGGCACCTCGCGCTGCGCGCCGCTGCGCCGCCCCGTGGTTTCGAGCACGACAGCACCGAGACCTACTGGAAACGGCGACCCGAAGCCATGCTTGACCAAAGGGGCGATCACCCGGTTCAACGCACTGAATCCGGCACGGGTGAGATCTTCCACTGACATACGCTGTATAACCCCTGGCGGACGGTTCGCATTCCGCAGCGTTGATCGCTCACCCTCGGTGTTGCGCGGTGTAACGCGACACGCGTGTGCCTGCGGGCCACGCCCTCGGGACGAGTCGCGCCTTACGCCACAAGGCTTCGACGAACACAGCTGGCTCCGTCAGTTCATCCCACACCGACGGGAGAAATGTCGCACCGAGTCGGCCGGCTTCGACCAACAGTCCATCGACGCCGGGTCGGACGCAGGCAAGCAGTTCCTCATACCCGGCCACCTCGAGGGGCACCATCGCCGACAGAACCGATATCGAGACATCGAGGTCAGCAACATCGTCGGGCCGAATGTTGACGAAGCGGGGATCGGCGAGTGCCGCTGCCCTGGCCCGGTCGGCCACCGTGATAACGAGCGGACTTGTCGCAGCAAACGTGCCGATGCATCCCATCAGCCGACCCGCTTGGCGCAAGGTGACGAACGCGGCGCCAGGTTCACGAAGTGCGAGGGGGTAGGCGGCGGGCTCGGGGACCCGGACTTTGTGCTCGATGACGGCGAGCCGGATGGATTGTTCGGCCACGTCGACGAGCAGCTGTAGCTCGCCGGTACTCAACTGGTCGTGGCTCAACTGGTTGTGGCTCATCGGACGACGAAGCTTCCGTAGCCGACCACTCGGTCGGGAGGGCCCGCGGTATCGCCAGATGTGCGGAGATCCAAGAGCTTGACGTGGGCATCGTGGCGACGGGCCAGTTCCAGTGCGCACCGAACCGGCACGGCACCGCACGCGTCGTCGCTGTCGAGTCGCTCCCATTCGCCGGCCACGATGGTATGCGCGGTAGCTCGGTCGAGACGGCGAGCAGTGAGTGCGTCGTGATAGTGGCTGAGGTCGGTCGAGATCACGAAGAGCGTGCCCGCCGTGCCCCAGAGTGTGTCGAGGGCGTCGGCGAGCAGCGCCGTGGTTTCCGGACCAGGCGCTCCAGCGGGTCCAGTGGGCCCGGCTCCAGCGGGCCCGGCTCCTGCTCCGGCAATCACCGGTACGAGTGTCCAACCTTCACCGAGCACCCGTTGGAGGAACGGAAGGTGCACTTCGATGCTGTGTTCCGGCGCATGAGCGCGGTCGTCGATGTACACCCCTGGTCGCTCGAGTAGGGTCGTCGCCGCGCACCCGTCGAGTGGGATTACTCCGAGGGGTGTCGCGAATCCCGTGGCCGATGACAGGGCGAGACCGCTCACCGGCACACGATGGGCGGGCCCGACCACGACGACTCGTGTGACCGCATCGGCCCAACCTCGCAGACGAGCGTAGGCGGTGGCCGCTACCGGACCGGAGTAGAGGTAGCCAGCATGAGGAGCGATCAGCGCAAGGGGTGGAGCGGTCTCGTCGGTAGCCGGAACGGCGCGGAGCATGTCGTCGATGGTGGCGGCGAGTTCAGCCGGATCGCCCGGGTAGAACAGCCCGGACACGGCAGGGCGCCGAACGGTGTTCACGTCGAGCCGTCCTTGTCCTCGCCCTCGCCCGAGGCGAGGTGCAGCGGAACGCGCCGCCGACCCCATTCGCCGGGGGGCCCGTCGAATACGCCGACGATCTGGGCCCCACATGCACGGCAATGTCCGTCGCCACTGAGTCGATAGCTGATGATGTTGTACCAGTCACGTTCCACCGCTGCTGCGCCACAATCCGGACACCAGGTCGTGCCACCTCCGATGTCGTGGACGTTGCCGGTGTACACGTACTTCAGTCCATTGCCCATCGCGATTCGTCGAGCATGGGTGAGCGTGGCCGATGGGGTGGCCGGTACATCGAGCATCTTGAAGTCGGGATGAAAGGCGGTGAAGTGCAGCGGAACGTCCGGCCCGAGGTGTCCGACGAGCCAGGACGACATCACATCGAGTTCGGCATCCGAGTCGTTCAGGCCGGGGATGAGCAATGTGGTCACTTCGAGCCAGACGTGATGCGCGACCAGCCACTCGAGTGTGTCGAGAACGGGTTGCAGATGCCCCCCGCACACACGCTGGTAGAAGTCCTCCGTGAACGCTTTGAGATCGATGTTGGCCGCATCCACCCGCGAAAACAGCTCCTCACGCGGCCCGTCGCACACGTAGCCAGCGCTGACAGCGACGGTGCGGATGCCGGCAGAATGGCAGGCATCGGCGACATCTGCGGCATATTCCACAAAGATCACCGGATCGTTGTAGGTGAACGCGACGCTGTCGCAACCGTGCTCGGCTGCCGACCGTGCAATCTTCTCGGGGCTTGCCGCGTCGGCCAAGGTGTCGATCTCTCGACTCTTGGAGATGTCCCAGTTCTGGCAGAACCGGCAGGCAAGGTTGCAACCGGCGGTACCGAACGACAGAACCGAGGTTCCGGGGAGGAAGTGATTGAGCGGCTTCTTTTCGATCGGGTCGACACAGAACCCACTGGACCGTCCATAGGTGGTGAGCACGATCTCGTCGTGTTGGCGGGCTCGGACGAAACACAGCCCGTGCTGGCCCTCGTGCAACTTGCATCGGCGCGGACATACGTCGCACTGCACCCGCCCATCGGCCAACGTGGTCCACCACCGAGTTGGAAAAGCAGTAGTTGGAAAACCAGCAGGAGGTTGCTCCATCACGGTCAACGATGCACCACATTCGGTGCAGGGGCAATAGACCTTGGTCCCGAACTGCGTCTCAGTTGAGCAGCAGTTCGACGTTGGATCAGGAATGTCGTCGGGATCAGGTTGCGTTGGCGAAAGGATCTGCCGTCGCAGCCGGTAGCCCGGCGACCAGCTCGGCGCCGGTGGCGAGGCGCGGTGACGAGCTGAGCGCAGCCTCGAGGAATCGCAACACGATGGTCGATGTGTCGGTCGTTCCTTCCGGTCCGATCGACCCGAGTCCGATAGATGCGGGAGAAGCGCCGAGCAATGGCGCGATGGACGCGGCATCGGTTACATCGAAATGGAGCGCGCCGACCAACCCGACAGCGACCATGCGGGGAGAGCGCGGCGTCAACGCTCTGAGCACAGCATCCGGACCGGGCCCGCCGAGTGTCACCAGCAACAGTGCAGGCACCTCTGGGGGTGTTGTTCCCGCCGCGCCGAACAGGCTGCCGTCGAGGTCGAACACGGCCGCGATGCGGGTGTCGTTCAGACTCGTGTTGAAGGCGATCGAGCCAGCCCACGAATGCCCGCCCACCGCGACGCTAGCCAGATCGAGCGGGCCGACGAGTGCGGCCAGCACAGGATCGTCGAGTCCGTCGAGAATGTCCGCGAGTTGGGCGAACCGTTTCGATCGGTCGTCGTCGGTCGCTCGTTGGTGGGAGGTTTCCGTGACCACGTCAGTCTGAGCGGCGATCACGACGAAGCCGTGGCTGGCGAGTTGTTCAGCGAGCGACGTCGACAGGGCGATCACCGAACGAAACCCGGGCGTGAGCACGACGACGGGGCGTCGCTCGGTGGATGATGCCGGAGCCGCACCCACCAGCGCAGTTGTCTCGATCTGGTTCAACACCTCCGGTGACAGCCCAAATCCGGCAGCCGTCACCGCATCGATGTAGGGACGGTGCCCCACTCCGCTATCTGGTCGGGCCGGGAAGTAGGCGACGGTGTTCGCCAGCGGCACGTCGACCACCCCGACGGCAAACGGCCCATTGGGTAGGGGAAGGGAGAACCCAGGGGTCGGTGCTGTCGTGGAAGTAGTCGCTGGTGTCGTGGTTGTGGTGGTGGTGGGTGTCGTTGTCGTGGTTGTCGTGGTTGTCGTGGTTGTCGTGGTTGTCGTGGTTGTCGTGGTTGTCGTGGTTGTAGACGTAGACGTAGACGTAGACGATGTCGCAGAGACAGCAGTGCCCGTGCCGGCGGAGGCGTCCGCAGCCGTCGGAGCCGATCTGTCGGAGCAGGCGGCACCGACCGTTGCGAGCAACCCCGACAGCAACACTACCTGGGTGACCGATCCACGACGAGCCATGAGTTCCTCTCTGAGGCGCGTGATCGTATTGGTTGGCACCGACGCGGCCCACCAAGGCCTATCCTGGCGGGTATTCGGGTGAGTTCTCTTGCGCGCCCGCCCCTCTAGCTCAATGGTTAGAGCACCGGACTTTTAATCCGTTGGTTCTGGGTTCGAGCCCCAGGGGGGGCACCGACGAACATCCAGTTCAGAGCGAGAGCGACGTCACGGTGTGTGGGAGCTGATCGTGCAGCTTCCTCGCGACGACGGAGCTGCAGCTCGACACGGCCAAGGTGAGGACTACGTCCAGGCTGGCTGACCGACCCGGTCAACGAAGCGATCGTCCTCCCCGTCAGCGGTTGGCGGTACCCGGTCCCGGCTGTGCGGGCAGGATCGCGTCGACTTTCATGTCGCCAGCGCCGATAGTTCGACGCGACTCCTCCCGCGACGGCTGTGCGGGCAGGATCGCGTCGACTTTCATGTCGCCAGCGCCGATAGTTCGACGCGACTTGGCACCGCAACAGCCGGTAGGCCCGGCGGGCGGGCTGTTAGTCGCCGATGTTGAGCTGACTTGTGCGGCACAACCACGAGTTCAGCAACAACCATGACACCGTTGCCGAGAACACGACCAGACGGCCAACCTCACTCGCCGCACCACCAAACAGCATTGTGCGACAGCCTGCCAATGACAGCCAAACGCCAAACGTCACAAGATTCTGCCTGTAGTGCTGCGCCGCAGAAGTTGTCTCAACATCGGGACCACCGGTCCGGCGTTGACCCAGCGTCGATGTCGCTGATCGCTTTGCGATTGGTGTTGTACTCCAATGCAATTGCAGCGCCGCCGACTACACGAATCGTCAGTTCCAACCCGGCAGAGTTCAACTCGCCGGCAGCTCGCCGAGCCCTGCGAGGATGTCGTCACGTTCCAGCGTCATACGCTCGACAACGTCGAGAATGACTCCACGAGTGCGCAGCTGGGGTGGAGTGGCATGGAAGACGCTCGAGTTGCCGATCGACCAACGATCAACGAACCATCAACGAACCATCAACGAACCATCAACGAACCATCAACGAACCATCAACGAACCATCAACGAACCATCAACGAACCTCGGCGAGGCGAGGCGAGGCGAGGCGAGGACCGTTGGTCAGTCACCTCGATCGGGCCCTGCCACGACTTCTGCTACGAGACTCGGCAACACTGCCCGTTACTAGATGTACGATGCGGTGGGGTGAGCACCTACCAACACGTCCTCGTCAGTGCAGATGGCCCGATTACCACCATCACCCTTGACCGACCCGAGAAGCGCAACGCGTTGGCGCTCGACGTAATGATCGAACTAACCGCCGTACTGCGCGAGGTGGGCGCTGGTGACGCGCTCGGTGTGATCCTTGCGGCTAACGGGCCGGTGTTCTCGGCTGGGCACAACTTCGGTGACATGGCAGGGGCCTCGCTCGCTGAGACTCGGCGGTTGTTCAGCGTATGCACCGAAATGATGGACGCGGTACAGGCCATTGCGCAGCCGGTGATCGCGCGGGTACATGCGCTCGCCACCGCCGCCGGTTGTCAACTCGTCGCCACGTGCGATCTGGCGATTGCAGCTGAGTCGGCCTCGTTCGCGATCCCTGGGGGCAAAGGAGGCCTGTTCTGCCATACGCCGCTCGTGGCCGTCGCACGCAATGTCGGACGGAAGAGGGCACTCGAGATGGCACTCACCGGTGATCCCGTTTCCGCGACGACTGCTGCCGAGTGGGGCCTTATCAACCGGGCGGTCGCCGACGACCAGTTGGACGACGCCGTCAACGATCTCATCAGGCGCGCCACCCGCGGCAGCGTGTCGTCGAAAGCGACCGGCAAGCGCGGGTTCTACGCCCAAATCGACCTCGACCAATCCAAGGCATACGCCTATGCGGTCGAGGTGATGGCCGCATCGGCCACGACCGCCGATGCCCAAGAGGGAATCGCTGCATTCCTGGGCAAGCGCCACCCCAACTTCACGGAACGGCTGTAGCCGTTACGCCGTTTTCGCCGCTACCCATCTGCGAGGGCCAGTTCCCGAAGGGCCCGCACGGTCGCATCGCGGTGGTTGCGGATCGTGCGTGCCGTGACGTGGCGTTCTCCCGCTAGGTCGGCAGTGCTTGCACCATCGGCCAACCGTTGCAGCAGCTCGATCTGGTTTCCGTCGATTCCGGTTCGTCGAGCATGTTCGAACACCTGCTGCAACGTCAGCGATGTGTCATCGAACGCGTCGGCAGCGAACGAGTCGGTGACGACAAAATCGACGCAACTCGAATCGGCGTTGCTCGAGTCGTTGAACGGGTTGCGGCCGGCCGAAATGTTGGCCGCGGTTCGTTGCTCGAAGGTGGTGGCTGGCGTGGGGACGAACCGGGCGAGTCGCCGGTATGGCAACCGATAGGCGACATAGTCGATTTCGCGGAGCAATCCGGCGGCCACATAGTTGGGTCGGTGAGCGATCGGGTAGGTACGGATCACGGTCCACGCAGTTGCAAGCAGGTCGTCCGAATCGCGGACTGCGCCAATGCCCGTGGTATCCGCGACACCCCTACGGCGGCCGACTCCGATCAGCCCGGGTAGCAGTCGTTGTAGAACCACGCGAGCGGCCAAGGCGTCGGAATGGGCGAGAGAGATCAGCTGCCGGAGCACGTCGTCGCCGCCGGTCGGGTCGCCGATCGCCCCGTACCCAGCGAGCCGCAAGAGGTCGTCGAGCGATTCGAAGTTCGGCTCGCCCGCGAGTCGCCACGACCGAGCCACCGCAAGCGCCGACCGAGCGTGGGCCAATCGACCCCATTCGCAATGGAGGCGGGCGTAGAGGTGCGGGTGCTGGTGCTGGCGGTGAGGCGATGTCATGGTCGCCAGCGTCTGCTCACCCTCTCTCCGGAACCCTCACTGGCACCGTCACAGCGACCCTCACCGCGCAAGATTGGAGACATTTGGGGGCGAAATTGCGCGTTTTTGGCTGTGCTGTCATGGGCTGTGCTGTCATGGATTGTGCTTCCGATGCGCCCGCTCCACCGTCCCTCATCGATGCATGTACACGTGGACCGCCTGCTGCGAAGCCGGCCCTGATGCCGGGGCAACGATCTGTCTGGGGCCTGGTGCCTTCACCGTCGGCCGTCACCGATTGGCTGACATCACCATCGACGATCGTGGGATCGAGGCCTTCCACCTGCGAGTGGTGGTCGGCGTCGATGAGACGCTGGAACTCGTCCAACTCGCTGGTCGGCTGCCGGTGGTGATTGACGGGTCATGGCAGGCTTGGACCGTTCTGCCGAACGAGGTCGAAGCAGCGCTGAGCTTTCGGCCCGACGGAGACTCGCACGTGGTCGATCTGGGTCACAGCCGACTCGTCCTACGCTACGCCGACTACGACACCAACTCGGGCGGTCATCGCACCGCTCGCCGCACCGTCACGCGAGCGGTCCGTACGCTTCCCGTCTGGCGGCCCACCCCGATTCCGGTGCCCACGTCGGAATCCGATCGCATCGAACGTCCCGGTGGACTGGTGCCGGCAGCGGTGGCGCTCGGCGGTGCTGGGCTGATGGCGGTGCTGCTCCACCAACCGCTGTTCTTCGTGTTCGGGTTCGTCGGGGCTTTGGCGGCCGGTGCCAGCTGGCTCGTGCAGTGGCGATCGATGCGAACCAAGCGTCGCCGTACCGGAATGGCCGAGGGCACAGCACTACAGCGATTTGAGCGTGCCCTCGTCGCGCAGCGTGCTGATCGATTTGACCACCAGCGAGTGGTTGCCGGATCGCTCGGCAGGGCGGTCGGCACGCTCGATGGCCTTGGAACGCGCCTGTGGGAGCGGCGCGCCGACCATCCGGACGCATTCCGCTTGGCGTTGGGCGTCGGTGATGTTGCCTGGGACCCGGTGCTCGAATCCGGGCATGAGGTGCCGGCATCGTGCTGGGCGGCGCTCGAACTGTCCGGTTGCCTGCCCGATGCCCCGGTAGCGGTCGATCTCGGCCCGGGTACGTGCTTGGCCGTCGCAGGACAAGGGGGTGCTGGTGTCGTGCGGTCACTCGTCGTGCAACTGGCGGTCAACGCCGGTCCGGCGGATTGGCGGTTGATCGTCGTGACCGATTCAGCGGACCGGTGGTCGTGGACAACCGGGTTGCCGCATCTCGACGACGGTTCGGGGCAGCCGCGCCTGTTCGACGAGCAGGCGGCCGCGGTGCTGCTGCGTGACACAAGCGGACTGGAGGGCACACACCTCGTGATCGTCACCGATCTGGTCGACGCGCTGGCGATGCGGACCAGCCCGCTGCGTCGGCTGGTGGCCGGTCACTTGTCGCCGGCGTTGGTGGTGATCACGGGCCCGAATGATCTGGCACCGGCGATCTGCACGGCCCGTCTGGAATGCGTTGGCGAGGGGTCGGCGCGGTGGAGGCCCGATGTGACCGAAGAGGATGTACCTCAGAGCGTGCGGATCGCCGGGATGACTGTGGCCCGTGCCGCGTGGGCGGTACGGATTCTGGCGGGGCTGCGCGATCCAGAAGACCTTCTGGCGGGCGCGGGCGAACTGGTGAACACGGTGTCGCTGGTCGATCTGCTCAGCGGCGCGGCCGGCCGGCCCCTCGACGCCGAAGCTATCGCAGCTGCGTGGTCGGGCTTGTCCCCAGACGCGCCACCTTCCACGCCGATCGGCTGCGCTGCCGATGGTGTGGTCGATATCGACCTGGTTCGTGATGGTCCGCATGCCTTGCTGGCGGGCACGACCGGGGCGGGCAAGAGCGAGTTGTTGCGTGCGCTCGTGCTCGGTCTGGCAGCGCGGTCGAGCCCCGACCATCTCAACTTCGTGCTGGTCGACTACAAGGGCGGCGCGACGTTCGACGTCTGTAGCGACCTGCCCCACGTGGTCGGCGTGGTGACCGACCTCGACGACAATCTGGCCGAGCGAGCGCTGCGCAGCTTGTCGGCCGAGTTGCATCACCGCGAGCGCGTGCTTCGCCGTCATGGTGCGGCCGATCTGGTCGGGTTGCGGCGACTGTGCGGCGAACCCGTGCTCGCCCGGCTCGTGGTCGTCGTCGATGAGTTCGCTGCGCTCGCCGTTGAGCAGGCCGAGTTTCTTCACGCGCTCGTTGGCATCGCCCAGCGCGGCCGCAGCCTCGGGGTGCATCTCGTGCTCGCCACCCAGAGGCCCGGCGGTGTGATCAGCGAAGACATCCGGGCCAACACGAACCTGCGGATCGCTCTACGAGTACAAGACATTGGCGAGGCGATGGATGTGGTCGGCGACCCGGCGCCGGCGTTGCTCTCCCGGCGGACTCCTGGCCGGGCGGTCATGCGCCTGGGTGCGGGTGAGTACCTCACGTTCCAGACGGCGCATACCGGTCGGCTCATCAAGGGCGACCGTACCGAGGCGACAGTGCTCGCCGAGCACATCGTGCAGGCAGCGCGGATCAATGGACTCGTCGCGCCCCGGCGGCCGTGGACCGATCCATTGCCGGCGGTGCTCGATGCCGACACCGTCGCCGACGGAGCGGTCGGTGTGGTGGATCTACCCGATTCGCAACAACGTCGGCCCCTGGTGTGGCAGGTAGGGGACGGCAACCTGGCGGTCATCGGAGCCAAGGGAAGCGGGGTGACATCGACGTTGGCGACATTGTCAGCTCAGGCGCTGCGTGCCGGCACCGTCGTGTACGTGATCGATGCCGCGGGAGACAACGTCTGGGACTCGTTCGCCGAGCATCCGGGTTGTGCTGGCGTGGTGCGACTACACGAGCGAGAACGCTTGATGCGGCTGTTCGGTGAACTTACCAACGAATCGGTCACACGTGGCCGGGCGGCACCGAGTGGTGCCCTCGGTACGCCAACGGTGTTGGTTGTGGATGGGGTGGGTGCGTTGCGGATCGAACTCGAGCGGCCTGACATGACGGCCGAGGCCGGGCTCTTCCACCGGATCATGACGACCGGCACGCGCGACGTGACAGCGTTGATCGGAGCCGCCGATGTTGCATCGGTCCCCACATGGATGGTCACGACGTGCGCTCATCGATGGTTGCTGCACCTCCATGACCCTGCCGAGGCGGCGATGTTGGGCGTATCCGCAAGCGTCGTTCCGCCGGCGGTCCCAGGTCGCATGCGGGTGATCGACGAAACCGACATCGAATTGGCCGGTGCCGAAGGTCAGCTGGTGGCCCCCGCACCGCTCATCTCCTCCCCGTTGACGGCATCAGCCGATCTCACGACGTTCGGTAGCCGACGAATCGTCACGCGGATCTCCGAGATGCCGGCGGTGATCGACGCCATCGAACTGGTTCCCATCGAATGGACGGAGTTTGGCATTGAAATGACACTGGGCCGGTGGTTCGATACCACCGAGCAGCAGCGCAGCGAGGTGCCCGATGGTGAGCATCTGTGTGTGCTCGGCCCGGCCCGCAGCGGCCGCAGTAGCTGCTTGGCCCGGTTACTGCATGCCTGGCACGACGCCCCCCGTGTTCAGTCGACCGGAGCGCGCTGGTGTGGAATGCTCACGCCGCGCCGATCTGCATTGGCTGCCCACGCCCACTCGGTTGATGCCCACGTGCTTGCGGTCGATGAGTTACTCGACCGCCTTCCGTGCGCGGGGCCGGCTCTGGTGTTGATCGACGATGCCGAACTCGTTGATGACGCCGCAGGACGTTTGGCGGGTGTGCTCGCAACGCCGCGCCCCGGCCTACTCGTGGCGATCGCCGCACGACCCGAAGCGCTGCGGTCGGCCTATGGTCACTGGACGTCAATCGTGCGGCGCAGCAGGCGAGGGCTGATCATGTCGGGGGCGCACGAGACTGACGGTGATCTGCTCGGTGTGGTGCTGCCCCGGCGGATCGTGGTACCTGCACGGCCCGGTCTGGCTCACGCTGTCGAAGATGGCGAGTGCCGACTCCTTCAGGTTGCGCTCGATCAATTCCCCCGCAGTTGAGGCGGCTGACGTCGCGGTGTAGCCCTTCGGACATGTACCATCAGACAGGTGACCAAACTTGGTCTGGAGGTATCGTGACAACGTTGACTGATTCGCTACGGGTTCTCGTGATCGACGACCACCGCTCGTTCGCCGAAGCGCTTTGTCTCGCAATGTCGCTCGAACAAGGCATCGACACCATTGGTCATGCGCCCGATGTCGAGTCGGGCGTCAGAATGGTGCTCGCTGATCAGCCCGACGTGGTAGTGATCGATTGGCAACTCCCCAATGTGGACGGCATCGAGGGTATCCGGCGTATCCGGGTTGCCGATCCCCGGGTGCGCCTCGTGATGATCACCGGCCACCACAATCGTGGTCTTCGGCGCTTGGCTGCCATGGCCGGCGCCTCGGCTGTGCTGCCGAAGGAAAGCTCGCTCGCCGAGGTCGTTCGTTGCGTTCGCAGTGCAGCGGCCGGTGAATCGATGATCGACTTGGACGACGACGACGAGCCTGATACCCCGCGACCGCGCCTGACTCCACGTGAGGCCGAGGTGCTGTACTTACTGGCCAAGGGACGAGACACTCCAGCAATCGCTAATTTGCTGTTTCTGAGCATCCACACTGTGCGTGGCTACGTCAAGGAAGTGTTGCGCAAGCTCGGCGCACATTCGCAG
Source organism: Actinomycetes bacterium (assembly GCA_025359865.1). Lineage (GTDB taxonomy): Bacteria > Actinomycetota > Acidimicrobiia > Acidimicrobiales > Ilumatobacteraceae > VFMC01. Next base: position 9,549 of record JANYDH010000083.1, on the reverse strand, counting down.
CTCGAAGCCGTCGCCATCGCTCGTCGCGGCGGGCTGATGCCCCAGCCCGACTGATGCACGAGCCCGACTGATCACCTGCCCGGTTGGGCGTCGGAGCGCAGCGGCAACCGAACGACAACACGGGCACCGCCACCGGGTGCATCTTCGCACCATGCCCGACCGCCGTGAAACTGTGCGAACTGCTGGACCAGGTAGAGCCCAAGCCCGGTGCCTGGTCGATCAGCAGATCTGGCACCACGCACGTATGGGTCGAACGCGGTCGTTTTTTCATTGTCGGCTATGCCGGGGCCGTTGTCTTCGACCGACAGTTCGACGGCGTCATCGTATTCGACCGCACCGATCACGACCGTGGATCCGGCTGGGGTGTGGCGGATGGCGTTGCTGATGAGGTTGTCGAGGATCCGTTCGAGCTGGGCTCGGTCGGCCCACAACCACAGGTCGCCGCTCAGCTCTCCAAGACAGACCACGTGGTCGTCGTTGGCGAACTCGCGCACGGCCACGGTCAAGAGTTCGTCGAGGTCGACCCGCTGGCGGCGGGGCGTACCAAGGCCGATACCGACCCGGTTGGCCGACACGAGATCGGCGAGCACGCCCTCGGTGCGGCGTGCCTCGACGCGGATTCGATGAATGAGTTCGAAGCGCTGCTCACCGGTGATCGCGTCGGCTCTGTCTTCGAGGATCTCGGTCATCATCCGGATCGAGGCGAGTGGTGCGCGAATGTCGTGCGAAACCGACGACAGCAGGGCGGCCCGTTCTTGCGCCGCTTCGGTCAGTTTGCACAGCGACTCGGTCATCTGATCATTGAGCACAGTCATCTCGGTCACGTCGCTGAACGTTGCCAACACCCCGTTGCCGTGACCAGTGGCGCTCGGTATGGGAGTCGAAGTGACGAGCACCCATCGGCGGCACCCGCTCGGGTGGGCCACGCCCATCGTGACATCGGAGACCGTGATGCCATCGCGCAAGGTGATCGAAGCAGGGTGTTCGCTACCCGGAAACGGTGAGCCGTCGCGGTGGATGGTCTGCCAGCGAGGGTCGATCGGGGTGCGGCCCCGCATCTGGTCGACCGACAGGCCGAGGATGCACTCGGCGGCAGGGTTCGCCTGCTGAATCGACCCGTCCGAAGCGTGGACCACCACACCCTGGGTGATCGTGTCGAGTACATCGAGCAGTCGGGTCTGGTTGTGGACCAGATCGGAATGGGCGATGGAACTGTCGTGGAGCATCGTCTGTACTGACATTCGCAGCGAGAGCAACTGTTCGACCTGACGGCCGAGTGCCTCGAGCAACGCGCGTTCCGCAGGGCCGATGAGGCGTGGCACTACGTCCATCACCGAGAGGGTACCGATTGCGATGCCAGCGTCGGAGAACAAAGGCGTGCCAGCGTAGAACCGTACAAACGGTTTGCCGTGAACCTCAGGCGACCCGGCAAAGTCTGGGTGCGAAGCGGCGTCGTCGATGGTGAAGAACTGTCCGGTGAGCATCGCGCGCTCGCGGAGGCATGAATCGTGTGGCGACGGGTCGGCATAAAGGCCGAGTGGTGCCGTGAACCACTGATCCTCGGCCCCGGTAAAGCTGATCACCGCGATGGGTGTACGGAAGATGTGCGCGGCAAGCATGACCAAGTCGTCGTACGCAGGTTCACCCCCCACCTCGAGCAGGCCCGACCGTGCGCTCGCCAGGTGCCGCGCATTACCAGGTTCGACGGCGTCGACGGCAGAACTGGGGTCGGACCCTACGAAGCTCACTGTGTACAAAGCGTACACCTCCGCCGGCACCCGGCCTGTTGGCTACGGGGTGGTGCGGCGTGCGGCGTCGGCCCATTGTGCGAATGCCGCCGCTGCCGCATGCGCGATCTCGTCGTCGGTTCTGCCCAAGTGATGACGGTCGATTGCCGCGTCGGCAATGAGACCGGCGACAACCGGTGCGCCCACGCCGTCGGTCAGGTCCAGCCACTCGCCCCATGCTGGCGGCGTGTCGTACCAGCGCAGGTAGCCGCCGGGGGCGACCGGCCACCAGCGTGTCGAGAATCGCAACGCCACCTTCTCGACGCGGCCGGTCGTCAATCGGGCGAGCGCCGCCGTGTGCTCGGCGGGCAGACCGGGTTGCAACTTAACGCTGTCGAGAACCGCAATCGGGATGGTGCAAATGCAACGATCCGCGCGCTGGCCATCCACGGTTACGCCGTCTGCGTTCCACGAGATCCGTTTCACGGCTGTGCCGAGTCGAATGTCCAGGCCTTGTGCCGCATCCGTGAGCAGATCGACATATCCGTTCGGCAGGAAGTGATCGTCGGCGCCCACCCCTGGCTCGATGAAGGCCCAAGCCGACATCTGCTCCAGTCTGACGCCTGATTCCAGGATCAGGTCGAGATCGATAGCGAACTGCGCGGTACGCCGATCTGCCGACGGCAAGGCATCGACGTGAGGCAAAAGGATCGAGGCCAGAGAGCGACGGTCGGAGATGTCGACCAGCGACCGGAGGCGTTCGAGTGCTGCCGCGATATCGCCCGCCGGCCCGTCGGGAGCGGCGGTCAACGGTGTATCGAACGTCGTTCGGTGAAGTTGCAATCCGAGTTGCTCAGCCCGTCGCGCGAGACCGTTGCGGGGGAACTGTTGAAGCCAGGCGGCGCCCATGTCGGCGCGGACATCTCCCACGTCGACGGTGTTGGCGCGACCGCCGATGCGTTCGCGAGCTTCGAGCACGATCACATCGAGCCCGGCATCGTGCAGGGTACGTGCGGCCCCCAATCCGGCAAAGCCTGCCCCGACCACGATGACCGAGCGGGCGCCGTCCGTGATCGCCCACTTCGCGGCGGCAACGCCGGTCTCCCACGCGCCGTGTGTCATTGCGGCCTGGGTTCCGTGGGTCGCCTCGCCAGCAAGGATGAATCGATCGTCGATCGGCTGTCCGATCTGGATGCGGTCAGCTGGCGAACCACCCGGCAGCACGACGCTCCACGCGCCGTTGCTGTACGGGTCGTCGCACCAGTGTGAAACGCTCCATGCAACGGGGGTGCGTTCCGACACGGCTCGATACTGGCACGGGATGTAGCCAGATGACGGGTGCTCATCGTTGGAAGGGTCGTTGGAAGGGTCGTTGGAAGGAGAGTCTCTGAGTCCTGTTCTGCTGATTTTGTCCGTGCCGGTCTACGCTGCACGTCTCTCATCTCCCCTGGAGGAAGTCGTGAATAGGCTCGTCCCCGTCCGCCGCCCAGCTGGCGCCCGCTCGGCGTTTGCCCGCCCAATCATTGCGCTCGGCGTCGGCGGCGCCATGCTGCTTGCCGCGTGCAGCGACGATGCCGACCGGAGCAGCACGGCTGCCGCTGGCAATGTCGCCCAGACCATCAATGTGGCGTCAGGCGAGTCCCTCGAGAGCCGGGTCGTGGCGGAGATCTATGCCGAGGCATTGGAAGACGCCGGGTTGCGGGTCGGTCGTAAGGATCCGGTCGGCGGGCGCGAGCAGTACTACACGGCGATGCAGAACGACGAGATCCAACTCGTCCCCGAGTTCACGAACTCGCTGCTCACGTTTTTGCTCACGCAGAAGGACCCGAAAGCCACGCAAGACGTGAAGGCGACGGCCGACCAGGTGGCGCGGCTCAAGGTCACGTTGCCGCCCACGCTCACGATCGCGGATCCTTCCACTGCACAAAATGGAGAGGTCATCGTCTGCACACAAGCCACGGCCGAGCAATATTCGCTGAAGACGCTCACCGATCTCGCCAAGGTATCCGACAAGATCACGATCGGCGCACCGGCGGAGTTCGAAAAGCAGACGCCATTCGGTCTGGCTGGATTCAAGGACAGCTACAAGGCTGAGTTTAAAGCGTTTGTTCCACTCGGTGCCGAACTCGTCACAGACAGCCTGAAGAGCGGCGCAATCGATTGTGGCGCTGTGCTCGCCAGCAACGCCGCTGTGGTGACCCAGGGGTTCATTCCGTTGAAAGACGACAAGGCGATCGGCCTCGACAATGTGGTCATCCCGCTACTCACGCTCGGCTCGGCCACACCTGAAGTCGTGGCTGCGCTGAAAAAGGTCGACGACAAGCTGACCACCGATGTGCTGAGGGCGCTGATGGTCAAAGTCGCCGTCGACAAGTTGACGCCCGACGAGGTCGCCAAGCAGTTCATGGCAACGGTGCCGACCGGCCAATGATCTCGGTCAGCGGCCTCACCAAGCGGTTCGGTCGCAAGGTTGCTGTCGCGGATCTCAGCTTCGAGGTGCATCCCGGCATGGTCACCGGTTTCTTGGGACCGAATGGTTCCGGAAAGAGCACAACCATGCGGTGCATGTTGGGACTCGACCGAGCCGATGCCGGCCAGACCTTGTTTGACGGCACGCCATACCGGTCACTCGCCAAGCCACTCCACGAAGTGGGCGCGTTGCTCGATGCCGGGTATGTGCATCCGGGTCGCTCAGCGCGCAACCATCTTCGGTGGGTCGCAGCATCGAACGGGCTTCCGCTGAAACGAGCCGATGAGGTGCTGGAAACGGTCGGTCTCAGCGCGGCGGCGGGCAAGCGGTTGCGTACCTACTCGCTCGGTATGAAACAACGTCTCGGGCTCGCTGGCGTGCTGCTCGGTGATCCGAATACCGTGATCCTCGACGAACCCGCCAACGGTCTCGACCCCGAGGGCATTCGCTGGATCCGTGACGTGCTCGTGTATCTCGCCGAGCAGGGTAAGACCGTGCTCGTGAGCAGTCACCTGTTGTCGGAGATGTCGCTCATGGCCACTTCGCTGGTGGTGATCGGCCAGGGCCACCTGATCGAACAGTGCACGGTTGCCGATTTCGTCGATCGATATGGCGACCACTGGGTTCGCGTGCAGAGCCCGCGGGTCGCCACCCTCGTCGAAGCGCTCCAGGCGGGCGGTGCCGTCATCGCCCAGGTCGATGCCACCACGATCGAGGTGCGTGGTCCCACCACCGTCGATGTCGGCGAGTTGGCCGGCCGGTACGGAGTCGTGCTCCACGAGCTTTCCAATCAGTCCGGCTCACTCGAGGATGCGTTCTTGAAGGCCACTGCCTCGGTGCAGGAGTATCACTCCGGGGTCTTCACCACCACGACGTCCACCTTCACCGACGGCACTGATGGCCGCCGTGCAGATGTAGGAGGCGCGTCGTGATCAACGTGCTACGCAGCGAGTGGATCAAGCTCCGCACCATCCGGATGAACCTCGTGCTCGTCGTCATTGCGGTGGCGTTCCCCTTGATCGTCTCGGTGTTGATCGCTGCGCTGAACAACAACGACGAGATGAACGCGCGTGATCTGCTCAACGCCGTCCAGATCTCGTCGGTCGTCACGGCGATGTTGCTCGGTGTGATCGGTGCGGCCACCATCACGGGCGAGTTCGGGTTCGGCACCATCCGCACCACGTTCGCGGCAACCCCGAAGCGAATGCGGGTCATCATCGGCAAGGCGATCATCACCGTCTCGCTCGCGATGGTGGTCGAGGGTCTGGTGGTGCTCCTTAGTTACAACGTCGGTGCGGCAATTCTCACATCGCGCGATCGCCGCATCGATCTCGTCGATGCGCCCAGCGGCCGGCCTGCCATTGCCGGCGTGATCTTGTTCGCGGCCATCGTGGCCTTACTCGGATTCGGGTTGGGTCTGTTGATCCGCAATACACCTACCGCTGTGGCGATACTCATCTTGTGGCCGCTCGTGGTCGAGTCGATCATCGGTGGCATCCTCAGCGCCGCTGGGGTCGACCAGCCCTTCAAATGGCTGCCGTACAACGCGGGTATCAGCATGGCCAACCCCGATTCGTTTGAAGGTGGGCTCGGCCGCGTCGGTTCAGGGTTGTACTTCTTTGCTGTGGCCGGTGCCATCACCGTGTTCGGCGCGCTCCTGACGAACCGGCGAGACGCATGACGCCACTCGGACTGACCCATGGTTCAGCGTGCCCTGATCCGCAGGCTTTCGCGTTTGAGGATTGTGTACCGGCGTTCGTGCTGGGCGATCCATCCGAGGCGGATAAAGCTCGCGATCGCCTTGTTGACACGCTCGCGTGACGCGCCGACCATGCCGGCCAACTCCTCCTGGGTCACCGGAAGGGTGAATTCGTCGGCGCCCTCGGACAGCTCCAAGAGCCGCTTCGCAGTACGACCGGTGACATCGAGGAACACACTGTCAGCCAGGGTTTCGTCCATCGCCCGCAGGCGTTGGGCCAACAGGCGGGTGACTCCCCACAGCAGATCCGGCTGTCCGGTGAAGACCGCGAGCACTGCTGCGTAAGGGATCTCGAACACGGTGGACGGTTCGAGCGCGCGAGCCATGGCCGAACGGAGGCCGCCGTCGAGCATCGCCATTTCGCCGAACAGGTCGCCAGGCTCCATCAGCGAGACCACGGTCTCGCGGTTGTCGATCGGGTTGGCAATAGCGATCGCCAACCGGCCACGGGCGACGACGTAGAGGGCGTCTGCAAAGTCTGCCTCACGAAATAGCAGGTCGCCGCGAACGAGATCGCGCTCATGGCCTGCTGCGGTGATCGTGCACAACACCTCGTGCGACGCGCCGGAAAAAAACTCGGTTGCTGCAAGAAGATCCTCGTGAGCCATGCGGCGGTCACCGTACTACCCTTGGGCTCCGTGCCGAAGGCCAAGAACGAGAATGTGTGGACCGTGGTCGTCGCCGGGGGCAGCGGTAGTCGGTTCGGTACTGCGAAACAGTATGAGGCGATCGGTGGTCGGCGAATGCTCGATCTGTCGGTCGATGCAGCGCTGCGCCATAGCAGCGGCGTCGTTATCGTGGTGCCGGCCGCTGACGTAGTCATTGAACAAGGCCTTGGGTCGGTCGTTGTAGCCGGCGGTGCCACCCGAAGCGAATCGGTACGGGCCGGGCTGTCGGCCGTGCCTGCGGCCGCCACCATCGTGTGCGTGCACGACGCTGCCAGACCGTTCGCATCCGACGGCCTGTTCGTCGCCGTGATCGACGCTGTGACTGCAGGGGCCGACGCCGCGATTCCGGGCGTGCCCGTCACCGACACGATCAAGCTGATCGACGAGCGCAACGTAGTTGTCGACACGCCGCAGCGGGACCGACTCGTCGCCGTGCAAACCCCGCAGGCATTCCGGGCCTCGGTGCTCCGTTTCGCCCACGCTGATGGCGGTGATGGTACCGACGATGCCGCATTGGTCGAAGCCACCGGTGGGCGAGTGGTGGCGATACCAGGCGAGGTGGACAATCGCAAGATCACCCATCCCGATGATCTGGTCTGGGCGCGTGCCAAGGTGGACGCTGATGAAGGCGGACCCGTACGAGGGCAGGGGAGCATGAACGTGCGCGTTGGCCAGGGTTTCGACATTCACCGATTCAGCGACGATCCTGTTCGGCGTCTTGTGCTTGGCGGCGTGCATTTCGAGGGTGCCCGCGGTTTGGTCGGCCACAGCGATGCCGATGTGATCGCCCATGCGGTTGCCGATGCATTGCTGGGGGCAGCCGGTTTGGGCGACATCGGCGAGCACTTTTCCGATAACGATGCCCGTTGGGCCGGTGCCGACTCGCTGTTGATACTGCGCGAGGTGGCCGCGCTTGTGGCCGCTAAGGGCTGGCGGGTGGGTAACGTCGACTGTTCTGTTGTATGCGAGGCGCCGAAACTGGCTCCCCGCCGCAATGAGATGCAAGGGCACCTCAGCGATGCCGCCGGTGCCCCCGTCACAGTGAAGGGGCGTCGTGCCGAAGGACTGGGTGCACTCGGTCGCCGCGAAGGTATCGCCTGCTGGGCGGTAGCAGTGATCGCCGAACGCTGAACGCTGAAGCTGAACGCTAGGAGACAACAGGGTGAAACCCGGACGCAGTACAGGTGGCACAGGACGTGCCAAGAAGCGGGCCACGGCCCCCGGTTCGCGCAGCGCGGGTGGGTCAGGCAGCGCTGGCGGATCGAGCGGCAGCCGCGGTTCCGGCGGTTCCGGCGGTCGCGGGGGCCGTGAGGGTCGCGAGGGTCGCGATGGATCATCGGGTAGTCGGCAATTCTCGTCGCACGGTGCCGGCCGCACGGGCCGTGTCAACCCAACCGGTGCTCCGCCACGCAAGCCCGAAAAGACGCTCGGCGGAGAGCAGGTCGAAGGACGTCAGGCAGTGCGTGAGTTGCTTGTCGCCGGTACCCGCCGGGCCCGTGAGATCTGGGTCGCGAGCGACCTCGATGAGAGTGAGACGGTCAGTGACATCATCGAGATCGCCAAGCACGAGCGAGTGCCGGTGCAGTACGTGGCCCGTCGGCGACTCGAGGCCGCAGCGCGCAGCGAATCACCACAGGGCATCATCGCGTATGCCAACGGCATCCCCGAGATGGAACTTGCCGAATTGATCCGGCGAATCCCCGGCAAGGTGCCGTTTCTGGTGGCCGTCGACGGTGTTACCGACCCCGGCAACTTGGGTGCACTGCTGCGGTCATGCGAGGGCGCCGGTGTGCAGGGCGTCGTACTGCCGCGCCATCGCGCCGTACACGTCACACCAACGGTGGCAAAGGCGGCTGCGGGTGCGGTCGAGTATGTGCCGATGGCGATGGTCGGCGGCATTCCCGCCGCGCTCGCCCAGATGAAGGACGCCGGAATCTGGGTGGTCGGTCTCGACGATGCTGCCGATCGCTCTCTGTTCGATCTGGGCGACCTGGCGGCCGACGCGATCTGTCTGGTGATGGGTGCCGAAGGCGCCGGCCTCTCGCGGTTGGTGCGCGAACGGTGCGACCTGGTGGTCACCATCCCGATGCTCGGGCGGTTGTCATCGTTGAATGTTTCGGCGGCCGCTGCGTTGGCCACCTACGAAGTTGCTCGGGCGCGCAGGAAGTAGATCATCGCCGCCGGTGTCCTCAGCTCGTTCCGCCTGGCCGCGAGCGGCTTGATCCCCGTCACAACGCGCTGTTGATGTCGGTGTGGATGAAATCGTCACCCACGAACAGCAGCGGCAGGTTCATCGACTTCGCAAGCGCATAGCTCATGCAATCCCCGAAGTTCAATGCCGCGCGATGTCGACCTTTGCCGTACCGTCTGAACGCTTCGAGAGCGACCGCCGCATGATCTGGCGTGAACCCGATGATCTCGATCGCCGCCGACCGCAGCAGTGACTCGAGTTTGCGTACCCCATCAGAACCGCTCCGAGCCTCGATCACCATTCCGATTTCGACACGGGTCGGTGCCCCGAGCACCACTGCGCCTTCGGCGAGCCGGGCGGCGACATCGAGCGCGCTGTGCTCGCCGAAAAGCAGCGCTGCGAGCGCGGACGAGTCGACGACCATCACGTCGGTAGTCCATTCAGGTCATAGCCAAGGATCTCGTCGGGAGTGCGATCATCGAGCACAGGCAGCCGCTGGAACTCGTCCGCGAGACGAAGAATCTCGGCGAGCCGAGCGGATTGGGCCCTGCGTCCGCGCTCACGATCCAGGCGTTCAGCGATCGCGATCGTGATCGCGTCGGTGAGGCTTTCACCAGTCGTCGCGGCGAGTTCGCGGGCGAGTCGATCAGCGCGTTCGCTCTTGAGATTGATACTCATGGAAGAACTCTACCCTCGTATCTACCTTTCGTTATTCAGGCTGTCGCACAATGCCG
>JANYDH010000071.1 GCA_025359865.1 Actinomycetes bacterium | reverse complement strand
GGCACGTGTCCGACGTTGGAGACCTTGGAACGAGTCGCTGGCGCCGTTGATCAGGAACTCGCGGTCGTGGTTGGCGCCCGGCTGATCGAGAACCGGTCCATTGCCAAGATGGTCCGTAGTGGCCACGCGGTCGTTCGCAAGGCAAGCTGACGAGCACATAGCGCGCGTGTGATGGCAGACCGGTATACGAACTAGACGGAACAGACGGACTGGACGGACGGTTTTCCGGACTGTGGAGTACTGCAGCGCACTAGACGGACTGTACGGACGGTGACCACAACCTTTGCCAAGGTGAGGGTCGCGAGTTCGAATCTCGTCATCCGCTCGATAGGAAACGCTGCCATTGGCAGGGTTTCCTGCGTTCTCGGGGCCGACCTTGGTCGGGTGTTGCCCATGGTTTGCCCATGCGTTGCCCATGACCCGCCCATGACCCGTCACGGCGTTGTGGCGACCAGCCGTCGGTCGGAGTCGTACCGTTGGGGTATGAGTGGAGCATTACGTCAACGCAGTCCTGGGGCTTGGGAGCTCCGTGTCTATCTCGGTGTCGACGCCGACAGTGGTCGTCAACGCTGGGCAACCAAGACGGTGCGAGGTTCGCGTCGATATGCGAACGCCGCACTGGCCGAGTTCGTCGCCGAGGCCGGCTACGCCAAAATTTGGGCGGGGTCGGTCGCCGATTTGTTGGATCGTTGGATGGATCAGGCATCGCCGAATTGGTCGGCGACCACGTTGCGTCAGACGGCGAGCATCATCAACCATCACCTCAAACCGTAGATCGGCGAAATCGCCGTGACCTAGCTCACCAAGCTCACCAAGCTCACCAAGCTCACCACGCTCACCACGCTCGACATCGACACGATGTATCTACACCTATTGCGCCGGGGAGGGCCGAGCGGGCGAGCATTGTCAGCAGCGACGGTGAAGCAGGTGCACGACGTGTTGCACCGGTCGCTGGCTCAAGCGGTGCGGCGGGGGTGGGTGTGGTTCAGCCCAGCATCGACTGCGTCCAAACCGTCAGTGCCGCCTCCGGACATGCACCCGCCCACGCCCGAGCAGGTCCAAGATCTGCTGAGCTTCGTTGAGGCAAGCAACCCGGCACTTGCTGTTTACGTATGGGTCGCAGCGTGCACTGGGGCGCGTCGAAGCCAGATGCTTGGGCTGCGGTGGGGCGATGTGGATCTGGCAGGCCGGTCGATCGGGTTCGCCCGGGGCTATGTCGACGGTCCGTCGGGCCCGGTGCTCCGTGCCACCAAGACACATCGCTATTACAACCTCGCCCTCGACGACACGGTCGTCGACCAGTTGAGTGAGCACCGTTCGCGCCAAGCCGATCGCGGCATCAACGTGGACCGTGAGTCGTTCGTGTTCACGAACAGGGTCGATGGCCGAACGCCGTGGGCACCGAACTGGGTCACCAAGACGTTTGTCGGGTCTATTCGTCGGAGCGGAGTCGGTCACTTTCGGCTGCATGATCTGCGGCATTTCATGGCGACGCAGATGTTGAGCAATCTGGTGGTTGTGACGACTGTGGCGCAACGCCTTGGCCATGCGAGGTCATCGACGACGCTGAATGTGTACGCGCATTGCGTCCCGGGTGCCGACAGCGCCGCCGCTGAACTCATTGGCGCGCTGATCACCAATAAGCGAGCCGATGCTCCACCCTTGATGGAACGTGCAGCGGCGTGATCGGAGGGAGTGTCGCTGTTTCGCTGATCGCATGGTGCCTGAGGCAAACCTTGACCTGTGAACTTCGGCGACGTCATCCTGAACACTGGCGGGCCTCCCGATCGCTCGGGTAACGACATACCGTCGTCCTGTGACCGTACGAACAGCGGTCGAGTGGGGCTTTGGTCGGCGTCGCCCGTTCCATCGGGAGGCAACAGTGACACAGGCGATGCTGCGCAGGTGTGTCGCCACCGCAGTCGCCAAGTGCCGACGAGCGAGGTCCGACCTTCGACCAGAGCACGAGTAGGCTTTGCGTCGTGACTATTGTCCACACGGTCGATGTCGAGGGGCGGTATGACGGGCTCACTTTGCGTGATGCTTTGCCGCTGGTTGTTCAGGAAATCGTTGATGCGTTCGATCCGGTCGAGGTCATCGTGTTCGGGTCGGTGGCTCGCGGTGAGGACGGTCCGGACTCTGATCTCGACCTCCTCGTTGTACTGGACCACGCCGATCTGGCCGAGCGTCGAGGGCTGATGCGTCGGATTCGAGGTGCCATTCTCACGTTTGTGCCGATTGACATCGTGATCACCGATGTCGCCGAGATAGCTGCCGATCGGGATGCAGTTGGGTCGGCGGTGTACTGGCCATTGCGCGAGGGCCGGTCGGTCTACCGTCGCGAGGCCGGGCGTGTCGGCTAACGCTGAAGAGTGGCTGAAGTTCGCTGGCGCCGACTTACGAGCCGCCCGATTGCTCCTCGCTGACACGTCGGTCCCGAGCCGGATTGCGTGTTTCCACGCTCACCAATCTGCCGAGAAGGCGTTGAAGGCTGCGTTGGTCGAGGAGTCGACCCCGTTCTGAAAGACCCATGATCTCATTGTGCTGGTCGGGCTGCTCGCCCAGTCTTTGGCCGCTGAGCTTGTGACTGTGGATGTGTTGTTGTTGCAGCCCTGGGCGGTCGATGGTCGCTACCCGGGAGACCTGCCGGACGCGACCCATGCCGAGGCATCCGAGGTTGTGGCGACGGCTGAGGCGATCCTGCCGCCGTTGACCGTTGGCTCCGTATGACTGAGCACGGACTGACGGGAGATCAAGATGAGTGAGCGAACGAACTGGAAATCGGTGCCTCGACCTGACGCTGGTCGGGTGCGTGACGTCGTGGAGGATGAGGCGCGGATCACGGCGTTTCGGGAACTGGTGTATCAGGTCCGTGTCGATGCGGGCTTGACCCAGGTCGAGTTGGCCCGACGGATGGGTACGACGCAGTCTGCGATCGCGAGGATGGAGAACGGTGGCACGTGTCCGACGTTGGAGACCTTGGAACGAGTCGCTGGCGCCGTTGATCAGGAACTCGCGGTCGTGGTTGGCGCCCGGCTGATCGAGAACCGGTCCATTGCCAAGATGGTCCGTAGTGGCCACGCGGTCGTTCGCAAG
>JANYDH010000038.1 GCA_025359865.1 Actinomycetes bacterium | reverse complement strand
AAATAGGACGCCAGCCGTCGTCGCGATCGTCGTGACATTCCGACGGCACGAGCTACTCGCCCAGACGCTCGACTCAATCGTTCATCAGACTGCACCCACACCGGCGATTGTCGTCGTCGACAACGAAGTCAGTTCGGAACTCGCCGAGCAGGTAGGGCGCTTGCACCCCGATGCCGAGTATGTCTCCTCGGGGGACAACCTCGGACCAGGCGGAGGCTTCGGCGTTGGGCTGCGACATGCGCAGGACAAGCACCCAAAGGCGCAGTGGTACTGGTTGCTCGACGACGACAGTCCCCCGGCGCTCAATGCGCTCGAACTCGCACTCGACGCCGCATCGGCAGCGACGTCATACGGCGCAGTCGGTGCCATTGGTCTGCGCGGTGGCCACGTGAAGCACGGTCGGATCCGCCATGACCTCCCCGCCGGCTCGGTGAACGCCCTCACTCCTGCCGACTTCCTCCTCGTGGACGGCTCGATTCTGTCAGCGGAGGCAGTTCGCCGCGTCGGCTATCCCCGTGCTGACTTCTTCATCATGATGGAAGATCTCGAATACTCTCTCCGCGTGGGTGAGAGCGGGTTGGCCTTGCTGGTACGACCGGACGACGGATCGACGAACCTGTACCAGGGCAGCGGCGCACCGTGGAGGGGCTACTACCAGAGCAGAAATCATCTGCGACTTGCGCTCGAGCGACGCTCGCCCGCTTGGCTGATCGGATGGCTCATCCGAGAGGCCGCCATCAACGCGCATCATCTCCGTCACGCCCGCTGGGCGGCGATCCGATACCGGATTCGTGGCGCAGTGGACGCCGTCCGAAAGCGAATGGGACGCGTCGTCGAACCTGTGTCGAACCAGTCAACGAGCACTGCGTGACGACGTGAAGGTGCTCCAGGTCATCACGGACCGCGACCGCAGGGGTGCGCAGGTCTTCGCCACCGATCTCCACTCCGGCCTTGAAGCAATCGGCGTCGACGTAACGACCGTGGCGCTCACGAAGGGCTCCCACGGCGACCTTCTCGACATCGGTGTTCTCGGCCCTTCACGACGCTCGACGAAAACCTTACGCGCCCTTCGCCGGCGGGCGCGTGCCGCGGACGTCGTGATCGCCCATGGATCGGCCACGCTGCTGGCGTGCGCAATCGGATTGATCGGCAGCGGAACACCATTCATCTACCGGCAGATCAGCGACCCGATGCACTGGGCCGCATCGTGGCCACGCCGGCTTCGTGTTGCGGCCTTCCTCCGCCGAGCCGCAGGAATCGTCGTGCTCTCGCCCTCCGTCGCCGCAGTGTTAGGTCAGCACTATCGGCTCGGGTCGAAGCGAATGACCGTGATTCCCAACGCAGTGCCAGCATCAGAGTTCACGCCGTCGGGCGTGGCGGACCGACAGGACGCGCGCGCCTCGTTCGCCATGCCCGCCGACGCAGTAGCCGTCCTCTACCTGGGGGCGCTGGCGAAAGAGAAGGGAGTCGACATCGCGATCCTGGCAGTAGCAGAACAACCCCACTGTGCGCTGCTAGTCGTTGGCGACGGCCCCGAACGCGCATCTCTGGCGGAGCTCGCCCGAACGCTGGCGCCGATGCGTGTCGTCTTCACCGGTTCGCTGCAGGATCCGAGAACCGCGCTGACCGCCGCAGACGTCGTTGTTCTACCGTCGCGCGGCGGCGATTCGATGCCAGCCGCGCTCATCGAAGCCGGGCTGGCAGGTTTGCCATGTGTGTCGACACCTGTGGGTGCAATCGCCGACGTCGTGATCGATGGAGTCACCGGACTGATCACGCCGATCGGAGATCAACCAGCCTTCACCGCCGCGATCGATCGAATCGCCCAAGATGCTGCCTTGCGCGAGCGTCTGGGAAGCGCTGCTCGCGATCACTGCGCAGCCCACTTCACGATCGAGGCAACCGCGCCCATGTGGCTAGCGCTGATCAATTCGATCGTGCGCTAACAGACTCATAGAGGTCGCGCATTCGTTGCGCCGCGGACGCCAGGGTGAAGCGTTGCGAGAAGTCCTGCTGCGCCTGGTGGGAGAGCCGGGCAGCCAGAGCGGCATCGGTCAGAACACGCTTGAGCCCACGGGCCAGCGATGCAGCATTCGCAGGCTCGACGAGGACCGAGTTCCGATCGGCCTCCAGAACGCCGACGAGTCCATCGAGCCGGGTGGACACGATTGGCGTGCCCACTGCCATCGCCTCCAGCGCCACGCCCGCAGTACCTTCGAAGTGAGACGAGATGGCGAGCACGTCGGCGGCCGCCAGCAGATCGCCCACATCAGTGCGATGCCCGAGGAGCCGTACGATCCCCGCCAACTCCGGGTCGGCACCGAGCATCCGACTGATCGACTTCGACGCTGATCCGTCCTTGCCCGCAATGAGGACCACGAGGTCGGGAAGGGCCGTCGTCAGCAGCGCCGCCGCAGCGAGAAGATCGACTTGCGCCTTTTGGTGTTCCTGACGACCAAGGCTCAGGACCACCGGGGAGCCATCAGCGATACCCAATGAAGACCGAACCGCTGCGCGACGCTTCGCAGAACGCTCGCCGAGCGCACTGGTGTCGCGACCACGCTCGGCGACGGAGATCCTCGACAAGGGCAGACGGAGCGCCTTGGCATTGGCCACCTTCACGCCTTCAGAAACGGCGTGAAATCGCGTCACCAGGAAACGGCCCGTCAGCGCGTCGATGAACTGCACCACCCGCAGCTTCCAACGCCGGACGTTGGGGTCCAACAACCGGGCCTGGTCGTACGGCGTGTTGACCATGCTGGAGATCAGAGGGATGTGCGTGCCGAGGGCCGCTACACGGCCAAGCTGATCGGCCTCGAAGAGCGCTGTCTGCACGACGTCGGGACGTTCGTTCTTGATCAGGCTCCGAAGCTCGCGAAGCTGGGCCAGCGCGTTGCCGCGC
>JANYDH010000035.1 GCA_025359865.1 Actinomycetes bacterium | reverse complement strand
GGGGTGCGGTCGCGTGGGTTGTCGGCAGTCTGGTGCTGCTTCCGGCGATGCCGTCCTCATCGGACCGCTACCTCGCGACGGACTGGCGCGACTTCGTGGTGGTGACGGCCCGCGCTCGATGTAGCGTTCCTCAGCGGCGAGGTCGTGGCGCAGCTGTCCACCGGGGTCGGTCACCCCGTGACGTGCCGATCGACGGGTAGTTCCACGATGATCGTCGCTCCATGCGGTTCGGAGTCGGCGATGCGGATGCTGCCGAGGTGAGATGCGACGACGCCGGCCACGATCGAAAGGCCGAGCCCGGTCCCTCCTGTGTCGCGGGTGCGCGCGACATCGAGCCGCACGAACGGTTGGAGTGCGCGCTCTCGGTCGCTGGCGGGTATGCCGGGGCCGTCGTCGGCGACGATCAGTCGGAGGCGGTGTGGTTGCCGCTCGATCGTGATGTCGATCCGCGTCTCGGCGTGCTCCTCGGCGTTGTGTAGAAGGTTGCGGACGAGCTTGCTGAGTTGGTCCTCGTTCCCCCCGAGCACGGCCGGAGTGTCGAGATCGTGCAGTGCGATGACAAGCCCGGCACGACGCACATCGGTGACGAGACGAATGGCGATGTCCGCCAGGTCCACGAGCTCGTCATGCTCTGAGAGTTCGGTGTCGGCGCTAGCCAGCGTCAGCAGGTCCTCTGTCAGACGTTGGAGCCGTTCGACGTCACCCAGGGTGTCGTTGGCGACAGTGACCCAGTTCGTCTGCTGTGGGTGGGTGACCGAGATCTCGAGATCGGCTCGGAGCGCTGCGAGCGGCCCCCGCAATTCGTGGCTTGCGTCGGCGACGAAGCGCTTCTGTCGTTCAACGGCGGTGTCGAGGCGGCCGAGCGTGTGGTTGACGGTCGTGGCGAGTTGACCGATCTCGTCACTCGTGACGGCTGCCGGTACCCGTCGATGTAGGTCGTGAGCAGTGATCTCGGCCATCGTCCGTGAGATCGCTCGCACTGGCCGCAGTGTGCGGCCGACGCCCCACCAGGTGACCGCTGCGACGACGGCGACGACGGCGGGGATCCCGAGAGTGAGAGCGGCGGTGATCGAGTCGACGGTCTCCTCTGAGCGCTCCAGGCTTTCCCCCGCATACACGGTGACCGGCTGACCGGCGAGGGTGGCTCGGAGTGCAACGACACGCATGTCGTTCGATTCGTCGAGCGCAGGGACGAGTGTGGTGAACGCCGCAGCGCTCGCATCTGCGGGTCGAAGGCTGGAGATCGCCGGTTCTCCATCGATGTTCTCGGTTGACGCGAGCACTGTTCCGTTGATGTCGACCACTTGGACGAGTGCTGACTCCTCACCGGGCAGCGCCAGCCGTCGTGGCAGCGTGCCAACGGTCGCCAGCGAGGCGATGTCTCGGGCGCGGAGCGTGGCTGCGGTCGTTGCGGCGTCATCGAGTCGCGATCTGAGGAGAGCGAGCAGGACGAATGCCCCGATCGCGAGCGCCAGTCCCACTGTCAGAGCCGCCACGATGGCGATGCGGGGCCGCAGCCCCAACCGGCGAGAGCGCATCTCAGTGGCGATCGTCGACGAGGCGATAGCCCGAGCCGCGCACGGTTCGGATCCTGCGGGTTCCGAACGGTCGATCGAGCTTGCGACGAATGTTGGAGATGTGGACCTCGATGACGCTGGGGTCCCCGTCGTACGCGAAGTCCCATGCGTGCTCGAGCAGCTCCGCTTTGGAGACGACGTCACCCAGGCGTCGAGCGAGGAACTCGACGATGGCGAACTCCTTCGACGTGAGGACGATCTCCTGACCGTTGCGCCGACAGCTTCGCGTACCCGGGTCGATGACCAGGTCGCCGACGGTGATCTGTGTGGGGCGCTCCCCGGCCCCGCGTCGCACGAGCGCCCGGATGTGAGCCACGAGCACAACGAACGAGAACGGCTTGGTGAGATAGTCGTCGGCTCCGGTGTCGAGCGCCTCGGCTTCGTCGAGATCACCATCCTTCGCGGTGAGCATCAAGATGGGTGTCCAGTTCCCGACTTCGCGAAGTCGGGCGCACACCTGAAATCCGTTGAGTTTGGGCAACATGATGTCCAGCACGATGGCGTCGTACATCGTCTCCGACGCAAGCCACAAGCCCTGTTCGCCGTCGAGGGCGTTGTCGACCGAAAAGCCTTCGGCCTCGAGGCCGCGACGGATGGTTGCCGCCAACCGCTTGTCATCTTCGACGACGAGTACTCGCACACCCACAGCGTGACAGACCGAACCTGTAGCGGACCTGAAGTTCGACTTCAGGTTGCTTCGGGTCAGCTCAAGGTGCGAGGGCGCATTCTTGGTGCATCGGTTGGATCGTCCTGCCGCGACACAGACAAGGACTCAGTCCCATGACTTCACGATTGAAGAAAGCAACCTACGCCACCATTGCCGGCCTCGGCCTATTC
>JANYDH010000030.1 GCA_025359865.1 Actinomycetes bacterium | reverse complement strand
CCGCGCCTGGAGTCGCTCCGACTCCTTGCGAAGGTCGCGCAGTACGCGGCCAGCCGGTGGGGCGAGCGCTCACGCCAGATGCTGTTGTCCGCGCGACATGGACGGACACCACTTGAGCTCGTGGCGGCGGGGGACACCAGTGTATTCGGAGTACTCGACAGCATCGACGCTGCGGATGCTGCCGTCTCCACACGCTCGCTGCGTACGAAGGGACAGCCGCTCTATCTTGCGGCCCGAACCCGGGGGCGACCGCTGGAGAGGACCGGCGTGCTTCGGGAGGATGAGATCTACGAGCAGGACCTCGCAGACGCGTCCTCGTTCGATGAGCGACCAATCGAGCGGCGGCGAGGCCGGATCCGATGACGGAGGCTCTGCTTGTCCCTGCCGGTGGTGGCATCTCCCAGGGAGACTTGGTGATTGCCCCGATCGCTCGAGTCTCTACGAACCCACTCGTTACGCCGGATCCTTGGGACAGGCTCGACGAGCATGAGGCGAGAGTTCTAAGGGGAACGCACGCGGACGAAGACATCTACCTCGCGGCGGGGCGCGCCCTTCTCATGGTCACTAGCCACGATTGCCACCACGACAAGGAGTGGAACGAGAGTGTCCGCCGGCACGTAAAGGCGGGAGTTGAGAAGGACGCTGCAGAACAGCTCGCCGAAGACGACGACACGCTCGATCGCACCTTCCAGGCGAGCCCGCTCGTTCCGCTCGACGACTTCCCGCCGGGCAAGCGAAGTGACCTCCGGGCGGGCCGCGTGGTGGGCTACTTCCCAGTTCCCCAGAACTACAGCGTCGGTGTCCCGGAAGCGGTGGTGGATCTGACTTACCGAGTAACCGTTGATCGCTTCGCAGTCGAGGAGCGACTCTACGGTCTTGACGCGACGGGCCGAGCACAGCTTCGTCTCTGCCTTGCCCGCTTCGACGCTCTCCGAAGCGTGAACCTCGGAGCTGAGCTGGAGGCCGCAGTGGGTAGCAGGATCGTCGACGTATCGGTTCAGCGGGGTAGCCCGATGGAGGTCACGCTGACCCTGGAGAACGGAGTGGCGATTCGACTGATTCAGCAGCCGGCCGAACCGGGTGGCGGCGGCAGGCGCGGGCTATGACGCGTACGCGCGTTGATCAACTTCCGCCGAACACCGCTGCGCTGAACGCCGCTGCCGCGTCGGCTTGCATGCCCGGAAGAACGTGTTGGTACACGGTCATCGTGAAGGCGGGGCTGGAGCGGACCAGG
Source organism: Actinomycetes bacterium (assembly GCA_025359865.1). Classification (GTDB taxonomy): domain Bacteria; phylum Actinomycetota; class Acidimicrobiia; order Acidimicrobiales; family Ilumatobacteraceae; genus VFMC01. Next base: position 13,012 of record JANYDH010000030.1, on the reverse strand, counting down.
CGCTCCCACGACTGTGAGAAGGCGTCGGGGTGGATGGGCCCGCCGTCTTCTCGGGTGAACACGAAGCCTTCGTCCTTGCGCTGGCCGGTGGCGAGCTTGCGCTCCAGCTGCTGACGGCGCCACGCTCTCAGAACCGCAACTGTCTTCGGGTCGAGGTCGATGGTGGGGCGGCTGTGAGAGGTCTTGACGTCGGCGACCTTGGCCTCGTACTCGACTGACAGGATCTGTTGGCTCACGGTTAGCCGGCCCGTGTCGAGGTCGACGTTCCGCCGCGTGAGGCCGAGCACCTCGCCGCGCCGCATACCGGTGTTGGCGGCGAGGAAGATCGGCACGAACCACTCGCTGTCCTCGATGCTGGCAAGGAAGTCGCGCAGTTCATCCGCTGCCCTTGCGCATAAATTGTGACCGCATCCCGCGAGCCTCAGGTAGTCGGGACAGCCGTCGGTCGGATCGTTCGCTGGCCGACGGCAGAGACCCGGCCAAGGCAAGTTCCTCGGTCCTTGTCGGACCAACGATGCGCGACGGCATCGACCGGAGGCCTCGTCGATTCGATCGCGTCAACAATGCGAAGGTTGCCCGTGGCTGCCGGCAGGTACCACGCAGTTTCGGATTGCTGGAGACTGTCGGCGGACGACGGACTGAGCGTGCTCACTGAGTCGCTCGGAGTCGCGTCGGAGTCTGATGCCCAAGTGAAGTTCCGGCTCGGCTGGCTGGAGAATCTCGGTGTCGCCACGCAACGTGGCGGCCGATGGGAACTCGTGCGGAACCGAGACACCGAGTGATCCCCGAGACCGACCTCGCCCGGGTCCAACGATGGCTTGATGCGCGCAACAGCCGAAGGCCCCCGCATGCCGTCTACCTGATCCGTTACGAGCTGGACGTCGACGACCGGGCGGTCACGATCCTCGAATGCCGGCCGCCGTGGAGCGAAGGTTTCGGTCCTGAGTGGACTCGGTTCCCGATCGCGCGACTGCGCTACACGAAGACCTGCCGGGAGTGGCAGATCTACTGGCGAGACCGCAACCTCAAGTTTCACGCCTACGACCTCGTTCAGTCGTCGGCCAACGTCGAAGCCTTGCTCGCTGAGATCGACGCGGACCCGACCTGCATCTTCTGGGGCTGAGGCGAGTCGTCGGCAATTGCTCCCCGTACGCCACCGCGATTCTCCACGCCTGAGCCTTATGCCAATGCTCTCAGCGATTGATGAAGAAGAGCATCGCAACCGACAGCAGGCACCCGAGCCCGGCTGACGTCGCAATGATTGAAGTCGTCACTCGCTGCACGCGAACCTCTCGTTGCCACTTCCGGCGTGAGAGTACGGCGACGGCTACCAGTACTGCAGCAACGACGATGCTCCAAAGGCCCGCTGGCTTGGCACCGACCGGGGCCAACACGATCATGGCTGACACGAAAGCGCAGGCCGCCACGAAGATCGAATCGTGCAAGGCCTGGGTGATCGTCCGAGGCAACTCGCCCGACTCCTCGACTTCGCCCGAGTCACTCCTCCTCACGTACTCATCCAGATTGTCGTAGGCCCGTCGGACGTCATCGCCAGCGACTTCGTCATTAAGGGTCGTGATGAAGTCACGGAGAAGGTGACCGGGGCAGAACGTCACTCCGTCTCGTTCGAACGTTGCGGCGAAGTGCTGACGAAGTTCGGGGCCCCACATGACGACGACTGGTCGGACCGCAGGCGTCCACACGCGCAGCCGTGCCTGGAGATCCCGAGCGGCTTGCTTCGCCTGCCGCACCATCGCACCGAGATCCTTTGCCGCGGCCGACCAGTCAGAGCGGAACTTGGTCTCGACCGCCACGAATCCACCAGGACCCAACAAGGCATGATCGACGTCAGACTTCTGGAGCATGACGTGGTTGACCAGCCTCCAACCCTTCGTACACAGGGGACGAAGTTCGCTCGCTGTCCACTCTTCGGCGGCGACACCGACCCGCTTTGCTGATGATTCCTCCCGTCTCGAGCATCATCGTGTAGATCCACCAGGCAGCTGATGCGAGTGTGGCACCAACCCCGTACGGCGCTACGGGCGCCCAGACGAAGAAATGAGTCGCTGAGGCCACGATGCCGGCCATCGCGGCGACCATGAGGATGAGGTGCCATCGTGCCCGAAGCCATCGCCGCTGCTGGTACCGCAATTGACGTTTCGAGTGAGCACCAACCCGACTGTCGCCGGCAAGCTCCACCAGTCGGTGGCGCTGCCGAATTCGCGCAGGGATCGCACACTCGAAAGATCGCGCCACGTGTTGTCCCTTCGGCCACTTGAACAGTTGCCCTATCTATCGGCCCGTCTCTCGGAGGTCGTGAGCGCCATTTCGTGAGTGCCACAGTTGGAGGGTTGCTGGCTGGCGCTTGTCGCGACGAGGAGCGCCCGTCGAGCGAGATCGCGAGCGGCGTTGCCAGGGAAGCAGGGCAACACCCGTCCCGTACGATGGGCTCATGCTGACGGTGAGGGGGTGCTGCTCGTGACTACGCCGAAGCGCGGTCTGCTGTACCACTTCACTCAACTCTCCAATTTGGCGTCCGTCGCCGAGCGCGGGATCTTCTCCGACACCGACGTCGGTGAGACAGACCGGCTCGCAATCGAGGTCGGCCAGCAAGGCATCAAGGCCAAGCGTCGCCTTCGTGCGGTGCCGATTGAGCCGGGAGGCGTCGTTGCTGACTATGTGCCGCTCTACTTCGCGGCGCGCTCGCCGATGCTCGGCTCGATTCACAAGGGTCACGTGTCGAGCTACTCGGGCGGCCAGGAAGAGGTGGTGTATCTGGTGACCGATGTCGATCGAGTCGTGGACTCCGGACTTGAGTTCGTGTTCACCGATCGCAACGCAGCGCTCGACGTGGCGCGGTTCGAGAACGACCCGACGCGAGTGGGAACACTCATCGACGGGCCGCTGATGGAGGCCAGGATGTGGAACAACACCTCCGAGGAACCGGACCGCATGGAACGACGAATGGCCGAGTTTCCTCGTCCACCGACACGTCGCCTGGGATCTGATCATCGGAGTGGCGGCGATCAACGAACGACGGTGTCGAGAGGCCGAAGCCGTGTTGGCTACGGTGGGTGTCACCATCGCCGTCCGTCCTCGGCAGGATTGGTACTTCTGATGACAGCCTTTCTCGAGTCCTCCGGCAACCTCCTCGAAGCCGATGTCGACGCGCTCGTCAACACGGTCAACACCGTGGGCGTGATGGGCAAGGGCATCGCTCTTCAGTTCAAGAATGCCTTCCCGGCGAACTTCAAGGCCTACGAACGAGCGTGCAACGACGGTCGTGTTCGACTTGGCGAAATGTTCGTCTTCGATGCTGGTCAGTTGATGAAGCCGCGCTGGATCATTAACTTTCCGACGAAGGGACACTGGCGGTCGCGGTCCAAGCTGTCCGACGTCGCATCCGGTCTCGACGACTTGCGTCGAGTGATCGACGAGCTTGGGATCAAGTCGATCGCGCTGCCGCCGCTTGGGTGCGGCAACGGCGGTCTTGACTGGTCGGCCGTCCGCCCATTGATCGACGCGAAACTGGCCGACCTCGACACCGAGGTCCACGTGTTTGCACCCGAGAGTACCCCGGCCGCCTCTGAGATGGCGGTTGCCACACAGCGACCGAAGCTGTCGCCCGGAAAGGCGGCTCTCGTTGGAATGGTCGGCCGCTACGGCCTGGTAGGCCTCGGCGCAAGCCTGATCGAGATCCAGAAGCTCATGTACTTCCTTCAGGAGGCTGGCGAAGATCTGAACCTTCGGTACGAGCCTGCTCGGTACGGGCCGTACGCCGACAACCTTCGCCACGTCCTCAAGGCAGTGGAAGGACACCATCTCCGGGGGTTCGGTGACGGCTCTATGAAGGTGCAAGAAGCTGAGGTCATTGAGATTCTTCCGGGCGCGATGGCGGAAGCTGAGGCAGCGTTGAATCTCAACCCTGAGATCGTCGGGCGGATGGATCGTGTCCTCCGGCTCGTCGACGGCTTCGAATCCCCCTACGGGCTAGAACTCCTCGCAAGTGTCCACTGGGTCGTGACGCACGATGACCGTGGGCCGAGTGATGAACTTGATGTCGCGGTTCAGCGGGTCCAGGAATGGAGCGGGCGTAAGCAACGCATGTTTACCGAGGATCACATCGCCGCTGCGTTCGAGCGTCTGCGTGCTCAGGGTTGGCTTGCTCGCCTTCCAGCATTTGCGTCGTAGTTCAATCTCAGCGTCGTCGTGGGCTGGCCTCGTGACCATCGCAAACTCGGCGGCGCGCGGCCCGCTGGTTGTCGTAGGTTCTCGCCGTGGTCAGCGAGCCGAACACACTGACGCCTTCGGAGGCCGCTGTCGAGCAGACCTTGCGTGGCTGGTGTGCTGAGCTCGACACGGGTCGCAAGTTCTGGTGGGGTGACTGGACCAACCTCATCAGCGATGTGTTGGTCGCGATGCGGACCGGGGAATCCGTCGTCTACGACGAGGACTGATCAGGTGCGCCAGGGACGCTCGTTGCCCTTCATCCATGCGAGCAGCTCTTCGCCTTCTGATGGCATTCGGCCCGATCCGGTGAGGAGGTCGGCGGCGATCTGTGTTGGCGCGGCGAGTGTGAGGCCGTCTCGCTTGGTCGTTCGTTCGTAGACGACCGGGTCGAACGGCTCGGCAACGAGCACGTTGACACCGCTGTCGACCTCGCGGAGGTCGAGTTGTCGGACGGCTGACTCGATGTCGTCGACGTAGAGCGTGCCGAGTTGCGCGGGTGCGATCGGGGAGAAGGACTGGGCGGCGAGTGAGCCGGTGAGCGCGTACCGCCACTTGACGGTGGCGAGCTTGGTCGTGAGATCGCTGAGCCCGCGTCGCGCGAGAAATGCGGTGGTCTGGTTCGAGGTCGCGAACTCGTAGTCCTTGCTCCAGCGGCGCAGACAGCCATCCCAGTCGACGTCGTTGACGCGCCCGCGGGTATCGCGTGTGAGAAGCGCTTCGCGGGCGAGTAGGTCGATCACTCGTGCAAGCGTCGCGGGCGAGACGTTGGCCCGACCGGCGAGTTCTCGCACGCCGTACGGCGGGCGGAAGTCGACGATGGCGCGCAGCGCCCTTCCGGCGCCGCGTCCGCGTAGCGACTTGAGGGGTTGGTCGTCGGGCCACGGGCCCCTTCTTCGCGTCTCCATGTACCAAATATGTACCAGGAGCGCGATTGCTTCCCGGCGAGACCGCGCCGCTTGGAAAGTTCTCCCCGGCTCACACGGCCCAATCCCGGTTGATCGTCATGGCCGCTCAGACTCTTCCGCCTGCCGTGTCCACAAGCGGGCTGCTCGACGTTCGCGGAGCAGCGGAGCGTTTGGGTGTCACAGACCGCTTCATCCGACGGTTGGTCGAGGAACGGCGGATCCCGTTCCATAAGATCGGGAAGCTGGTCCGCTTCGATCCCGTTGAGGTCGACCGCTGGATCGACACCTGTCGAGTTGAGCCGCGGCGTGGCCGGTAAGCTCTCCTCGGTCAGGCGGCCCTCGAATGCGACGCCGGCGCCTTTCGCGTGTTGGCTGGGACGAGGTGGTCAGCCGTGGCTGATATCCAGAAGCGTCAGACAAACAAGGGTGTTCGCTGGGACGTCCGCTACCGCGACGACGGCAACAGGCAACGCAAGCGCAGCTTCGCTCGCAAGGTGGACGCGCAGCACTTCGCGAACAGTGTTGAGACGGATCTGTTGCACGGAGTGTCGCCCGCCAGCGATCCGGGACCATCTCAATCCCGAAGGCTGTGTTGCAGCGCCTCGTCCGACCCGGCATACAACTCACGGTCACGAACGTCGACGGCACGGTCCGGCTGTCATGATCGACATCGTCGACCTTAACCGTCGGCTCGTCCAACAGGATGAGCAACTCCGGGCGACTCTCGCAGCACACGCTGGCCGTATTGACGACGGCTCGCTTCGGGCCATCGCTGAACTCCTTGCGGAGGGTCTCGCTGCGCTCCATGAACGCCAGGGCAATCTGATCGAGTTGATGCTGCAGGCGATGTAGCCGCTTGTGTGCCAGCATTGATATTGGCCGGGATCACCCCTGCAGTGAAAAGCGTGACTGGCTGCTCCTCGGCCGGGACACCTGATTGGCGGGCATGGAAATCACTCGGGCGTTGTCTCCTTTACCCGGTCGCCGCGTATGCGATCGACTCCTCGCCCGAGTGCCTTGGTGGCAGATTGGATCGCGGAGCCTGCAATCTTGCTGGTCTTTGATATTGAGCCTCCGAGGTCTGCGTACTCGATGACGTGGCTGTCGGTGAGGTCGAGATTGCGCTGTTCAGCGAACCAGTGCATGGCTTCGTCTAGTTCGCCGCCGAGTCTGGTCAGCCGTCGTCGCTGGATTGGCTCAAACCCTTCGAAACCAGTCGGTGAGGTCAGCAACTCGGCCGCCGCCGAGATCTTGTCGAGCATCAGTTGATCGGCCGCGCAGTGGCCCTCGATCTCTTGCTGCACGTTTGCTACGACTGCGGCCGCCTGTTTTGGATTATGGGCTTGCACATGCGCACTCCGAAGCTGCTGCCATAACCCGAAGTTGTGCTCAGCGACAATGAGCAGTGCCATCGATTCGCGCAACAGTTGTTCCGAGAGTTCCTCAGCGCCGTCAACGCGCGTCCGGACCATCAGGCCAGACTTCACATCTGCCAGCTTGAGGGTGATGTGAGCTCGCAGGCGTTCGATGTCACGAGCGATCTCCGGCCCAAGTGGTCCGAGCGCAGCCCAATCCGTGTTCGTTACGGTGCCACTCAGGTTCAGCAGGTCGATTGCAGACTCAAGGGTTCGGCGATCGCCGAGCGCGCTGCCGAGCCGCTCCGCCCGGACCAACTTGACCAGCTCGTCGACTTTGCCCTCGACACGTTCTATGGCGGCCACTACGTCCTTGATTGCAGCTCGCAGTGCAAGCGTCGCTGCTGCGGTCTGGATCGAGAGAGCCTGCTCCGGGCCGACGTCGACCTTCTTCCAGTCGAGGTGACCGGCGAACTTCTTGGCCCTATCAACCACGAAGCATCGCTTGTACTGCCCGTCGGTTGCTGGCAATGCTCCGTACGTCTTCAGAAGCTCCCGTGCGCGTGGGGAGAATTGAAAGTACTCCTGGTGGGTCTTGTAGAAACCGTAGGCGGCTCCGGCACCTCCCCCGATATCGACCGGGCTGACCGATCGCACTCCACCCCCTGCAATTCGGGTGAACTCGGAAACCATGTTCGCGACTTCGTCAGCATTCCCGCGAAGGAGAACGCCCCGACCCGTCTGGACGATCTCGACGCCCGTTTCGTCGGGCTGCTTCTTGCGCCATGCCATTCGGCCTACAACCACCCTTGTCTCGATACGTCCACGTCAAAGCTAATGGGTGGCTGTGGCTTCGGACTGACGGCTGGCCACGGCTGTCATCCGATGATGTCCTTGGAGCGCGCCAGGTCGGCGGTGAGCTGTTCGTTGCCTGCGGCGCGCGACGTCTGCCCGCCCCGAGTAATCCCGCGGCCGCTGGGGTGGAGGGAGGCAATCACCGTGTACCTACCACTCTCGCCGGGGTAACGCTTCTGAAAACGTGCCCAGCTGTCCTCGGCCCTACGACCCATGAGCATCACGACTGAAACTTCAGGCAACAGTTCGAGCAGCCGACGGAGCGGCATGTTTCCTGCGTCCAGTCGACTCGCCGTCAGCGACTAGTTGATGTACCACGGGTAAGCGTTCCATGTGATTGTGCGCCCGACGTCGAGCCCCGCAACGTGTGGAATGAAACCTCGGCCGATCAGCGACAACTCGTCGACGAGGTCTGTGATCGGTGCGATGTGTGCCTCGTGTAGCCGTGCGTGCTGGTCGGCGCGAAAAGCAGCGTGCGCCATTCTCCTGTGCGCCACTTCCGACCCCCTGCTTTTGGAACAACCATGTGCCGCGTTGGCGCGTGGGGCGGGATTGACAGGAGGGTTACACTTGCTTCAGATAGAGGAGGAAGTCGTGATAGCGAAGTTGCAGACTGCAGGGCTCATGACCGGGCGTTCAAACCCGGTTGCTCCGCGCGCCGTCGTCCTCGCTGACGGCAGCCAACGAGTGTTGAGTGATGCTCAGGCGGCGCAGGTCGAACTTGTTCTTGCCGAGGATGAAATGCTTTCACCGAATGAGGCTGCGGTCCTGTTGGGTGTTTCTCGGCCGATGGTGAGCCGGTGGATCAGCGAGGGTGTGCTTCCCGATTTTCCGGTGGGATCTCACCACCAGATCCCTCGGGCCGCTGTGCTGGCCTACAAGGACGAGCGGATTGAGGCGAGCAGGTCTGCAGTCGCAGCGTTCCGAGGTTCGGCAACGAATCCGTCGTTGGCGCGGCGCACGGCTGTGGCGCGGGCGGCGGCAGTTTTGCGCACCGCTGAACGAGACGGATGAGTTCGTCAGGCGAGCAGTATCCGCCGGTAGGCGTCGCCTACGAACTCCGCTTCACGTCTCGCGCTCTCGATGATCTCGGCGTCGACGTCGACGTGGCGCCGAACGACTTTGAGACGATCCTCGCGAAAACCCACGATCGCGACATCGTGGAGAAGTTCCGTGGGCAACGCTCCGAGGAACCCACCGGCACGCAGGCTCCGATGCGGAACGTGGGCCGCCCAGACATCTTTAGCCTTCACGGCCGAGTTGGCCAGCGCGCATGCACTTGGTTCGACGCGGCCGCATCGGTGTGTTGGCTCCTCGGTGTCGTCAGTGAGCACGACTACAACGAGTTCGAGGTACGAGCAGCGAACGGTGAGCTACTTCCAAGCCTTGACGACATCACCATCTTCGAAATTGAGAACGGCGAGTTCGACAAGTTGATCACACCCGGCCTGCACACTCTCATTGAACGCGCGCTGGCGAACGAAGGAGAGCCATGCCGCGGCTTGGTCGGAGGTTTGCTCAAGCTTGAGGTTTCCATCACCGCTGTCCAGCTTCCCGGCACAAGACTTGTCGACCTGTTCGTCTCCGTGCAGATGCCTCCGCTGGCAAAAGGGGTCGCCACACCTGACAATTGGCCCGGCGGTGCGCTGGTCGAACACATCGCGGAACTCGCCACCGGAGAGCCGTTCGAATCGCTCGCGTGCGAAGTGCCAGCGCAACTTCCCGCGGGGCGCTCGCAATGGCGTGACTACAGGCCACAAACAGAGAATGCGCTTGTGGTCCGCAACCTCGAATACCCGGACACCTGATCTGACCGCCCGTTCGTCAAGTTCGTTACGCCGTGGTCCAGCGCTGGCGGGCTCGAACCGGCTCCAAGCAGGCGAGGTCGTTGGGGGAGCCCGATGGATCGATCCACACTCGCGCCGTGAACATTGCTTCGGCATCGTCCCAGCGTCGCTGGCGCCATGCACAGAGGGCGAGACCGTGGAGGCAACGAAGGAACGGTCGATTGTCGATCCATCCCCACGGGAGGACTCCCCCGAAGTCAGCGGGTAGAGACGCCTCGGCGACCGCGATGCCGGTCTGGTAGAGCTCGGCCGCCGGGCCGGGCCGGGCCTACAAGTGTTGAAGGCGATCAGCCCGAGATGACCCCACGCGTCGATGCACCTGTTGTCGATGGCGAGCGCGTCCTCGAGGATGCGGATGGCATCGCGGTGAAAGCCGGCGTGATGCAGATCGGCTGCTTCGATGATCGGGTCTCTGTCTCAATCGTCTTCGTCGACGCCGGGAATGACCTGTTCCATCTCGAAACACGGTCGTTGTCCGGCTGCGATGATCGTTTGGCGCAGCGGGTCGATCGGGTCTCCCGGTTCACCCCAATACTCATCCACGGGGTTCCACTCACTGCGCAGTGTCAACGCCAACGGTGTGTTGAGCTTGAGCGCAGGTGCGAACCTCGGGTACACCCAAGTCGTTTTCGCAATTTCCGATGATACCAACGGGCTCGCGTTCGACCAGCGGCGGTATGCGTCAATCAACTGACGGGTCTCCAGCGAGGGTGGACCAGTCGGAGTGACATCGATGAGCGACACCGAGTACGGCTGGCCGACCCGTCGGCAGATCGCGACGATGCCTCGCCGTTCGTCACCTTGGAAGTCCACCCACATGACATCAACCTCGACACCGACAACCAGTCCACGGAACGGGAACCGGCCGTCTTCCGAAAGCGCCTGCGCGAACGCCGAGAGTTGCTCGTCCTCGTTGTAGGCGTCGACGATGACCTCCTCGATGAGTTCGTCGATCTCGTCGCGCATGGGGTCGACTTTACGACACGAACCTCTCGCTATTCGGGGAGACGGAGGTGGCTGACGAACTCCACGATGGCGGCAACTGCGTCGTTGGCCAGTGTGTCCCATTCGAGGTAGGGGTGGACGCCGAGCATGATCTCGGCGTACGCCTGGGAGCCTTGTGCAGACGAATTGGCGAAGTTGCTCGTCAGTTCGTCGATTGCTGTGCGTGTCTGCCCGACCAGGTCAGCTTCGAAGCGTTCACGCACATGGATGGCCGCTGCAGTGGGACCGCCGAGGTCGTTGTGGATGAGGACGTATGCAACGTCGTACCAGTCTTTCGGGGCGCGTCGGCCGTACGCAGCGTGTGTCTTGGCGAGCAGATAACCGGCGAGCCCGGTCACTCGAAGCGCGATGTTGGTCGTCTCATTGTCGATCGTGATCGTGAGGTTGCGGGTCTCCCAGTCGCGGGCAGCAAATCCGGTTCCTCGCAAGTTGACCGCGCCGAGGTGCTCGCATGTATCGAAGGTAACAGTTGTTTGGTTGGGCACGTCTTCGAGATCGGTGAGGAACTCGGCCTTGACGACCATGCCTGGCGCTCGGTGGTCCTGCCACCGCCATGCTCGTCGATCGTCGGGAGCAAACCCTGCAGCCTCGAGGGCTTTCTCGAGACGAGTCGCGTTCGCCGACCCGTTCGCGATTTCGAGGTCGACTTGGACGTCGACATCGGTGGTTCCTTCGTGCGGTACGAGGGCTTGCGTACACAGCAGATCTGGAACCAGACCGCCGAGGAGAACGAACTCAGGTATCGAGCCGTAGGCGATCACGATTCGGCCGAGGGCGGCCTCGGCGAGCTGACGCGACTGACGGCTACGTCTGGGTTCCGACATGGAGAACCTCCCGAAGATGTTGAGCGGCCTCGGCCGATCGTCCGCCTTTGGCGAGGAGATCGGCGAAGACTCGCGCGGGTGGGGCACAGCGGACGCCGCTGATGACTGGCCCCGCGGTAGCAGTGATTCGATTGGGAAGTGCGCGCACTTCGATCCGGTGTCCTCGTTCTATCTGCTGTGCGCCGAGAGCCGCACAGAGATTTGCGCGATTCGCGAGCATCTCGGCGTCGACATACAACTCGATCACGGTGAGGCCCGACAGGTATGGCGCCATCAACGCAGCGGCTGCTGCGCCAGAGGTTGCCCATGTCGCACCGATGCGGTCGAGAGCGGGTGCGAGCTCGTCGACGAGGGTGTCCAACGGGTCGCGCCACAGGCGGTGCAGCAAGATCGGCGTCACCTTTGATGCGAGCGCGCCCACGGCTTTCGCATACTCGTCCAGCAGTGCGTCGGCATCTTCGAGGTGTCGGGCTGACTCGGGGCCGCGGCGGGCCCCACGACGGAGAAAGCCTCGTCGCTCGAGCATCGACAGTGCCTTCGCTGTAGCTCCTCGGGACAACCTTGTGGCACTTTCGATCGAATCGACTCGTGGCTCAACTCCGCTGAGCGCCGCCTCGGCGACTGCGATGGAGGACAGTGACCATCCGTCGGGTGTAGGCGAGCGTGGCGGCTCGGTGACATCGCGATATACGACGAGACCGCTGGGGAGTGAAAGATTTGCTCGACCGATCTCGTCGACCCAACCCAAGTCGCTCTTGGTCAACCACGCGCGGGCGCCGATCGACAGGTCATGGGCAACCACGACGTTGACGTTGGGTGCGGTGGCGATCAGCCTTTCGACGTCCGCTGGCCAACCCTCGCCCGCCCAACCGACGATGGTGCGATGCTTGACCTTGCCGGCTTGAAGGATTGCGTCGTAGTCCGAAGCCCCGCCGGTGCGCCTTCGCAGGTCGACAGTCACGCCGTTCGGTAGCACGGCGTTGATCGCTCCACGTACTCTGATGGGCACTCGACGCTCTGGCATTGTTCCTCTAATCGCTGTTGTTCACTGTACCAGTGAACTATCAGGTTGGAAGGTACAGTAAGCACGCAGGACAGACCGCCAGTGAGTCCGACAGCGAGGGTCGGGAGGCGTCGGTCTGGTCCGACTGCGCTCATTACTTGGCCTCGTCTGGTTGCTTTCATAGCGGAAACACTGCTCCGGGAGAACAAACTCCGCTTTGATCTCAACCACTTCCATCCTTGACGCCAGGTGGGAACCTTCATCTATGGAGCGCGGATACCTGCCAGCGTGAGGGGTCCCGTCGCATCCATTTGATGAGTGCCTCGTCCTCGGCCGGCATGCGCGCGGTGCCGGTTAGCGAATCGACCACCGACTGAGCGACCGATACAGACGGCAAGCCGGCGGCGCGCCACCCGCGTTGGTACACGATCGGGTCGTACGGCTTGGCCAAGATCACGTTGGCGCCGATTTTCGATGGCAGCAGTCGACCGAACTTCGCGAAGCGCTCGGGATCGTCCGCGTACACGATCGCGATCGCTGGCGCGGCGACCGGGGCGATCGATGACGCAACGAACGAATCGGTCACCGCCCACCGTCCTGCCTTCGTTGCAGCGATGTCGTCGAGCAGTTGTCCGGGCCCGGCCGACGCCACCCACGTCGTCGTCTCATTGGCGGCAAAGAACGAGTACGTCTCGGCCAGCTTGCGAAGCAACGGTTCCCACTCCACCTTCGTCACAGGGCCTCGCGGCAGCCGCGAGATCAATTGTTCGTCGGCGAGCAGCACCCTGAGCCGGTCGCTGATGCTGTCGATTTCGAATGTCGCCGCGGCTGACGCCCCTTCGAGTATCAGCCATCGCGGAGCGCCGTGGGCCGTGCCGGCGATGGCGAAGAACGCCCATGGTTCTCGCGAGCGAACCGGGCTGACGCGGGCCACGACCCGATGGGCCGTGTGTCGGTACTCGTCGTACACCCGCTGAGTGATGAGCGC
>JANYDH010000028.1 GCA_025359865.1 Actinomycetes bacterium | reverse complement strand
AAGAGACGCCGTCTCTGATCACGTTGGGATCTGTGCCGGCACGTTGATAATCTCTGTCGTCCCTCACGGGGCTGTAGCTCAGTTGGCAGAGCACTTCCATGGCATGGAAGGGGTCAAGGGTTCGATTCCCTTCAGCTCCACAGTAAAGCTCCAGGTCACAGGCCTGGGGCTGCTTCATTTCTAGGAACTGTTCCTAGTATTAAGGCCGTAAGAAGTCTATGCGGAGTCTATGAAACCCAGTTGCTCCCCACGCTGCGGACGACCACGGGACGCGCACCACCAGGTCACACCTTGCTGCGGCCTGTCGACCTTCGTGGGCGTCTGGGCCGTTGGCCACGCCCGCAAGCGCACCCGGCATGCGCCAACGTAAGTGATCTGGTGGCACTGTAGGCCGAGGTGATGCGGCGCAGACAGCCTTGGTTATCTATTGCTTCGCCTGGGCAACGAGCGTTCCGACACCCCCACAAGAAGGGTGTATGGTCCGGCTTGTGCGCAAAGTCCTGGTTGTGGGTCCAGTAGTCCTGTCGTCGTTTGCGGGTGGCTTCGTCGCCCAGCACTCGGGCCATGTTGGGGCCGCTGGCAGTGCCGCGGGGTATCGGGTCGTCAACCCGAACAGAATCTTCGACTCCCGTGATCCTGGTGGCAACCAACCGAAACTCATCGCTGGCCGACAGGTCACGATCCAGACCGGGCAGGTAGGTTCGTCGGCTGTTGGGGTGAACATCGCGATGACCGGTACCGATGGGGCGGGGTTCCTCACTGCGTGGGCGAGCGGGGCGCGACCGAACACGGCGATCATCAACTCCAGCCAAGCCGATGAGAACATCTCGAACTTTGCGATCGTCCCTGTAGCGGCCGACGGCAACACCCCGACGGCCACACGACCACCAACCACCCGAGTGACCGGCGCTGGGGTCGGCGGCCGGGTGTCTCGTCGAACCAGAGAACCCGTCACCAGGGCTGGTCACGGACCCGCAACAATCGGGATCCGCAGGCGCACCGATCGCTCACCGATGTGATCGACTGACCAACCCCGACGACGCCGCGACGAACGAGGTCGAAGTGGAGGGAAGGACTCGCTCGTCGTGACCGAGGTCGAGTTGGTAAATGGCGTGCTCGATGACCGAGATGGAACTGTCACCTCGATGACCGAGGTCGAGGTAGTTGCGGAACAAGGTCGCGGTCGCCGCTTTGCCGCCACCGATGATCTTCTCCGGTGTCGTCTGGCCGAGCGCTTCGGCGACATTGGCGCACACGTCCTTGAGCAGGCGCACGCCCTCACGATCGTTCGCCAGCCGGGCGACGACGAGCAAATCGATGTCCTCACTCAACCGTTCGATCAGTCGCAACTTCTCGATCGACGTCCCACCCTTGAACACGACGTCATCCGGGAAGTTCGTTGCGACAGCAGACAACGCCTGGCAGACCCAGTAGTCGTCACGCCAACTGGGTCGCTCGACCGTCACGATTCGCCGACAAGGAGCTGCTTGAGCCGCTCGCGGACATGCGTCGGTTCTGTCCCGGCGGCCGCCTGCAACGCCGACGACCGCGCATCACCAAACCTCAGGGTCTTTCGGAGTTGCGTCATCGCTTGGTCGTCGCTTACCTCGATCACGTTCTCCCACTGGTCTAGAACTTCGAGGATCGCGACCTCGGTGGGGCGCAAGTTCGCTGCCCGCCGCTTCCAACGTGCAGCGCGTGACCGCACGATCAGTCCGGGCATGTTTGTGGGCGCACGTCCAGGGACGGCGTACTCGGGCAGACGAGGGACCTGGGTCGACAGTCGCAGCAGGTGTGCGGCGGAGAGGCCCGCAGGGCCGACACCGTCAGTGCCGACAACTTGTGCCAGCAACCTGTCCGGAGCTGGTGGGGCCATCCCCAACGGTGTCTTGATACCGCGCCAGTACAGGCCCTTGCGGATGTGGCGGAGCTCGCCGGACTCGACGAGGTCGGCGAGGATGTGCAGGATCCGGGATTGAGAGCCTGGGAAGTCCCCGACCTGCCAGAACTGCTCGTGAACATCGGAGATCCTCGATGAAACCATGCGGGCAAGTGTGTCCATCATGTCCTCCTTGACCCGAGTGTAGCAGCTTGTCGTATCAAGAACCTGCTACGTGGGATGACTGTCCTCCTGTCGCTCGAGCGTGCTGGCAGCGTCTCTGGAACAACTTCGACATCCTCACTCCCGCCTGAGAGGCGAGGCACCCGGTCAAATCCCGAGTATCTCAGTCATGATCCTGGGCGCGGTGATGGTTGGGCTGACGGCGTGTCGGTAGACCTGTAGGACCATGCGTGTTCCGTCGTGGCCGAGGGTGTCGGCGATGTGTTCGAGGCGAACCCCGGCGGCGTGGCGCATAGCGCTCATGATGGAAGGGCGGTCGGCCAGAACTCTTCAGGGATCCCCGCGTCCTTGACCGCCTGCGTCGCGTTCTTGAGCGCTTCAGCCGTATCCATGGACGCAAAGGAAAACGGGCTGAGTCCAACAACTTGCAATGCATGGTAATGACTCGGTTCCCAATCCGCTAACACCGGCGGTCGGGTATCACATCGTCCGCACGATCGAACGCGACTTTTCAACCGCTGCGAGGTCGCTCCAGCAGTACCGTGTTGCGATGCGATCGGCAGGGCTATGAACACGCGTGTTCTGTTTCTTGATGACTCGGGAAAGCCCGACGCGAACCACGCGTCCAATGCGGTAGTTGTTGCCGGCTTCTCCGTCCCGTCGGAGCACGTGCCGACGCTGTCGCGGCGTGTCCTCGGTGCCAAGGGGAAGTTCTTCCCCAAACGGGGTCAGCCGACGACGTGGGAGATCAAGGCCGCCGACGTCATCAAGCCGAACCCTTGGAACCGACGAGCGAACCGTGACTTCACTTTCGAGCTCGTACGGATCGTCGCCTCACTTGACGGCACCGTGTACTCGGCTGCAATCGACAAGTCGAGAATGAAGCATGTGATGGCGCTCGCCCAGGCGATGCCCCTTCAGCTTCAGGCGTTGATCGAGCACTTCGAAGTCGAGTGTCGACATCGTCGTGAGACCGGAATGGTCGTCGCGGATTGGTCATCGCATCAGGCTGACCAACACGCCAGTAGCTGTGTCGCCAGCTTCGTCGCGTCGCGAGGCCTCGCTGGTGGCACTCGCCCTGCAGATGGACCATACGAGAACGATGCCCGAGAGTCTTGGGCTACAGACGATCAAGGCGCGAACATTCCAGCCAAGGACGCTGCTCTTTTAATTCTCGCGAGAATCGAGTAGGGTGATGCCGCTGTCGGTTCGGTTAGTAGGCCTCTGGCCGAATGCAACCGAAGCACCGCAGCGACTGGGCCCCGGACCTCACGGGGCCCTTTCTTCGTCCCAGGCACCGGTCGAGCGGCAGTCTGTGCGTGCGGCCCGGGTACTCAGGCTGGCGGTGGCCATCCGTGCGTCGGACGGATCTGGACCCCAACTCTCCAAAACTCGCGGGCCACGGTCCTGGCGTCGACTCCGAACATGGCGGCAACCGCTTTAGGCGACTCGCCCTCTCGATGCCTGGCGGCGGCATGCCGCACAACGCCGTCGGTCATCTTGCGCGTGTCAGAGCACGCCAACAAGGAAAAGGTCGGCGCGACCCTCGCCGACATGGACCTAGCGCTTCGACGGGCTCGGGTCGCAACGCCTCCCTTCGACGCTTGGCCTTGTTGTATACGAGCAGATTCCCTAACTTGAAGTGGTCGGCCGGTGCCTCGGCAAGCTGCTCCGGGGAGCACAGAAGTAGCCTCTGGTGGTGCTCGAACGAGGAGAGACGGCCCTCCAGGAAGTGGATCAAGACGAGATGATCGTCGCTTTATCGTCTGACTCTGCCCGCCGGCACCGGCTCGACTTCGTCGCTCCGGCGTGAGAAGCGGAGACCCGGTCAGGGCCCGAGTACGTCGTTCATGATCTTCGGTGCGGTGATGGTTGGGCTGACGGCGTGTCGGTAGACCTGTAGGACCATACGAGTGCCGTCGTGGCCGAGGGTGTCGGCGATGTGTTCAAGGGGGACTCCGGTGGCGCTCATGATGCTTTCTGCGGAGTGGCGGAGTTCGTGTGGGTGCCAGTGGCCGAGGCCGGCGTTGGTGGTGAGGTGACTGAACGCGTTGCGGAGGTTGTTCGGGTCGAGCGGGTGTCCTTCGCCGGTGGTGAGGACGAGTTGGTCCGGGTTCGACCAGAGATCTCCGGCTTCGATACCCTCAGCGGTCTGTTGGTCGCGGTGTTCGCGGAGAGTGGTTGCGACGACGTCCGGCGCGGCGAGTGAGCGTCGTCCGCGACTGGTCTTGAGTCGTTCGTTAGGGTGAGGTGTCCGCCTTCGAGTTTGAGGGACCGGCGAACGTGGATCACGTTGCGCTCGAGATCGATGTCTGCCCATGTGAGTCGTGTGGCTTCTCCGGGGCGCAGGCCGAGGGCGAGCAT
Source organism: Actinomycetes bacterium (assembly GCA_025359865.1). Taxonomy (GTDB): domain Bacteria; phylum Actinomycetota; class Acidimicrobiia; order Acidimicrobiales; family Ilumatobacteraceae; genus VFMC01. The sequence goes on along the minus strand of JANYDH010000028.1, from coordinate 61,260 downwards.
GGTCAGCCAGAGTGCGTTTAGGCGATGTCCGCGGGTGGCGTTGATCAGTGCTTTGGCCTGGTCGACGGTGAACGCTCTGCCTGGTTCGGTGCGTTTAGCGTCGACGGGGAGTTCGACGTGTCGGGCGATGTTGGACGAGACGAGTTTGCGACGCATGCCGTAGTCGAGGGCCTTGGCGAGGACCGACCGCATCTTGATCAAGGACTCGCTGGAGAACTTGGTTTGCTTGAACTCCCTTTCGACGTCTGCGGGTTCGAGCGTTCGGAGTCGTCTGGTCCCGATCAGGTTGGTGATTGCGTTGGCCGCCCAGAGGTTGATCTCGATGGTGCGTGGTGACAGGTCGCGAGCTGGCAGCGCGTTCTTGCTCCAGTGTATGGCTCGCCATGGCCGGCCAGATCTGCCGTGTTGGGAAGCATGGAGCAGGCCGAATTCGGTGGGCTGGCCGCATCGCTGTCCCCCGATGAATGGTCGGCATCGTCGCTGTGCGCAGTTATGTCGGTCCGCGACGTAGCGGCGCACATCCACCTTGACCCGTCCTTCAGGAAGATCGCCACCGCGCGCGAACGACTGACGATCTCGTGGGGTGGCTCGGGCAACCGATCGACAACCCGGAGTCCGTCACGCAGGTCTGCGAACTGGTCATCCACCAACAGGACATCCGTCGTGCCATCAACCGGTCGCGGGCGATCGCGCCCGACCTCGTGCAGGTGGTGCTCGATCACTCGCTGGACGACAAAGGCGGCAAAAGCGTCAACTACGCGGGCAAGCGCGTCGGTGGACTGGCCTTGACGGCGACGGATATGGCGTGGACGTTCGGCACCGGCGCCGAGGTGAGTGGCAAGGCGGAGGCGATCCTGATGGCGGTCAACGGACGCGACCAGGCCGTCGCGGACCTGACCGGCCCCGGCGTGGCAACGCTGGCCCAACGCACCGCCACATGGTCCGCTCGTTTCGCCGACATGTGAGGCTCATCGAGGCGCTCGTTTCAGCTCGGGGGCCGTGCCCTGTGCTCGGTCATCAGTCGTACCGCATCGTCGAGGGTGAGTTGCGCGATCTGCTCGTTCGTCAGCTGCAGGGTGTGGACGAGCTGATAGGCCAAGTTGGCGGGGAGTACGGCTGCAGCGGGCTTGTCCGACGCAGCCCTGCGCTTGGGCGGGTTCTTGTTGTCCACACACTCCCAGAACTCCAGGACGGTTACGTGGAGCTGGTCGTCAAGTATGTGGGACCACAAGCTCTTGCCGTACCTGTCGGTGTTCGCGGGACGTGAGATACGTGTCCGCATGATCTGCCCATCGCCGAGGAGCAACTCGTAGGTGATGTGATGCTGTGTCGGTTTGCCTCGCGCGTTGAGTACCTCGGCCCAGCCTTCGACCTCACAGAAGCGCTGATGCTCACGCCGACTTGCGACGCGGTCGGTCATTTCGACGCGGACAGCTCGTCGTAGAGGAGCCAGCTCTTGAGCTGTGCGTCATCGCTCAGCTCGGTGAGCGCGACGAGCACCCAGTGACCGCGATGGTTCGGCGCGTCAAGGAGCCGGTCGTTCCAATCTGCCGCATACTCGCGTAGTGCCTCGATCAGATCCTCGAGTGCGCCGTCGAGATCGTCGCCCTCGCCCGACACCGGGACCCCCGGCAGGAACGCAGACCACCCACCGCCCTCGGCGGCGACGACCGCGCCAGCGGGGCGCAGCGTAGCCAGCTGCACGCGCAGGACATCTGCGTCAACGACCGCGAACCGCTCTCGATCGCGTTCGACGGTTGTGATACGGCCGGTGTGTGCCGTGTCGAGGAGATCTCGAAAGTTCACTCGAGCGGCGGTGTAGGAGCCGAAATGTCGTGTCGTCATACCAATCACTGTACTGCTGAGCGCCAGTACGTCATGTACGTCAAGTAGGTCAAGTACGTCAAGTACGCTAAGTACGTTACGTACGTTACGTACTTATGGCACCGCAGCAACTCGTCAGACCGACCGCTGCTACTTCGACTTCGCCACAAGTTGCCAGCAACCCCCTCGGTGCCATCGGAGAGAAATCCTCGCACCAACATGCCGGGTGCTTTGGGTCGGTGTCCGGTGTCGGGGGCGTTGGCCCGCCATGACGAGCTGCTGGCGGCGGCCGTGGCTGCCGGTGGATCGGCCGTTGGCGACCGAGCAGGTGGTGCCCGGGAACCTGCCGCGTCCGATGACTGAGTTCGTGGGTCGCGTGGATGTGCTGCAGCGTCGGGCGACGGATCTGGTTGATCGTCGTCTGGTGACGTTGACCGGCACAGGTGGAGTTGGTAAGACGCGAACCGCGATCGAGGTCGGCTGGTTGGTGTTGGATCAGTTCCCGGGCGGGGCGTGGTTGCTGGAGTTGGCGCCGATCGCCGATCCGGATGTGCTGATTGCGGCGGTGGCATCGTCGTTGGGGGTGACATTGCAGCCGGGGATGACGACGCTGGAGTCGACGGTCGAGTGGTTGACGGGACGGCGGGCGTTGTTGATTCTGGACAACTGCGAGCACGTGCTTGACCCGGTGGCCGAGTTGGTATCGGCGATCATGGCCGAATGTTCGACGGTGACGGTGTTGGCGACGAGCCGCGAACCGTTGGGTGTCCACGGGGAGCGGGTGGTGCCGGTCGCGTCGTTGGCGACGGCCGACGCGATCGAGTTGTTTCGTGAACGTGCGGGTGCTGCGGACGCGACCATGGAGTTCACGGCCGATGACCTGGTAGGTCCTTGGCCATGGTTGTGCTGACGACGCGGTAGCCGAGTGAGGTGTAGAGCTTCTGGGCTCGTTCGTTGAATCCGAAGACGTTGAGCCCGATCTCGGAGCGTCCGTCGTTCACCGCGAGTTCTTCGGCCGCGAGCATCGCGGCTCGACCGAGGCCCTGTCCTTGACGAGGTTCGTCGATCTTGATGTCCCACACGAAGGCTGAGCTCTCATTGGTTGGATGCGGTCCGATCCAGATCGTGCCAACGCGGTTGCCGGTCGTGTCCTCGATCACCATTACCCACGTGTCAGCGGTGTCGACGCCGATGGGGAGCAGGTGCAGGAACTGCTCTTTCGCCTGCGCGAGCGCGAGGTCGCGTGGCGTGCCGGTCGCGACGCTCAGGTCGGTTGCGTAGGTTTCGATCGCGTCGCTCGCCCAGGTGTCGAACTCGTCGGCTGTCATAGGTCTGAGCGAAACCTGGCTCACGGTGTACCTCGCGATGACATGCAAGCATGTTCGCGCGTCCGCTGCGAGCGCAGAACACTCGATGCCGAACGACGGTCGCTGCGCAGGCTTCGTTCACGCCGTCACCCGGCTATGCATTGGTCCTTCGGTCTGCGGCGAAGCTGATGCCTGTTGAGGGCGGTTTAGTCCGGCCGCCGGACCGAGACCAGCCCACGGCCTACCGTGGTGGCCGGCCAACGAGAAGCGGGCCACGCGACCGCCCCTTGCGAGATGTCAAGATGGGCGACAACGACGACACGCGCTGAAATCGAACGCACACTCACCGAGATCAACCAGGCAGAGAACTCACCTGATCTCACGGCGGCACAAAAATCTCAGGTAGTCGACACGGACTCGACCCCTGACGTCCAAGGCTGGGCCAACGGCGTAGCGCGAGGCGGACGTGAGCAAGAGCGCGAGCAAGAGGCGTTTCTGTGGTCAGCAATCCCTGGCTACCACCGAGAGTTCGACAGGATCATCATCGACCCGCATGGCGCGGCTGTTTCATGGCGTTTGACCGGCCATTTTGGTGAGGAAAGGATTGACCTCGCCGGTTCGACAATCTTCGAGTTCGACGAGACCGCTCGAATCAAACAATTCTGGCTGTACTACAACGACCCGCAGGCGTGAGGGAGGACCCGCGTTCCCTCACTGACGCCACACCTCGATCGGGCTGCCGCTGAGATCAGAAACAACTCCCACGGCTCGAACCCCACGCTCGAACAGCCGAATGTAACGGCCCGTACAGGTGCCCCATACCGCTCAGGCCACACTCTCGCGGAAGCGCCCCAGAACGCCGGCTCTGCGGATACCGGCGGTGGATCGTTCGAGCGTCCGTTCAACGCGCTGTGTGGCCGAGGGAGCCCGCGGCAGTCGCGACCGTTCGGCGCTTGGTGGGCGGTCCGTTCCAGTTCGGCCGTGTAGCGATCTGTTGGGCAGTTCTGTCGCAGCCCCGGCAAACGGATTCACGCAGTGGGTGCCGTCGAAGCGGTTCTACGCGATGGCGAGCGGTTCGATCTGATCGAACGTTCCGGCGAGCCGGTCTCGTTCAACCTCGAGCTCGTAACGGCCCTGGAGGTTGAGCCAGAACCGTTCGCTGGTTCCGAGGTACCGGGCGAGTCGTAGCGCCGTGTCTGCGGTGATGCCCCGCTTGCCGTGGACGATCTCGTTGATCTGACGCGGAGGCACACCAATCGCCACGGCGACGCGGTGCTGGGTGAGGCCGAGCGGCTCGAGGTATTCGAGCATCAGGACTTCACCCGGATGGATCGGCTTCATGGTGGGTGCGGTCATGTCATCGCCTTTCAGTGGTAGTCCACGATCTCGACGTCCTCCACGATCTCGACGTCCTCGGGTCCGGCGCTTATCCATCGGAAGCAGATTCGCTCGTTGTCGTTGCCACACCCGTTCGGTGTCCTTGTCACGGAACGACTGCAACATATTCGCGAATGTAACGTGTCGCGTTATGAACGGCAAGCGTTATGGAGCGGCAGACCGGCCGTCTCATCGATGACAGACCCAGGGGCCAGACGTCGATCGTCCATGGCGCGAACACGTCTGGGCGCGGCCCGCACGCGACCGGCGAATGCCCGTCAGCTATCGCCGGTTCTGCGGATACCGGTGTTACCGGCTGTGGATCGCTCGAGCGCCCGTTCACCGCGCTGCGTGATCGACGAGGCCTTCGGGGGTCGACCGTAGGCACATATGTCGGCAGCGAGAGCGATTGCGTCATCGGACCGTCCGAGGCACTCCTTCAATGCTTGCGAAGATGTGTGGATGTTGCTGAGGTGGTGCGGGAATTTCGTGGTCGGCAGGACGATCGTTCGGTCGCGAAGTCGATCGAGTTGCATCGGATGGTGGTGGAGAGGTTCTTGGAGGATCCGGAGCGGGTGCTCGAGTTCGGTCGTCGCCGGCTGGAGGTGCTCGAGGCGTCGTGGAGTGGTCTGGAGTGCGTCGTATGTCGAGGCGTGGCGGGATCTCCTCGACGGTCCGCGAGTCGATTTGGTCGGTGTGTTGTTGTCGCTGGATGAGGTCGATGTCGAGTTGTTGAAGATGTCGCCGTTCACGACGTTGATCGGTGACGACGAGATGGTCGAGGTGGTTCGGCGTGCGAGGTTGCGGCGTGCCCGGGCTGTGCGGTGAGGCGGGAGGGGTTGCATTGGATCATTCGTGCTGCGGCGGCGATGCTCGGTGAGGACACGGTGGTGGTCGTTGGTAGCAGTCGATCCTTGCGTCGTTTCGCGAACTGTTGCTTCCTGCTGATGTGACGATGTCTGCCGAGGCGGACATCGGCGGTGGCTGTGCGGGGAGGATCGCGTCGACTTTCATGTCGCTAGCCCCGATAACTCGACGCGACTCGGCATCGCAACAGCGGGTAGGTCCGGCGGGCGGGCTGTGAGTCGATGACGTCGCGCCGGCCCGTGCGGCACAACCACGAGTTCAGCAACAACCATGACGCCGTTGCCGACACACGCCCAGATGTCCAACGCCATCCCAACCCCACCGGACGGCATTCTGCGACGGCATGTGAACTTCGCCCTTCCAAACAAGAAATGGCCACCCCCCTGTGCCGCCACTCCCAGCAAAGCATCACCCCACCCTGCCGCTACCAACTCCCCGGAACCGCTACCAACAAGCGCTATGCGCAAAGCAACGTACGTGTGTCGACGCTCATCGACGGAAGCCGCGTCGCCCACAACTCGACACCCGCCGGTTCAGTTCACCGAGGCGGCGGACAGCGGCAAGGCCCGCGGTGAAGGTGCCCCAGCCGGCGACGATCGCGTTGATCTGCTCCTTCGGGTTCGCGGGGTATTCGAAGTTGGCATCGGCGAACTGCTTCTGGCCGTCTGTGGCCAGCCACTCGAGCAGCGCCACTGCACCCTCGCGGTTGGGGGCGTTGGCAGTGACGGCGGCGGTGCTGACGTCGACGTGCGTACCGCGACCCTGCTGCTCTGCCCGCGAGATGGCAACCGGGAACTGCGGGTCCTCGGTCTGTGAGGTTGCGCCTGGCGGTATCGCACGCGAGTTCGAGCCATCGATCGGTCGAGAGTTCCATTCGTTGGATCTCGCTTGCGTGATGGGCTGCTCCACCAACCGGTTCCCACTGGCGTCGAATGGGGCGATGAGTAGACTGACGCGCCATGCAGGATGGGCGGGACGTGGCGCAAGAGCCGGAAGCGATGACCACAACTGAACACGAGCGGTTGCGGCTGGCGATCAACCTTGCCGTTGCGGCGAGGCAGAGCGCGTATGCCCGGTACTCCAAGTTCGCAATGGGTGCGGCTGTCGTTGGGATAGACGGGCGAACAACGCGCGGTGTACTCGTCGAGAACGTGTCGCTCGGCCTTTCCATGTGCGCTGAACGCGTCGCATTGTTCACTGCGGTCACCGAGGCGATTGCACCCGCCATCCTCGCGGTGTGTGCCCCGCGAACGGCCGGCCAGCTCACCTTTCCTTGCGGCGCGTGCCTTCAGGTCGCGCTCGAAGTGGCCCGTGGCGATCTGCTCGTCGTTGCGGTCGACACCGACGGCGCACACGAGGTGGTCGCCCTTTCGGCGCTGTTGCCCCGTGCCCCCAAGCGGCACACACCCGTCACGTGAGTCGTGGCGAAGTGACCTCTCGTCGACCGAATTCGTCGAGACGTTGTAGAGCGATACAGCGCGGTCAAATCGGCCGAAAGTTTTCAGGCCGGTCCAAATCCATCACCGGGGTTTGCTCACCACGACGACGGCGCAACCGCTCGAGTTCGGCGCTCGTATCGAGCAGCCCATAGTCACGGGCAACCGGACGGAAGTCACTCGACGAATTCGTGCAGCGCTCCGATGAGATCGTACGTGCGCCCGGCGCGCCTGTCGCGGCTGAGAAGCACAAGCCCGGCCTTGTTGGCAGCGGCTCCCACTAATGCGTCGTAGACCATGCCGCCCCGGATATCGAGCCGCGCGAGTTGACCGTAGAGCTCGGACTGGTCTTCCGTGGTCAACCAACAACGCGAGGGGAACGCTTGCGCGAGAAGCCGACCCGCCACCTGCGCGCTGACCACCGCAGCCCCGGGCAGCCGCGTGAGAACCGAGTAGGTCTCAAAGCACGCGTGCCCAGAGAGTGCGGGCCGACGCTCCGCGCAGATTGCCCGACAAGCAACATGTGCGTCGTGGAGCGGATCGAGAGCCGCCACCGCCACGGAAGTGTCAACCGCGTAGGAGGTCATCGTTGTTCGTTACGCAGCGACTGCACGTCGGCGTCGGAGATCGAACTGCCGCCCAACACCGTGAGGACGGGCCAGCCATCGACTTCTTCGATCTCGCGACGGGATGTCACCGTCGGATCGAGACGCAGCGTGGTGCCTTCAAGGGTGACCTCGACCTCTCCGCCATCTTCGAGACCAACGAGGCGACGAAAGGGTTTCGGTAGGACGAGCCGTCCGGATTGGTCGATTCGAACTCGCATGGCATAAGCATACCGAATTGGTATAGAGATACCAAAGGCGTTCGGGTCACTTCCGGTCGCGCTGGCTACCCGGTTTCGGGATTGTCGTTCACCTGCGCCGACAGCAATGGCATGTGGAGTACTCGGCCCGGGTGAGAGACCACTGCCTCGGCGAGCGTGCCTACTGCGACGACACCGACTGGTTTGCGGCCGAGTGTTTCGCTGACATCGTCGGATGCTCGCAGGCTGCTCGCGCCGTTTGACGGCGTTGCGAACGCGAACCGGATCGCCATCGACGCCGAGGCGTAGTTCCAGTTCAGCATCGAAGTGGTCAATCTGAACGCCGAGCAGCGGCGTCGAGGCGCGCTGGCACCTCGAGCGAGTCGACGTGCTACTCCATCGTCACCGACGCGCCAGCCAGCTCGACCACCGTCGACACGACGCCCTCGATCGCCCCGGGCGGCGAGCCGATATCGGTCGCCTGTGCCGACGGCACCGATCGGGGCCTGACATGTTGGACGGTCGCGGTGCCGCTGTCACCGTCGGAATCCGATGGGCCGACCATCGACCATCGACCATCGACCTCCGCGGTTACGGCCGCAGAGATGGTGCGGTGACGTACCCCGGACTGGCTGACTTCTCCGGGGTCTTGCAGACCGATCGCTTCACCGACGAGACCACCGCGGCGGTCGAGGCGTGTCTGGCGCAGGGCGCTAGGTCGGACATGCCGCTGCCGCCGTTCGGCTGGTGCCGAAGGTCGGGTGTCTGCCTACTACGATGCCGTGGTCGTTGAGGCATGGCGGGCTTCCGGCTTGGCTTGATCAACGTGCGGTGCGACGTTCGGAACACGAGGTTGCTTCGCAGCCCGGTCGGCAAATCGTCCGCAGCCTGAGTGACCTTGTGGGCGTGCAGCGCAACCAATGCTGAGCCGGAAAGATCGCACTCTGAGCAGGATCACTACACACCACGAGTCCGATGCGTGGTTCTCGGATCGGCCGTCGGAGGTTCGACCGGAAGTGCTTGGACGCTACGGGCGGACTTCGATGAAGCCCGCAGCCGAGAAATCCTGGTCGAAGGCCAGGGCCTCGCGCAGGCGCCGCTGGCGCATCACTTCGAAACTCGTTGCATCGACGAACGAATACACCCGTTCGTCCCTGCGTCGCAGCCATGACCACGCTTTGGCCTCTTGGACACAGGTGACCTGATGCACGGCTAGCTTGTCGGCACCTTCGAGCGTGGCGATTCGATCGAGAAAGTTCACCGCCGTTAGATGCGAATCCTTCCGACGTAGAAACGTCCATGTCTCACCAACGATGAGGTTGGTCGTCAAGACCTGCTCGGACGTCCCGAGGAGTGACAGCATGTCGAGCGCTTCGGCATGGCGAGCGTCACCCGGAAGTGCCCACGCCACCCACCAACTGGTGTCTGCGAACTTCATCCGCCGTAGACGACGTCGTCGATCTCGCCGGGCGTGACGGCGACATCGATCGATCCGAAACCGCTCAGCGCCCGCCATGGATCATCAGGCTCGACCTCCTGCACCGCTGGCATCACGGCTGTCAACCCGAGGCGTATCAGCTCGGATTTCGACACACCGCGCCGGCGCGCCTCGGCGGCAGCTCGTTCGTCGAGCTCGTCGGGGATAGTGATCGTGACGTACTTCATGCCGTGACTATACATAGTCGATGTAACGCGTACTACGTGCATTCCGTGGATCGTGCTAGCTACAGGGATGCCACGGGCTGGTGGATGCCGGGCGCAGGAGCACCTCGCGTTGGCGAGTTCTGCGGCAACGGCGGGCCGGGACAGTCGCACCGTTACCCGTCGCGATCGGTCCGGTTACCAGGCGTACGCTTCGGGTGCGGTGCCGCCGGGGCCAGGGAAGATTGCGTCGATCGCAGTGAGCGTGTCGGGAGCAAGCGTGATCTCAAGGGAGCGCAGCGAGGCGCCGTCGAGTTGGCCGAGTGTGCGCGGGCCAATAATCGGGCAGGTGACGCCGTCCTGGGCGAGGAGCCATGCCAACGCGACCGCTGCGGGGTCTTCACCGAGATCGCCGCACAGCTTCTCCCATTGCTCCAGCTTCGGGCGAAGTTTGTCGATCCGCTTCAGCGATTGTGGGGACTGGCGGCGAGCGCGGTCGGAGTCGCCGAGCACGCCGCCGAGCAGCCCGCCCGACAGTGGGCTCCACGGAATCACGCCGACGCCGTACTCGCGACACGCCGGGAGCACCTCGAGTTCGACGGTGCGCACCAACAGGTTGTAGTGGCTCTGCTCGCTGACCAGGCCGAGCGTGCGTAGGCGGGTAGCAGCTTCGTTCGCTCGAGCGATGTGCCAGCCGGCGAAGTTGCTGCTGCCAACGTAGGTGATCTTGCCCTGCTGGATCAAGGTGTCCATCGCCTGCCAGATCTCCTCCCACGGCGCTGTCCGGTCAACGTGGTGCATCTGGTAGAGGTCGATGTGGTCGGTCTGCATCCGCTGGAGGCTGTCCTCGCAGGCCATCTTGATGTGGCGTGCTGATAGCCGGCCATCATTCGGCCACTCGGACATCGCTCCGAAAAGCTTCGTAGCGAGGACGATTTTGTCTCGCCGGCCACCGCCTTGGGCGAACCAGCGCCCGATGATCGACTCGGTGGCACCAGCGCCCTTGTCGCCGCCGTAACGGTTCGCAGTGTCGAAGAAGTTGATCCCCAACTCAATGGCGCGGTCCATGATCGCGAACGACTCGTCCTCAGGCGTCTGTGGCCCGAAGTTCATCGTGCCGAGGCACAGCTCGCTGACCTGGAGAGCGGTCCGGCCCAATCGTCGATAATGCATGGGCATAGCCTCGCAGATCCGGCTACACACGCGAGCCCTGAGCCTCCCGACGAACCCCTCGGCGTCGAAGTGGCGCAGGACTCAGAGCCCGAGAACTCGTCGGAGCCCCAACTCCACGAGCCGCATGTGGGCGCCGCTGAGGGTGCCGAGTTGCTCGATGAGGTCCTCCTTGTCGAGGGTGACGACCTGCGAGCAATTGATGACCGAAGGGCGGTCGAGACCCCCAGTTGGCGGGGAGACGGGGACATTGCCCGGTGCCGGTGCCAAGCGCATGTTTGACGTGATGACGGCGCAGATGACGGTCGCGATCTTGCTTCGGTTGTAGACATCGGAAGAGACCACGAGCATGGGGCGACGAAATCCGGGTCCGGATCCTCGTGGCTCGCCGAGGTCCGCCCACCAGATGTCACCCCGATGAATCACGGCCCGACGTTCAACGCGCAAGGTTCAACGCGCAAGGTTCAACGCGCGATGTTGGGCAGATGCAAGGCGCGGATCGAGCCCTGAGTCGACATCGGCATACACAGCGTCGAGGGCTGCGGTGACCAAGTCGTCGCTCTGGTTGGCCAATTCGCGCGCCAATGCTCTGGCGTAGAGCTCGCTACGCGAAATCCCGAGCCGACTTGCGAGTTCGTCTGCTGCGGCGAACAACGGATCTGGAATCGAGACAGCGGTCTTCATCAGACCAAGAGTATAACCAGGTCATACCAGATGGTTGGGCAAAACCGCCCGACCTTTGGCGGTGGGCTGTCAATGACAACACCGCAACGCCAAAGGTCAGCCCCGACGACGGTCTACGACGTGGATGCCAGGTGTCACGCTGAAGTGACCGCCTCCAACGAGCCGTCGGCGGGCGATCAAGCTAGGTTGACGTGAATGCCTGTGCGCGTGGTTCATGTGGTCGACCTCTCCGAGACCGAACTCGCTTCGCTCGGTATCGCGCGTGGTGACACGCTGCAGGAGGGGGAGTGGTTCGTTCGCCCAGATGCGACGCGGCCGGAAGCGGTGCGGATGCCCCGTGAGGCAGCGGTTGTCGGTGCGTTCACGCACATCCATGTGACACAACCTTCGAGCGCAGCGGTCGTGGCGACCAGCAGTGTTCGCTTCACCGATGTGCCTGCGATCGTCGAATGTGCCACCCCTGATGGCAGCGTGATCGTCACAGCGATCCGACCCGATCGACTGAGCAGTGTTGCCGAGCACCGTCGCTTGCTTGACCGCTTCGCCGCCTCGGTCGAGCGCACTACCACCAGTATCGGGGTGGGCATCGTCGGCTACGGCCCGTTCGGTGGGATGGGGTACACTCACGGGTTGGCGGCCACGGAGACGAGTGGGCTCCACCTCGCCGGCATCTGCGACACGAACGCCGAACGGCGTGATGCCGCACTGGTGGACTTTCCGCACGTCAGCGCCTACGCCGATCTCGAATCGCTGAGCGACGACGACGACGTCGATGTCGTCATCGTCGCCACCCCGCCCGTACTCCACGCCCCGATCGCGTTGACGTTGCTGCGCGCCGGCAAGCATGTCGTGGTCGAAAAGCCGATGTGCCTCACGGCCGCCGACGCCGACATGTTGCTGACCGAGGCTGCGGCTGTCCAGCGGACCATCACTGTGCATCAGAGTCGCCGCTGGGATGGTGACTACCTCGCTCTCCGACGGGCTATCGCCGAGGGCAAGATCGGCGACGTCTTCAACATAGAGACCTTTGTCGGCTCGTTCGAACACCCCTGCCGCTGGTGGCACAGCGACGAGGCGCTCTCGGGCGGAGCCGTGTACGACTGGGGATCTCACCACATCGACTGGATCCTGCAGATCTACGGGGGGCGGCCCGACTTCGTCCGTGCGTCGTCACACAAGCGCGTGTGGCGTGACGTGACGAACTCGGACCAGATCGATGTGCAGATGCGCTGGGCGGACGGCCGTGAAGCCCGATTCATTCAGAGCGATGTTGCGGCCATCCGCAAGCCGAAGTTCTACGTCCAGGGAACCGCAGGCACGATCGCAGCCGACTACAGGCAGGTGGTCACCGATGACCTCGTCGATGGCCGTGGCCACGTGCGATCCACGTGGCACCATGCCGAGGTCGCCTCTAGGCTGAGCCTCGCGCGCTATGAGCCGGGCTATGGCATCGTCGAGATGGCTCTGCCTCCGGTCCAGACATCCGGATGGCCCTTTCACCGGGCCCTTGCCGACCACCTGTTGCTCGGCGAACCCAGCCCTGTTCCCGCCGAGCAGTCGCGTGACGTGGTCGATGTGCTCGAACGTGCGCACCGATCTGCGGCGTGCGGTGACGCTGTGCCGGATGCCTGAACCGATGAACCGATGAACCGATGAACCGACGGGTCACGATCGGTGTGCTCGGTGGCAGATCCTGGATCGCCAATCAAGCAGTGATCCCTGCGATCCGGCACAGCACCGGTGCCACACTGGGAAGCATCGGTTCACGCGGCGGTTCGGTTGGTTATGCCGACGTGCTCGCCGACCCCACGGTCGATGCCGTGTACATCGCCCTTCCGAACGATATGCATCGCGAGTGGGTGCTGGCTGCCTCCGCAGCCGGCAAACACGTGTTGTGCGAGAAGCCGATGGGAGTTTCACAGGTCGATGCTCGGGTGATGGCCGAGGCGTGCGACGCCGCAGGGGTCTTGCTGGTCGAGGCGTACATGACTCCGTTCCATCCTCGGAGCGCAGCGATCGATGCATGCCTTCGTTCCGGCGAACTCGGTGAGATCCGGCACATCGACGCCGCCTTCACGTTTTGCCTCGCCGAGGTCGACAATTACCGTTGGTTGGCAGCGCGCGGTGGAGGTGCACTCCTCGATGTCGGCATCTACTGCCTCGCGCCGGTGCTGACGGTGATGGGTGGCCCACCTTCGTCGGTCGTGGCGCACGCCACTCATGCCGGCACCGTCGACGCCACTCATGGCGGCACCGTCGACGCCACTGTCGACGCCACTACCGCCGCCTGGCTCGTCTGGCCGACCGGTGCGACGGCGTCGGTGGTCACCTCGATCGAGCTTGCGGAGCGTCAATCGTTGCTCGTCTGCGGCACCAACGCGACGCTCATCGCCGATCGTCCGTTCACGCCGGGCGGAGACGACACGTCGTTCACCATCACGCGGGCCGATGGTAAAGTTGAGCGCCGATCGACCGTCGGCGGCGACTGTTACCTTGCGATGATCGAAGCATTCGCGGCGGCAGTTTGCGGGCGTTCCGCGTGGCCTCGGCCGGTGGCGGAGACAATCATCATGGCCGAGTTGCTCGACCGGATCAGCGCGGCCGCCACAGTATCTGGGCGAATTTCGTGACATCGACGGAGCGGATGGTCGAGGTCGCACCTGGCGTGCACGTGCGGATCCTCGCCCGCAATCTCAACAGTGGCAAGGTCCCGTTCCTACTCGTGCACGGCCTCGCGTCGAACGCGCGGATGTGGGACGGCGTGGCCGAGGTGATAGCCGCCGCCGGTCATCCCGTGGTAGCGGTCGATCAGCGTGGACACGGCCGATCGAGCAAACCCGATGAGGGCTACGACTTCGCCACGATCGTCGCTGATCTTGTGGCGCTCATCGCGTCGCTCGGATGGGTTCAGCCCGTCGTCGTCGGCCAGTCGTGGGGCGGCAACGTCGTCATCGAGCTCGGTGCCACCTACCCACATCTTGTCGGAGCGATCGCGGCCGTCGACGGCGGGTTCATCGAACTTGCAGATCGATTCTCCACCTGGGACGAATGCCGTACGGCGCTCGCTCCACCACGCTTGATCGGAACGCCGGCCTCCAAGATGGAGCAGTGGATGCGCGATGGTCATTCGAACTGGCCTGAATCCGGCATCGTCGGCTCGATGGCTAACTTCGAGGTCCGGTCCGATGGCACGATCGCGCCGTGGCTCACGTTTGAGCGGCACATGATGATCCTCGAAGCGCTGTACGCCCACCGCCCGTCGGTGCAGTACCCGCAACTCGCCGTGCCGACCCTGCTCATCCCTGCAGACACCGGTGATGTGGCTTGGACGCACGACAAGAGTGCCGCTGTCGACGCCGCGCTCGCCCGGTTGCAGCATGGTCGCGTGAGGTGGTTTTCGCCTGCCGACCATGACATCCATGCCCAGCATCCGGTCGAGTTGGCCAAGGTGCTGCTCGACCTCTCACATGAAGGAAGTCCACGATGACTCGCCTACTGACGATCATGGGAAGTGGTGAGACGGCACCGACGATGGTCAAGCCGCATCGCATGGTGTTCGAACGTCTCGAAGCGAACGCACCTGACGATGTGCTGGCCGTATTCCTTGACACGCCGTTCGGGTTCCAAGAGAACGCGGACGAGCTCTCGGCCAAGACGGTCGCCTACTTCCAGACCAGTCTCACCCGAACCATCGGCGTCGCCGGTCTTCAACGCCTCGAGACTGCGACGACGCTCGAACGCGAGGCGGCATTCGCTCGTGTTCGCCAGGCACGGTTTGTGTTCGCGGGTCCGGGGAGCCCCACCTACGCGCTCCGGCAGTGGGCGGGTACCCCGATCCCCGATCTCCTCGCCGAGAAGCTTCGAACCGAGGGAGCGGTCACGTTTTCGAGCGCTGCTGCACTCACGCTGGGGCTTGCGACCGTACCGGTGTACGAGGTGTACAAGTCGGGTGCCGACCCGTACTGGCTCGACGGGCTCGACCTGCTGTCGCCGTTCGGGTTGCCGGTGGCGGTGATCCCGCACTACAACAACGCCGAAGGCGGCCATCATGACACCCGGTTCTGCTACCTCGGGGAGCGCCGTCTGGCAATGATGGAACGGCTGTTGCCCGATGGCGCGTTCGTCCTGGGGCTCGACGAGCACACCGGGGTACTCCTCGATCTCGATGCTGACACTGCGTCGGTTGTCGGTCTCGGAGTGCTCACCGTGCGCCGCAACGGGCAGTCGGTGGAGATCCCAGCGGGAGAGACGGTGCCGATCGATGTGCTCCGCTCCGGCCCCGACACGAGTTCGGCCTCGGCCTCGTCGGCGGTACCGGTGTCGCTCGGCTCGTCGACGGCCGATGCCGCAGTGTCCGGCATGCCGCAGCCTATCTCGGCGGTCGATCGAGCTGAGTCTGCACCATCCTTGGCTGGCGATGCCGAGCGGCTCGGCGCCGCCTTCGACGATGCGCTGTTGCGTCGCGACGCCGCGGCGGCTGTGTCCGCAGTGCTCGACCTCGACGAGGCGATCGTCGGGTGGTCGACCGACACGTTGCAAAGCGATGCCACGACCCGTGCCCGGGCCCTGCTGCGGTCGATGATTGTCCGCCTCGGCGAAGCTGCCGTCGTAGGCGTCACCGATCCGCGCTCGATCCTCGGCCCCGTGATCGACGTGGCGTTGAACGCGCGCACCGAGGTTCGCGCCGCGAAGCGGTACGACCTGTCCGACACGATCCGCGATGGTCTCGCCGCTGCGGGGGTCGAGGTGCGCGACACCCCGAACGGTCAGGTGTGGGATCTCATCCCGAGCGGCTGACTATGCGCCAGCACTAGGTCGCAGCAGTCAACAGGTCCACCAATGGTTTCGCACGATCACTTCCACGCTGGCCCTAGGGTCCCAGATCCGAGCAGACGGTGCCCTGGTGATCGTTGCGGTGCCGAGTCGCGTCGAGTTATCGGGGCTGGCGACGTGAACGTCGACGCGGTCCTCCCTGCACAGCCGTCGTGGTGAGTTCGAATCACGGGTCGCGGTCACACGTGGAGGCACGTGTCGTTACGTAGGCACACGTGCCTCCACGTGTCGATGGCTTGCGGCGACGAACCCCTCGCCACGATGATCAACTTCGTCGAGCACGCCACACCGTTCACATCGGTGAGGTCGGGTCGAGGTGCTGGCACATTCCACCCGCAATTTGTGACAGCTTGCCAATGACAGCCGGACGCCAAACGTCACGAGACAACCAGGAAAGTCCCGCTAGTGGTGCCCGAGTCCACCGACGTTGCGTCGGCCCCGACTTCCAGTCACCGTGAACACCACCAGGAACACGGTCGACGCGATGAGGATGATGGTGGCCCCGGGTGAAACGTCGATGTGGTAGCTGAGCAACATGCCGACGAATCCACACAGGGCACCGATGATCGGAGCGATCGTCAGCATTCGCGAGAACGAGTTGGTCATCATTCGAGCCGTGGCAGCCGGAGTGACGAGCATTGCGCTGATCAACAGCACACCCATCACCTTCATGGTGAACAGGATCGTGGTCGCCAGCATCAACATCAGCAGCGCTTCGATTCGGGCGACGTTCACGCCGGATACATCGGCGACCTCGGGATCGAACGTTGCGAACAGCAGTTGGCGGTAGCACGAGTAGATCACCACTACCGAAAGCGCGCCCGCACCGACGACTGCGAACACATCGGCACCGCCGACGCCGAGAATCGAGCCGAACAACACGGCATCGATCGACCGCTTCGCCTGGCCGAACAGGTTCGACAGCGCGAGGCCCATCGCGAACGAGGCCGTGGTGATCACCCCGATCGCCGCATCCGAGCCGATCTTGCCTCGGCGCGCCACCCGACCGATCATCAACGCGGACAGCAGTCCCCACAGCCCTGCTCCGAGGTAGAAGTTCACCGACAGCACTGCGCTCGCCGCCGCCCCTCCGAAGATGGAGTGGGAAAGCCCGTGGCCGATGTAGCTCATCTGGCGGAGCACGACGTACACGCCGATCAGTCCGCAAATCGCTCCTGCGAGCACTGCGACGATGATTCCGTTGCGGAAGAACGCAAACTGGAACGGCTCGAACAGGTTCATGACGATTCCAGCGGCACGTCGGTTACCAGGAGGAGGCCTCCGTGTTCGAGTACGTCCATCGGTGCGCCGTAGGTGCGCTCGAGGACCTTTGGAGTCAGCACGTCACGCGGGCTTCCGAGAGCGATGAGTTCGCGGTTCACGCACGCGATCCTCGGCAGATGTGTCGCCAGCCCGTTAATGTCATGCGTCGTCAACACGACAGCCATGCCACCGCGATGCAGATCGGTCAAGAGGTGCACGACCTCGTGACGAGTACGCACGTCGACACCGGAGGTCGGCTCATCGAGCACCAAAAGGTCGGGCTGCCGGTGGAGTGCACGCGCCAGAAACACCCGCTGTTGTTGGCCGCCGGAAAGCTCGCGAATGTGGCGATCTTCTAGGCCGCCGAGCCCAAGTTGTTCCAGCACGACCGACACGTCGCGACGTTCGGCCCCTGTCGCCCAGGGATGGCGAATCGACGATGCCCGCGACATGAGCACCACCTCACTCACCGTGATTGGGAAGTTCCAGTTCACGGTCTCTACCTGGGGCACATAGGCCACCCGCTTGCCCGGCTCGCGGCGCACGGCTCCGCGCGTGGGGGAGAGGTTGCCGAGGATGATGCGCAGCAGGGTGGTCTTGCCCGAACCCGACGGACCGATAATGCCGAGGAATGAACCGGCCTCGATCGAGAGGTGGATGTGATCGAGCACGACGGGACCGCCGTAGCTGTGCGATACACCGTCGACCTCGACAAGTATTCGACCGGCGCTCGCCACTTCGTCCAACCGGGTGGGGTCGTCGACGTTCGTCACTGTGGGTACACGGCGACGTCGGTGGTGACATCGCTGATGTCGATTGCTTGGAGCGTGGAAGCGTTTCCGCCGAGTGCTTCGACCATCGTGATGTAGTCGAACTGCATCAGACCGAGGAACGAATGACCAGGATCTCCCGGCTTGCCGGGTAGGTCGTCATCACGCAGTACATCGACGTAGTTGACGCGGGCGTCGGCACCGATCTGCTCGAGCACCGGACTTGGGAACACTTCCGATCCGAAGATGGCGGGCACCCCTGCCTCGCGCACTTGCTCGATCAGGCGGGCCACCTCCTTCGCAGTCGGTTCGTCGAAGTTGGATGGTTGGATGGCGCCGATCACGGTCCAGCCGTACGTCTTCGCGAAGTAGGCGTACGCGTCGTGGTAGGTGAGTAACTTGCGTTGCGTCGCCGGAACCGTCGCAGTGGCGGCGACCATTGCGGCGTCGAGCGCATCGATTTTGCCGATGTACGCCGCTGCGTTGTCGCGGTAGGCGCCCGCGTTGGCCGGGTCCATCCGTATGAGCACGTCCCTGACGATCTCGGCGTACCGCTTCGCCATCGGGGGGTTCGTCCACAGGTGCGGGTTCGGCTTGCCGCCCTCGATCGGGAACGAGAAATCGTAGATGTACTCGGCGACAGGAAGGGTTGCGGTACCGAGTTCACAGAGCACCGCGCTGGCCGGGAGGTTCTCGGTCGCGAGTTCCTTGGTCGGCTCCTCGAGCAGCAACCCGTTGGCGAAGAGCACGTCGGTCTTCGCCAAGGTCGCAGCAACGCTCGGCGCCGGTTCGAAGGTGTGGGAGTTGGTGCCCTCGGGGACCAGGCCGGTGATGTCGGCAAGGTCACCGGCGACGTTGGCCACGATGGACGTGATCGGCGCGACGGTCGAGCCGATCCGGATCCGTCGTCCATCGCGGATCGGCTCGCCGGCCGTGCAGGTCGCGATGGCCGCGGCCTGAGCATCGCTCGTCGCCTTCCCTGCTGTCACGGGGCTGGAGTCGGACCCCGAGCTGCCTCCGCACGCCGTCATGGTCAACGCGACGACAGTACCGATGGCTCTGTGGGTTCGTGGCCTCACGAGAAGAACCGTATCGCAGGCTGGTTGCAACAAGGCGACCGGCCGACAGAAGTCACGTCGAGCCGTTATCACGAATAGTCGTAGACTCCGAGACCGTGATCGGCTCCGACGCGATTGACCGCACCTTGCAAGCAATCCGCGAACTCGGTGGTCGCGTGACCGATCAGCGCAAGGCGATCCTTCGTGTCCTGTTCGACGAGTCGGACCACGTGACAGCCGATGAGCTCGTCGGCCGAGTACACAGCGCATTGCCCGACGTGCATGTCACCACGGTGTATCGCTTCCTCGAAACGCTCGAGCAGATGGGATTGGTCGCCCACGTCCACCTCGGGCACGGCCCGGCCGCCTATCACCTCACTACGCATCGCCACGCCCATGTGCTGTGCGACGACTGCGGGAAGATCGAAGTGATCAGCTCCGCCATGACCGAGCGATGGTCATCCGAGCTGCAGCACGAGACCGGGTTCGTTTTGACTGAGCAGCACTTCGCGCTGGCTGGTCGA
The DNA here is from genome assembly GCA_025359865.1 of Actinomycetes bacterium. Classification (GTDB taxonomy): domain Bacteria; phylum Actinomycetota; class Acidimicrobiia; order Acidimicrobiales; family Ilumatobacteraceae; genus VFMC01. Next base: position 41,701 of record JANYDH010000028.1, on the reverse strand, counting down.
TGCCGTCGCTGCTCAGGACAGGGGTAGGTCGTAGGTCGTAGGTCGTAGGTCGAAGCGCCGACACCAACGTCATCAATACAACGTCGTCAATTCCGATCCACGCTCCTAGCGCCGCAGCATGATCGGTAGGTGTTTCAGCCCGTTGTTGAGGTTCGAGCGAATGCGACGCGATGGCCCGGTCTGCTCGATCGAGGAAAACGTGTTGAGCAGCTCGTTGAAGAAGACCCTGCCCTCGAGCCGGGCGAGGTGCACCCCGAGGCAGAAGTGCTGCGCGAATCCGAACGACAGGTGTGGATTCGGCGACCTGCGGATGTTGAACTGCTGAGCGGTCTCGCCGAAGACGGCTTCGTCCCGATTCGCCGACGTGTACATCATGGCAACCTTGTCACCCGCCGCGATCGCCACGCCGTCGAGCACCGTGTCGGACAGTGCCGTGCGTCGGAAGTAGTGCAGCGGGTTGGCATACCGCAAGATCTCCTCGACGGCACCGGTCATCAGGCTGCGGTCGGCACGCAGCTCGGCGAGCTGATCGGGGTGGGCGAGGAGCACTTCGAGCCCAGAGGACAGCATCGTCTTGGTCGTGTCGTTCCCGGCCGTGACCAGCTGGACGAAGAAGCTCGCGAACTCGATGTCGTCCATTGGTCGTTCGCCGAAGTTGCCTGCCAGGATCAGCGAGGTCAGATCTTCCTTCGGTTCCTCCTGGCGCCGCCGCACTGCGAACTGGTAGGCGTACAGTCCCATCGCACCGAGCCCCGAGCCGGCACTGTAACCCTCCCCGGCGAGCTCCGGATCTTGCCCGCTCGTGCTCTGTTCGGCCCACTCGCGGATCTGATCCCGATCCTGCTCAGGGATGCCGAGGAGCTCGCCGACGACCTGACTGGGCAACCTGCCAGCGACAGCGTGACTGAACTCGACCGAGCCCTGCTCGGCGGCCTCGGCGGTTGCGGCCAAGATCGTCGTGCAGAGCTCGCGGATACGGTCCTGCATCTGTCCGATGACCTTGGCCTGGAAACTCTCGGCCAGCGGCTTGCGGTGTGTGGTGTGCCGAGGCGGGTCCATCATCAACAGCATGTTCCTGGCCTGCGCGAGTTGGTCGGGTGCCATGTTCTCGAGCACGACCCCGCCGATCTCGGCCGAGTAGATGTCGGGCCGGCGGGCTACGTGGGTGACGTCGGCATGACCCATGACCGCCCAGTACCCCGGTTCGTTCGACATCGGCTGCCAGTGCACCGGGTCGTTGTGGCGGAGATCGGTGAAGATCTTGTGGATCGGCCCGTCCACGTACAGGTCCGGATCATAGATGTCCGGAAAGCGAGTGCCATGCGGGCCGGCGTGCGCATTCACGTCGATCAGCCGACCACGACGTCGGGACGGCCGAGGCCCTGCGCCTCGGCCAGCATGTAGTACGCCGCCAACGAAGAAGGCCCGTCGGTCACCGACTCGACGTTGCCATCGGCATCGAGGTTCAAGTTGGAGCCATACATGTGGAACCAGACCTGTGTGTTGTCCTCGACGCACACCAGCGTGTGGACCGATCCGGCCGGCTCGTACAAGAACGACCCGGCCCGGCTGACGTAGTCGTACTCGGCGTACTTCCACGCCCCGCTGGTGGTGTAGCCCCACACCGGTCCGGTGTGGCGATGGGTCTGCACCGCAAACCCGGTCTGAAAAATGTTCTCGATGATCCACAGTCCCTCAGTGGGTCGCACCTGCAGGAGGCGCATCTTGTTGCCCCCACCGATGTCGACCCACGGAATCTGACCATCACCGATGTGTATCGCTTGTGGTGCCACCGATGACATCGACTGTTCCCCCAGAGTTGCTCGTACGTCGTCAAACCCTAGGCGCTCGTGGGTCAGTATTCGGCGGGCTGGGCTGGATCGTGTGAGCTTTGGTCGTGACATGTTGTTGAGCGACATGTCACGACCGCGAAGTTTGTGGGTGTGGTGGTGTTGGGCCCTGCGGCGCGATGGCTGCGGGGTCGATGATGTGTCACAGCGGTGCGCCCGTCAACCTCGTACCCCCAACCAACTTCCCGAAGCCTCGTTCGAGGTGGCCGTCACTGGGGCACGTCGACGTCGGCATCACGACCGGGTCGCTTCCAGATGAGCCAGGCCAACCCTGCGGCCAGCACGACGAGTGCGCCGATCGCTATCGCAAGCACGTTGGAGTCCCCGCCGTTGAGGCTCGGCCCGGACCCGGAGCCGGGAACCCCCTGCAGCGGCGCGGCAGTGGAGGTCGGTGTGGTGGTGAAGGGCGGTGCGGAGGTCGGCTTGGTGGAGGTCGGCCCGGTGGTGGCCGTGGTGGTGGGCGTCGCGGTGGTGGTGGGCGGTGCGGAGGTCGGCCCGGTGGTGGAGGTCGGTGTGCTCGGTGGCGGCGTGGCGTACCAGGTCTGCACCCCGGCACTGGCGTCGCCGCGGTTCGGCACATTCTCTACGGGAGTGCCGAAGCGCTCCGTCGTGCCGACAGCGAGCGTGAAACGCGCCGGCGCCGCGCCGGTCACCGTAAGGCGGTACTCACCGGCTTGCGCGGATTCACTGAGTTCGAGGTAGCGCACGTAGCTCGTGTTGGAGAACGGCTCGTCGAAACGGACGCGCTCAGTTGGCGTCAGAATTCGTGAGGTGCCGTCGGGCGCATCGATCTGTAGCGTCGGCAGCAGCGAGTCGGGCAACTCGTTCTCCGGTAAGCGATCGGGTATCAACAAGGTGATGTCGATGGAGTCGCCAGCGTTGAAGTCCACCCGCAGCCCACGCGTATCATCGGCCGAGTTCAGCGTGCCGTACAGGGCGAACGAGATCGTGCCGTCCGGCAGCAGTGGACCGGCGTCCGGGGAGGTTTGCGTGTCAGTGAGAATGATCGGGTCGTGGGCGAATGCTGTTCCTGCGTCACCGAGCACGGCCAGGCCCAGCAGTACCAGGCACACCACGAAGCGCGACCGTTTGGACATGCTCATACGGTAGGGGACCGATCCGGAACGTGCACGACCGTCGTGCACGACCGTGTTCCCACAGGGTTCCCACAGGGTTCCGCGCCACCTGGTGCGAGTACGCACTTGGATGCGCGTCGAGTCAGTCGGCGACGGCGAGGATGCGGACCGGCATCACACGTGGGCCGCGGATCTGGCCGACGCTCCAGCGCACATCACCGGCGAGCTCGAAACGCGGGAACCGCGTGATGAACTCCTCGATTGCGACCTTGAGCTCGAGCCGGGCAAGGTTCGAGCCCAGGCAGCGGTGGATGCCGAGCCCGAACGCCGCGTGACGGTTCTCCTGGCGGTCGACGACAAAGGTGTCGGGGTCTTCGAACTTGAGCGGATCGCGGTTGGCCGCAGGGAACGGCAGCAGCACCCAGTCGTCCTGCTTCATCGGGCAGCCGTGGAAGTCGTGGTCCTTGGCGACCATGCGGGCCATGGTGACGGGCGCGTAGGCACGCAGGAACTCCTCCAGTGCGAACGTCATCACGTCCGGGTCGTCGAGTAACCGCTGATGGTCCTCTGGATGCTGGGCGAGGTGCCACAGCGATGAACCGATCGCTGACCACGTGGTATCGATGCCGGCGATGAGCAGCAGGACGATCATGCCGCCGGCGATGTCGTCGTTCACCGGTTGCCCATCGATCTCGACGTTCAACAAGTAGCTGGTGAGGTCGTCGCGCGGATGCTCGTGATGGTCCTGGATCTGGGTGAGGATGTACTTGCCGAGGTCATCCATGCCTTCTCGTGTGCCGGGTTCCTCGGCGATGCGTTCGAGCGCATCGTGGACGAACTTGCGGAAGAGGTCTTCGTCGGCAGCAGGGAAGCCGAGCATGCGCCCGATCACGTTCACCGGGATGTGCTGTGCGTACTGCACTGCTGCGTCGATGACGGTCTCGCCTGCGGTGATGTCGCCCATCTGGTCGAGCAGGTCTCGGCAGAGCTTGCGGATCTCGGGCTCCCACGGCTCGATCTGCTTGGGCGCGAACGGGGGAAGGAGCAACCGGCGGGCCATGCCGTGGAACGGCGGGTCGCTGGTGATGGGCGGCGCGCCACCGATCGGTGCGGGCAGCGATAGGTCGCCCGGACGGCCGACCGACACGACGACGCTGCGGCTGGTGAAGTTCTCGGTGTCGTAGGCCACCTCCTGCACAGTGTCGTGCGTGATGGGAACCCACATGCCGCCGTAGCGGTCGGAGTGCGCGACCGGACATCCGTCCTCGCGGAGCTCTTTCCAGACCTGTGGCGCGATGGGGTTGTAGGCCGGGTCGGCGTGGTCGAAGTCGACGGTGAAGTCATCGACCGGGCCGTAGTGGTCCGCAACATATGGCACGCGCTGCCAAACGTGCGTCCCCGCAGGGGCGCTCCCGAAGATTGGTTCGACGTAGTTGGCCGGCTGCGGCACCTCGCGATCGGCGGTGGTGCGGTTGTCGTCGACAATGTCGGTCATGTCAGCTCTCTAGGATCTTGATCGCGAATTCAGGGCAGTTGGCTGCGGCGAGGCGGGCCTTTTCGTGAAGGTCGGTAGGCACGTTGCTATCGATGCGCAGCACGGCCTGACCGTAGTCGTCGACGTCGAACAGTTCCGGTGCTAGCGCGTAACAACGGTTGTGTCCCTGGCACTTCTCGGAATCGAGGTGAACTCGCACGGCTCTAATCTAGACGGTCGCGCCGACCTGGGTGATGTCGAGCAGGGTGTCGAACTCGTCATTGGTGAGGTCGGTCAGCAGCCGGTGGCGTCTCGGAGACGCTGGCACGCTTGGGCCAATCGGGGTGGCCCAAGCTTCACGATCGGCCGCCGAAAAGCGGCTCGCGGGATCGTGTGAATGTTGTCGAAGTTGACGACACAGTCCGATGGGACGCCGTCCTCACGCGTGGTCAGTTCGAGTTCGGAGACGAGTCCGCGGACCGTGCGGGTGATCGCAGCCACGACGACGGACCCAATGCGATCGGCGACGGGGTCTCGCGTCAGCACAAGCACAGGGCGATCGCCACCCGGGGTTGCGGCGAACCACACCTCACCGTGCTGCATCGGCCCAGTCCGACCAGTCCTCGGCGGGCCCCCACTCGGCGATCTGACCGATCGCGCCCTCGTCGGCGGTGAGCGGATGGTCGACCCAGGTGAGGTCGTCGTGTTCCGAGGCGAGTCGGGTGAGGTGACGGTGAAGCGCATCGCGTAACAGTTCGGACTTGTCGATGCCGAGTGCGCTTGCCCAGCGTTGTGCCTCAGCCGCCTCATTGTTGTCGACCCGAAAGCTAATCATCGTCATACGCGGATTCTAGGTTGTATGACGCAGATTGTGCAACGGTCTCAGGACTGGGCAGGCTGTCGCAAAATGCGGGCAGGATCGCGTCGACTTTCATGTCGTCAGCCCCGATAACTCGACGCGACTCGGCACCGCAACAAACGGGTAGGCCCGGGGGGCGGGTTGTCAGTCGCCGATGTTGAGCCGACTTGTGCGGCACAAGCACGAGTTCAGCAACAACCATGACACCGTTGCCGACAACACGACCAGACGGCCAACCTCACCTCCCACACCACCCAACAGCATTGTGCGACAGCCTGTGGGGCGACGTGTTGTGAGATTGGGCGCAAGCTGGGCTGCCGGAACCTCACGGACGGCGGGTGTTGTTCGGTTGGGTGCAGGCTGGGCCGCCGGAACCTCACGGACGGCGCGGGTCCGTCAGGTTAGGTTCGTGCCTCGGCGAGGACGCGGCGCATGGCATCGGCGCTCACCCTTGCGGCGTGGTCGACGGGTGCGGCCCAGAGTTCCGCTGAGCAGACTTCGACGCCGATCGGTGCGGTGGAGCCGATCGCATCGAGGATCCGTACGATCTCGACGAGGGCGAATTCGCCATCGCCCGGCAGTACCCGGTTCGCGAGGCAGTCCTCGAAGTAGTCGGGGTGTTGGGGTGTGATGGTGCCGTCGTTCCACTGGGTGGCGACCACCTTGTCGCCGGGCAGGTTGCGGAGGTCGTCGAGGTTGTTGGTGGAGCGGGTGAAGTGCCACGAGTCGACGCACAGGCCGCCGTTGCGACGGTCAGCCTCGGTGACGATTCGCACCGCTGTCGAGGCATCGCCGATGTTCGTCATGGCCGGCACCCACTCGAGACCGACGAGCAGACCATGGTCGGCGGCGCGGTCGCACAGCGCAGCAAACCCCGCTGCAGCACTATCGAGTGGACCCTCTGCGTCGCCGATCACCTGCACGTAGCGGCAGCCCCAGTGGGCGGCCATCTCGTAGGCCAGCGCCTCTTGCTTGCGACATGCCTCGTCATTGCCGGGCACGGCCCAACCCCGCAGTGTCTCGATGTTGGCGACCACGAGCCCGGTCGACGCGAGCGCTGCGTCGACCCGTTCAAGCTCTGCCGGCTGCTCGCGCAGTGTCGCCCACGCACCGAGATACAACCCAATCGCCGCGTAGCCCGCTGCAGCTGCCGCGTACACGCGTTCGGCGACCCCATCGGCGCGTGGCCTGCTGAAGTGGTCCCAGACGAGGTCGTCCGGACCGAGGTCGCGTGCGGATCTACGGGCGATGGGGTCGGTCATGAGCGCAGTCTTGTCGATCCGGGTCGGCTGACCGGAGGCCGGGGCCATATGGTGCGTCCATGGCTGATGTACGTGACGTCCCTGTTGCCGCTCCCGGTCGCGCCCGCGCCCCCGGAAGGACGCTGCACGAGGAGTTGCTGGCCGATCCGACCACGCCGCCTTGGCCGCTCCTCGAGGAATCACCGGTCTTCCTCGGCGACGAGGATGTGCCGTACACGAACTACACCTCGCCGGAGTACGCCGCGGCTGAGCACGAGCACATGTGGTCCAAGACATGGCAGTGGGCGTGTCACCTCGACCACCTCCCCGAGCCGGGCGACTACTACGTCTACGACGTCGGCCACCATTCGGCACTTGTGATGCGCACCGACGATGGCGCGATCAAGGCGTATTACAACGCTTGTATGCACCGCGGTACGCAACTGCGTCGCCCAGGGACGTGCGGGTTCACGCGCGAGTTGAAGTGCCCGTTCCACGGGTGGACATGGGCGCTCGACGGCACGCTCACCGACCTCCCCGATCGGTGGGACTTCCCGCACGTCGGAGACGAGTCGCACCGCCTCGCAGAGTTGAAGGTCGACGTGTTCGCCGGCTTCGTGTGGGTCAACTTCGACCCTCACGCCGAGCCGCTGTCGACGTACCTCGGAGTACTTCCGGCGCACTTCGCCGAGTTCGGGTTCGAAGACCGTTACATCGAGACCCACGTTCGCAAGCACATGCCATGCAATTGGAAGGCGGCCGTCGAAGCGTTCCTCGAGGCATACCACGTGCGCGAGACTCATGCGACCGGAAAGCTGGGCGACGAGGTCACCACGCAGTACGACGTGTTCCAGCCGAACATCAGCCGGTTCATCCACACGACCGGTATGGACAGCCCGCAGCGTCCCGAGCCGCGCACCGAGCAGCAGATGCTCACGCATCTCACCCGTAACCTCCGCGCCGGTATGTCGCCGTTGGAGTTGCCGGAGGGGATGCGCGCCCGCGATTTCTACGCGAAGTACGTACAGGCCGAGATGGGTCAGGCGTTCGGCCGCGACTTCTCGCACCTCAGCGAGTCGATCACCCTCGACTCGATCGAGTACTTCTGCTTCCCGAACGCGTTCTTCTTCCCGGGCCTGTCGCTGCCGATGGTGTACCGGTTCCGACCCGACCCGGACAACAACGATGCCAGCTATTTCGACCTGCTGATCCTGCGGTCACGTCCGCTCGATGGTGAGGCGCCGCCGCCGCCTGACGTGATCGAACTCGACGTCGACGACAGCTACACGCTCGCCAAGGGCCTCGGTGGTCTCGGCCGGGTCTACGACCAGGACACGGCGAACATGGCTGCGCAGACGCGTGGTTTTCGGTCGAGCTACAAGCGCGCCCAGACGCTGGGGAACTACCAGGAGTCGCGCGGCCGACACCTCCAGCAGAGAGTACGTGAGTACCTCATCGCCGGCGGGTACCACCCCGCGAGCTGAACGCGTTCGAGAGCGTCAGTCGAAGATCGGGTCGGGTGAGCCGGCCCGGCCGCTCGACACCCACGAGCCCGACATCGATTCGCCCATCGGCACGATGGTTGACCAATCGTTCCTGAGCGTGCGCTGGGCGATCTTCCACTGCCCGTTGCGCTCCTCGAATCGGTCGATGTAGCGACCGCTGAACGTGTGCAGTCGACGCTCGTCGCCGGTGTCTTCCACGTGGAAGGCGAGCACGTAAGCCTCTACCAGCGCACGGTCGCCGGTGACCTCGACGGTGACGTTGCTCAGCCGGTGTTGGGTGGCCACGAACTTGCTGTCGAGCGATGCCAGCGCGTACTCCACGAACTGCTCGATCTTAAGCGGCTTTGGCCCGTAGTCGACGAGGTCGGCGCCCGGATGGAAGGCAGCGGCCACCGATGGTGCATGGAGACGGTCGATACCGCGGCAGTAGCTGCGCAGCGCATCCTCGATACTGGTGCGGATTTCGAACTCGGTCATGGCGCGAGACAGTAGCGGTCCGGGGGCGTCGATTCGAAGGGGAGCGAGGGACGCCCTCTACGCTCGACCCGATGTCAGCAGAATTCGTCGAACTCGGTGACCTCAGCGATCTGCGTGACGGTCGGATGAAGGTGTTCAGCGACCTCGGCCTCCACGGGGTCATCGTGTGCCGCATCGGGGGCACGCTGCACGCCGTCGAGAACAACTGCTCCCACCGCGACACGCCGCTCGCTGACGGGCGCCTGCGTGGTGCGCTGATCACGTGCCCGCTGCACGGCGCTCAGTTCGACGTGCGCACCGGCGCGCACCAAGGCCCGCCCGCGTTCGCTCCGATCGCCTGCTACGCGGTCACCGAGAGCGACGGTGTCGCATCGATCCAACTCGACGACTGACCGCATTGCCGTACTCGCTGGCGAGATTACTCGCGGTTTGTGAGGTTCGGACAGCCGAGCCTGCGTCCGAACTCACAGGACTCGCTGCGTTACCCGCAGACCGGCCGAACCCCGACTCCACCAGCGATAGTGTCACGACAACCGCCGTCCTAACAGCGTGCGCGCCGCACGCCACGAACCAGCTCTTGACGGACCCGCCGAGACCACCAGATTCGATGCTGGCCGACGTTCCTAGCCGTCGCTCGTCATGTGTAGCGGAAAGGCGAGTTGCTCGCAGCCGAGTTCTTCACGGCCGACCCAGTGCAGACGGTTCTGGAACTGAGGGTCGGCTGGCAAGGTAGCAGCAGTGTTGACCGGTGAGATCGTGGTGTTGTGCTCGGCGGCGAATGCCATCCACTGCTCGGTGGAGCGCAGCCTGAAGATGCCGCGCAGTTCACGCTGTAGTTCGGCGTTGCCGCGGGCATGGTCGGCATAGGTTGCACCGGGCCACCGGTCGAACAGATCGAGTCGTCCCACTCCGGCACAGAAGTTACGCCAAAATGACTGCTCGCTGGCCATGAACAGAACGTGGCCGTTCGACGACTCGTAGAACTGATAGCGCACGCCTTGCCACATACCACCGAGGCCGGCCTCTCGCCGCTCGAGACCATCGGAAGCATTGCCGGTGACTTCGTCCGGCGGGCGGGTGTATGCGCGTTCGGTTTCGATGCGGTACCAGTCGAAGTATGCGGCGGCATCGCTCTGGGCGATCTCGAACGCGGCTGGTTGTCCGCTCGTGCGCGCCCGCACCAGTGCGGCGCAGATTGCGAGCGCGGCGAAGGCCGGTCCGGCGGTGATGCCGACGTTGACCTGGTTCGGGATACGGCAATACCCGCTGTCGTCGACGACCGGTGCAACCACCCCCGCCCAAGCATCGTAGGCAACACCGTGCGACGGCAGGTTGCGGTACGGCCCGCTGGCGCCGTAGCCCGAGATCGAACAGACGACGATTCGCGGGTTCAATTCGCACAGACGGTCGAAGCCGAAGCCGATCTTGTCGAGGAAGCCGGGACGCATCCCTTCGATCACCACGTCGCTTTCGGCAACCAGAACAGCGAAGGCGGCGCGCCCTTCGTCTGATTTCAGATCAAGGGTTACGAACTGCTTACCCCGATTCAGGTGCAGGTGCATCAGCGACAATGGTCCGTCGTCGGTGTTGATGATCGGCCACGTCATTTCGCGGATGTAGTCACCCGCCGGACTCTCCACCTTGGTGACGTCGGCGCCGAGATCGACCAGAAATCCGCCCACCGCGCCGGGGCCGAGGATCGAGAGGTCGAGCACCTTGACACCGTCGAGCAGTCGGATAGGGCTACGAAACCCGGAGCTGTTCACGCCGTTCAGCCCGGCCAGACGATCGACTGCATCTCGGTGTAGGCGAGCATCCCGAAATCGCCGCCGTCGCGTCCGATGCCGGACATCTTGAATCCGCCGAATGGTGTGTCGTGGTTGCGTTGTGCAGTGTTGATGCCGACGTTGCCGCTACGTAGTTGCTTTGCCAAGCGAAAGGCGCGCTCGGTGTTCTGCGAAAAGACGTAGTCGTACAGCCCGAAGTCGGTTCCATTGGAAATCGCGATGCCCTCGTCGTCGTCGTCGAACGGCACGACGACGATGACCGGTCCGAAGATCTCCTCCTGAACGGGGGTCATGTCGGGATGACAGTCGGCGAGCAGGGTCGGGCCGACATAGAAGCCGTGTTGCAGATCTGCGTCGAGCGTGGGGTCGCGCCCATCGACTACCACGGTTGCGCCTTGCGAGGCTCCTGCCGCCACATAGCTGCCGATGCGGTCACGCTGGGCTGCCGAGATGACCGGGCCGACAACCGTATCGGGTGCCAACGGGTTGCCGACTTTCATCCGTAGTGCAGCGGCGGCGAGGGCTGATACCAGTTCGTCGTAGCGACTGCGATGCACGATGGCGCGCGTGGGCGCAGTGCAAATCTGGCCGGAATGAAAGCCCCAAACGCTCGACAGCGCAGTGACAGCAGTGGCCATGTTGGCGTCGTCGAGGACGAGCGCGGCGCCCTTGCCTCCGAGTTCGAGCAGCAGGCGTTTCATCGTGCGCCCACCGGCTTCGAAGATCCGCTCGCCGACACCGGTGGAGCCCGTGAAGCTGACCATGTCGACGTTACGACTGGTGGTGAGTGCGGCGGGTACATCGGCAGCGGTAGACGTGATGACGTTGATCACCCCAGGAGGGAACCCGGCCTCGTGCATGATCTCGGCGAGCTCGATGACTGCGAGCGGATCCTGTGGAGCGGGTTTCATCACCACGGTGCATCCAACGGCCAATGCTGGAGCGATCTTGCCCGCCATGTTGACCATCGGAAAGTTGTAGGGAGAAATGCACGCAACCACTCCAACCGGTTGGCGGTTGACCATGGCTCCGATCAGCCCGCCGGGCGCCAGCGGCGTGGTAGCGGTAGGCGAGGGGGTCAGTGGAATCGAGTGATCGCGCAGCGCCCCTTTGGCGTAGCGCTCGAACCGTTCGATGGCGACCGCGACCTGCATCCGTGAGCCGACCATTGCGGTAGCACCGGTCTCGGAGATGATCAGCGGGACGAGATCGGGTTGGCGTTCGCGAAGCCGGTCGGCGACTGCCTGGAGCAACCGAGCCCGTTCCGCCGGAGGTGTGGCCCACCAACCGGGAAACGCGCTGCGCGCAGCCTGCGCTGCAGCCTCGGCCTGCTCGACCGAGGCCTGTGGCGCCTCGCCGACTGTGTCGCCGTTCGCGGGATTGATGATCGGTCGTGAGCCTGATGCGCCATCGACCCACTCGCCGCCGATGAGCATCCGGTAGTGCTTGGCCATGTTGGCTAGGCTACATCTGACGGTCCGTCAGATTTGCGTTGTCACTTGCGTTGCCACTTGCGTTGCCACTTGCACGGTCGTTCAGGCCGGCGTTTTCGTTGAGGGAGTTCAATGTACGACGAGGTCATCACGGGGGGCACAGTGTTCGACGGTACGGGCACCCCTGGTGCACCGGCCGACATCGCCATTCGTGACGGGCGCATCGTTGCGATCGCCGCTGTAGGAGCGCTAACCGAAGCTGCCGTAATCACTACCGATGCGGCCGGCCGGTTCGTGGCACCCGGTTTCATCGATCCCCATACACATTACGACGCACAGTTGCTGTGGGACCCAACGGCCAGCCCTTCGAGCGTGCACGGTGTCACTACTGTCATCGGCGGCAACTGCGGGTTCACACTCGCTCCGCTACTGCCTGGCGACGGCGATTACTTGCGCAGGATGATGGCCAAGGTCGAGGGTATGCCTCTCGCCGCGCTTGAACATGGCGCCGACTGGTCGTGGGAGACGTTTGCCGACTACCTCGCCAGGCTCGACGGCAACATCTCCGTCAACGCCGGGTTCCTTGTCGGCCATTGCGCGATCCGTCGCTATGTGATGGGCGGTGAGGCCGTTGGCAACGCAGCTGCACCTGAGCAAGTGACTGCCATGCAGGCTGAGCTCAGCGCGGCCATTCAGGCCGGGGCGCTTGGGTTTTCGTTCACGAATTCGACGTCGCACTCCGACGGGGAGGGCGAGCCGGTGGCCAGTCGGTGGGCAACTCCCGACGAGTTGATCGCGCTGTGCGAAGAGACGGGTCGCCACGAAGGCACCACGCTCGAAGGGATCGTGCCGGGCTGCCTTGACAGATTTGCCGATGACGAGATCGAACTGCTCGCCCAAATGAGCGCGGCGGCCAACCGGCCGATGAATTGGAATGTGCTCACTGTCGATGCACGCGAGCCCGACCGGGTGCCCCGACAGATGCAGGCCTTCGACCGGGCTGCAGCGATCGGCGGCCGTGTCGTGGCGCTCACGATGCCCGTGCAAGTACCGATGAACATGAGCCTGCTCACGTTCTGTGGGCTGTGGCTGCTCCCCGGCTGGCAGGCGGTCCTCGGGGTGCCCGTCCCCGAACGCATCGACCGACTCGACGACGCCGATACCCGAGTACGCCTGCTCGAAAACAGCAAGTCGCCGGAGGCGGGTGTGTTCCGCCGGCTTGCCGACTGGGGTGACTACATCGTGGGCGACACCTACGCGGTGGCCAACGACGGGTTGAAGGGTCGTGTCGTTCGCGACATCGCGGCCGAGCGCGGGCGTTCATGCTTCGGAACGTTCCTCGACATTTCGATTGCCGACGAGTTGCGCACGGTGTGGTGGCCGACCCCGCAGGACGACGACGCCCAGTCGTGGCGGATGCGTGCCGAACTCTGGAACGACCCGCGAGCAATGATTGGCGGGTCCGATGCAGGTGCCCACCTCGACCGCATGTGTGGTGCGCCGTATCCCACCCGGTTCCTTGCGGACTGCATCCGCGGACGCAAGTTGGTGCCGGTCGAGCAAGCGATTCGGATGATGACATCGGCTCCGGCATTGCTCTTCGGCCTTCGAGACCGCGGCGTACTTCGCACTGGGGCGCATGCCGACATCGTCATCTTCGACCCGGCCACTGTGGGTTCCGACGACGCCACCCTGGTCGCCGACCTTCCTGGCGACTCGGTGCGGTTGACGGCCGGCTCGAGAGGCGTGGATCGTGTCCTCGTCAACGGGGTGGCGATAGTCGAATACAGTCTGACAACCGGCGCGGTGCCGGGCACCGTGTTGCATTCGGGACGAGATACCTACACCGTCACAGCGGCCGGTTGAGGGCCATCACCTGGTGAAGTCATCGTCATTCAACCATCTGCTCGCCCCTGGCCGTCTCGGTGGTCTCGAGCTGCCCAACCGAGTGCTGCTGCCGGCGATGGACATGAACCTGTGCAGCGACGGGATGATCACCGATGGTGAAATCGCGCACTACACGGCGCGTGCCGCCGGGGGAGCGGCGATGGTGATCACCGGATCAGGTGCCGTCGCGTTCCCGTTGGGCGCCACCTCTCGCCACCAACCGGGCCTGTCCGATGATCGGTTCATCCCTGGGCTGACCGCACTCGCGGACTCCGTGCATGCCGTTGGCGGACGACTGTGCATCCAGCTCTGCCACCACGGCAAGGTGGCCGGTGTCGACACCGCTGAGGAACGGCCGCTGCTGGTTCCTTCCGTGCCCGTTCCGCGGTTTGCCCTCGACGCGTTGACGGACAACCCGCTTGCGGAGCTACTCCGCCTCGCTACTGCGACCCGGGGCAAGACGCCGACGTACCGCGTTGCCGATGAAGACGATCTCGCCTGGGTCATCGGCCAGTTTGCTGATGCTGCGGGGCGGGTGCAGGTCGCCGGCTGCGACGCGGTCGAGATCCACGCGGCTCACGGGTATCTGCTGTCGACGTTCTTGTCCAACGCCTACAACGGTCGCATCGACCGATGGGGAGGAACCGCCGAAAACCGCACTCGGCTCACTGCCGACGTGGTAGGTGCAGTGCGTCGCCGGGTTGGTTCCGGGTTCCCGATCATCGTCCGCATCAACGGCGAAGAGTTCGGCATCGAGGGCGGCATCGATGCTGCTGATGCGGCAACGCTCGCCCCGTTCGTCGAGGCCGCCGGCGCCGACGCGATCCATGTGTCGGGCAACGCGCACAACCCGTTCGCCGACTTCACCGATGGTCCGCTGCCTTCGGTGGTCGGGCGGTATCGCGACCTGGCGCGGGCGGTGAAGCTGGCGGTGCACATCCCCGTGATCGCCGTCGGTCGGATCCTGCCCGAACTCGCCGATGAGATGGTCGCTGCGGGTGACTGCGACTTCGTGTCGATGGGACGGCAACAACTTGCTGATCCCGAGTTGGTCAACAAGCTGTCCAGCGGCCGCCGATCCGAGATCCGACCATGCATCAACTGCTACGTGTGTGTGGAGCAGAACTTCTTCGACTCGCCGCCGCGCTGTGCGGTCAACCCGGCGTTGGGTCACGAGTCGCTCGTGTCGGTCACATCGAACGCTGTGGCGATACCCCGACATGTCGTGGTCATCGGTGGAGGGCCAGCGGGTTTGGAACTCGGTCGCCTCGCGAGTCTCCGCGGTCACCGTGTCACTCTGCTCGAACGCAACGATCGTCTCGGTGGCACCGCGTGGTTCTCACAACTGACCACGCCGGCGAACCAGCCATTCGTCGATTGGCTGCAGCATGAGGCCATCGCGGCCGGTGTCACCGTGCATCTCGGCACCGAGGCCACCGTCGACGTGGTGCGTGCCCTTGGTCCGGACGTGGTCGTCGTCGCCACCGGCGCCCGTCGCGGCTTGCCCGACGTCCCCGGAGCAGACTTGCCGCATGTGCACACCGGCGATGACTTGCGCGCCATGATCACCGGCGAGGGCGATCTCGAAGGCCCATTGCTCACTCGTGTCGTGCTGCGTGCCGGCCGCTCTCTGCGGATCACCCTCGACCCGGAGCGGGTTCGGACGTTGTCGAAGCGGTGGATGCCGATCGGACGCGACGTCATCGTGGTCGGTGGTGGGCTCGTCGGCCTGGAGTTGGCCGAGTTTTTCGCCGAACGTGGCCGCACCGTCACCGTGCTCGAGAGCGGGGCTCACCTCGGGTTGGCAATGGCCATGCCGCGCCGCTGGACAGCGGTGCGGGCGACAGCGGCGCACGGGGTACAGTTGCACCGTAATGCGGTGGTCGAGTCGATCGACCCGAAGTACGTCACGTATCGCGTCGGCGACGAGCGACATACCGTGTCGGCCGATGATGTCGTCATCGCCTCCGATGTTCATGCCGATTCCAGCCTTGCGGAGTCCCTGTCGCAGGCCGGATTCGACGTGCGGACGATCGGCGACGCTGCCGCAATCGGCTACATCGAAGGCGCCATCCATTCCGCATGGGCACTCGCAGAGGAGTTGTAGATGTTCGATCTCACCGGAAGAGTCGCATTCGTCACCGGATCGGGGCAGGGCATGGGTGCTGGCGTCGCTCTCGCTCTAGCCCAGCACGGGGCGGTGGTAGGAGTCAACGATCTGTTCGAGGATCGCGCGGCCGCCACCGTCGAGGCGATCGAGCGCGCGGGCGCAAGAGCGGTCGTGGCCACAGCCGACGTGCGTGACCGTGCTGCCGTCGATGCCGCGATCGGTGTCACCGAGACCGCCTTCGGCCCGGTCGACGTGTTGGTGCACAACGCAGGCATCCCAACCGATGGCTTTCCGCTCGCCCGATTCCGCGACCTCGACCCGTCGAACTGGGAACGCTGGATGGGCGTGAACTACACGGGCATGCTCAACACCGCCAAGCGGGTCATCGACGGGATGTGCGAGCAACGCTTCGGGCGGATCATCTTCGTATCGTCCGAGGCCGGTCGTACGGGCATGGGCATGGGTGTCGCGTGCTATGGCGCAGCCAAGGCCGCCACGATGCAGTTCTGCCGCCACCTTGCGATCGAGACTGCCCGTGACGGAGTCACCGTGAACTGCATCGCGCTGGGACGGATGAGTGCGAACATCGTCACCAGTGAGCTCGTGCGGGCGATGCCAGCGGTCGGGCGCTTCGGGTCGCCGGCCGACGTGGCCGCGGCGTGCGTGTACCTGGCCAGTACCGAGGCAGGGTTCGTCACCGGGCAGACGCTCGGCGTGAACGGCGGATCCGTCACCTCATGATGGCCGATTCGTTGCCGAGCTCGATGGCCGACATCGTGCGCGCTCGCGCAGACGACGACCGGGTCGCCGTCCGTTCCGATGATCGGTCATGGACCTATCGGGAGTGGGTCCAATGCTGCGCAGACCGAGCTGCGCTATGGACTGCACTGCTCGATCCGCAACGCCCGCCCCACATCGGAGTGCTACTCGACAATGTCACGGAGTTCACGATGTGGCTCGGCGCTGCGGCTCTGACTGGTGCCACGGTGGTGGGCATCAACCCCACCCGTCGCGGTGAGCAGTTGGCCCACGATGTGCGCCATACCGAGTGTCAGATCATCATCACCGAGGCAAGCGCCCTTCATCTGTTCGATGGTCTCGAGCTCGGGTCGGCATCCCACATCTTCGACATCGACGCGGCCGTGTACGAAGCGGCCGTTTCCGAACACCGCGGTTCACAGCTGCCTCCAGCGACGGTCGAGCCGGGCGTCCAATTCCTGTTGCTGTTCACCTCCGGCACCTCGGGCACTCCGAAAGCGGTGATCTGTACGCAGGGTCGTCTGGCCGGCTTGTGTCAGGCAATGATCGGTGTCGTCGGACTCCAATCCGCTGACGTCACGTACATTTCAATGCCTTTGTTTCATTCGAACGCGCTGTTCACCGGGTGGGCCCCGAGTGTGGCCGTCGGCGCGACTGTGGCATTGCGCCGGAAGTTCTCCGCCAGCGAGTTCCTACCCGACGTCCGTCGGTTCGGCGCCACCTACTTCAACTATGTGGGCAAACCGCTTGCGTATGTCTTGGCCACTCCTGCTCGGCCCGACGATGGCGACAACTCGTTGATCCGCGGGTTCGGCAATGAGGCCAACGATGCTGATCTCGCCGGCTTCGCCGAACGTTTCGGTTGTCGTCTCATCGACGGATATGGCCAGACCGAGACAGGCGCCTCGATCGTGCGTGTCGCCGACATGCCCGCAGGCGCACTGGGGGTTGCCGCGCCCTCGGTCAAGATCCTCGACCCCCGCACCGGCGACGAGTGTGAGCGGGCACGCTTCGACGATCGCCAACGACTACTCAACGGCGAAGCGGCGACCGGTGAGATCGTCAACACGGCGAGCACCACGTTCGAGGGCTACTGGAACAATGCCGAGGCAAACGCCGAGCGGATGCGCTCAGGCGCGTATTGGACTGGTGACCTCGGCTACCGCGACGAGGCAGGCTTCTTCTACTTCGCCGGACGCAATGCCGACTGGCTGCGCGTCGACGGCGAGAACTTCGCTGCGACGCCCGTTGAACGGATCCTCGCCCGGTTGCCCGGCGTGGTTCTCGGCGCGGTGTATGGAGTGCCCGATCCGATCGCCGGCGACCGTGTGATGGCCGCGCTGCAGCTCGCCGAAGGCATGGTGTTCGACCCGGTCGCGTTTGCGAACTTCGTAGCGTCTCAGCCCGATTTCGGTCCGAAATGGATGCCCTCGTTCGTTCGCATCACCGATGCGTTGCCGATGACCCAGACCAACAAGGTGCTCAAGCGTGAACTCGTGCTGCAACGATGGGAATGCGCCGACCCGGTCTGGGTTGCGGTGGCGAACGGCTACCGGGAGTTCACCTCGGCCGATAGAGCGGCACTCGCCGAAGCGTTTCATCTCCACGGCCGTGACGCGGTGATCGCCCGATGAGGTTCTGCGTACCGTTCCCGATGTTTCCTGCCGATCATGTGATGGCGCTCGCGCCGGTTGCCGAATCGGCGGGCTTTGATCTCATCGCCGTACCCGACTCGGCGTTCTACCCGGAGACCGTGTCAGCCGACTACCCGTACAGTGCCGACGGCAGCCGGTTCTGGGCAGCCGACACACCGTTCGTCGAACCGTTCGTGGCGATGGCAGCGATGGCCGCGATCACGACAAGAATCCGGTTCGTCACCAACGTCGTCAAGTTGCCGCTGCGCGACCCGTTGATCGTTGCCAAGCAACTGTCGTCGTTGGCCGTGCTGAGTGGCGACCGCATCGAACTCGGTGTCGGGTTGTCGTGGATCCCCGAGGAGTTCGAATGGACCCGTACCGAGATGCGCACCCGGGGCGCCCGTCTCGACGAGCAGATCGAGATCCTGCGGCTTGTATGCGCCGGTGGATCGCCACGGTTTGTCGACTACCACGGACGGCACTACGACTTCGGCAGGCTGATGATCAGCCCGGTGCCCACTCAGCCCGTGCTGATTCACGTCGGAGGGCATAGCGAACCAGCGCTGCGCAGGGCCGCACGACTCGGCGACGGATGGATCTCCGTGCAGGCCTCGAGCGACGAGATTCGTCGAGTTGCCAGCGATCTGGCACGGTTCCGCGACGAATGCGGCCGGAGCGACGTCCCGTTCGACATCAATGCATTGCCGATCGACATCATTCCCAACGCTTCCGGCCGTGAGCGCTACGCGAAGTTGGCAGCCGACATCGAGGCGCTCGGAATGGGTGCGACCTTCCAGGTGGTGCCGTGGTACTTCACCGGGGGCGACCCCAACGACCTCGGTGTGCGGCGCGACGCCATCGCCGGGTGCGGTGAGGCGCTCATCGCTTGACCATCGACCGGCCATCACATCACTCCGTTCTGGCCGACGCCGATTATCAACCGGGTAGGAAAATCGGCATCGCGTCGACGTATCGTCGTCCAGCGTCGACAAGTCGACGCGACTCGGCCACTCGTCGTCTTTGCGCTTGGTATCTGACGCGGCGTCAGATACCGGTATCGTCGGGTCATGGCAGCACTCGGGTTTCGGCCCTTCGACGCGGACAACCACTACTACGAGTCGACCGATGCGTTCGTGCGTCATATCCCCAAAGACATGGAACGCCGCTGTATGCAATGGGTCGACCTTGGCGGCAAGCAACGGTTGCTGGTGGGTGGCAAGGTCAACAGCTTCATCCCCAACCCCACCTTCGACCCGGTATCGAAGCCCGGTGCTCTCGACCAGTACTTCCGGGGCAAGGTGGCCGGTGCCGACCTACGGACGATGTTCGGTGAACTCGATCCGATTCCGGCGGCATACCGCGATCGCGACGCACGACTGGTGCTCATGGATCGACAAGGGCTGGACGGCGCATTCTTCTTCCCGACGCTCGGCGTCGGCATGGAGGAGTCGTTACGCCACGACGTGCCCGCGTTGTGCGCCGCATTCCGGGCGTTTAATCGGTGGGTCGAAGAGGACTGGGGCTTCGCGTACCGCAACCGGATCTTCGCCGCCCCGTACATCACGTTGGCCGATCCCGAGTGGGCACTTCGCGAGCTCGAGTGGGCGATCAGTCGCGGTGTACGGGTCATCGTGATGCGCACCGCTCCGGTGCCCACATCGACGGGCAGCACCCGTTCGCCGGGCGACGTGGTGTACGACGGATTCTGGGCAGCGGCAGCGGAAGCGGGCATTGTGGTCGCGTTCCACTCCGGCGATGCCGGCTATGGCAAGTACATTGATGACTGGGAGCCGACGGGCGACTTCAAGGCGTTCCAATTCTCGCCGATGCGCGGCCTCACGAGCGACCGTGCGCCATTCGACATGTTTGCCGTGCTCGTCTGCCACGGAGTGTTCACTCGCCACCCTGCATTGCGAGTGGCCGCAATCGAGTCGGGGAGCGAGTGGGTTGCTCCATTGATGAAGAAGCTCAAGAAGGCCTACGCGCAGAATCCTCATGCGTTCGGCGTCGATCCGGTTCAGCAACTGCGTGACCACCTTTGGGTGGCGCCGTTCTACGAGGACGACCTTCGTGGACTTGCCGACTGCATCGGTGTCGAACATGTGCTGTTCGGCTCTGACTACCCTCATGCCGAGGGTCTCGCCGAGCCGCTCGCTTTCGTGAACGATCTGCACGGCTTCTCCGAGGCAGAAGTGCAGCAGGTCATGTCGTCCAACGCTCTCGCGTTGATGAACGGCTGACGGTCATGGCCATGCCCGCCGATATCGGGATCATCGATTGCATGATCGGGTTCATGCGCTCCGATCCGGAACAGAACTACGCGTTCTTTCGTGACAACATCAAAGACCCGGTGAGCAAAGCGTCGATCTTCCCCGTCGAGTATCTGTTCAAGGGCAACGTACCCGGCGCGTTGCCGGGTGACCTCGACCCCGTGGCCGTCACCCTCGAGCAGATGGATCTGTACGGCATCGCGCAGGGATTGATCGGCTGCGAGGATGAGGTCAGTCGGCGCGCGCTGCGCGAGCACCCCACACGGTTCATCGCTTCGACCAGTGCCGACGCGAACGACATTCTTGGTACCGTGCGCAAGATCAGGAGACTGAAAGAAGAGTTCGACATCCGCGCCGTCGGCACCTTTCCTGCTGGCTGTTCTCCGCAGATACCGATCAGCGATGCGAAGTGGTATCCGGTCTACGCAACATGCGCGGATCTGGGCATCCCGATCTTCATCTGTGCCGGCATTCCCGGTCCGCGGCTACCCAGCATGTGCCAGCACGTCGAGATGCTCGACATCGTCTGTTACGACTTCCCCGAACTCATCATCGTGACCCGTCACGGGTGTCAACCGTGGACCGAGTTGATGGTGAAGCTGATGTTGAAGTGGCCGAACCTGCACTACTCCACAAGCGCCTTCGCGCCGAAGCACTATGACCAGCGGATCATCGACTACGCCAACAGCCGCGGTGCCGATCGGGTGATCTACGCCGGCTACTTCCCGATGGGCCTCACGCTGAAGCGGATCTTCACCGACATGCCGGCCGTGCCATTCAATGACGACGTGTGGCCGAAGTTCCTCCGCCACAACGCCGCCCGCGTACTCGGCATCGAGTAGGGCGGCGCGGCCCGACAGCCGCCCCGCTCAAGTTTTGGCAACGTCTGCTGGCGCGAGCCGCGTCGAGCTACCCGTCACCACCGAGGACAACTCGACGCGGGACATCCGGTTAGGCACCAGGTGACATCGCAACGGGGAGAAGTTGATCGCGGCCCGGTACTCACCTCCACCCGGGTGCAGCTACAACACTCCTGGTCGGAGGTGCTGGGCGAGGTCGCCGATCTGCTCGATGAGGATGGACCGATCGGAAAAGCGCCACGTGCCATCGACACACTCGAACCGGTCGTGATAGCGCCCGGTGATGATCGGCTGTAGCGAGAGCATGGGGGTCGCCTGTAGCACGGTGAAGTAGGAACGACAGGTTGCCGTCACCATGTCGATGTCGATGTCGATGTCGATGATCGCGTTGGTGGTGACGTGTTTGGTCCGGGGGCTGCCAGCGTGTGTCGCGACGGTGCTGCGGATGATGTCACCCACGGCGGCACCGCGCTGCCCGGCTGCTCCGGCAAGGTGGTAGTCGGCATGTTCGAACAGGGCTGATACCGCATCGAAGTCGCCATCGTCGACGCACTCGGCATAGCGGTAGATGAGGTTGAGGATCTGGCGCTCGGCACCGACGGCATTGTCACTCATGATGGTGCACCATGAAGCGCGAATTCGGTTTCGAGTGTGTCGCGGTCGGTGCTGGTGAAGCGTCGATATCGCGACTCGCGCGTCGGTCGCCACCACACCGGGTCGGCACAGCGCCATGCCTCGGCGCGAAGTGGCTGCTTGTTGATCTTGTTGTTGGCTGTCAGCGGAACGCGCTCGGTGATGCGGACGAATCGCGGTGCCCATTTCGTGCCGAGATCACGCTGCGTGCTGAGAAACTCGGCGAACTCGTCGGGGTCGAACAGTTGTCCCGGACTCATCTCGATCGTGGCCATCACCTGATCGCCGGTGCGTGGATCGGGTACCGCATACACCGCTACCATCACGGTGCCGGCCGCGCGTAGAAGGATGGCTTCGACCGGAGCAGCGGAGAAGTTCTCACTGTCGACGCGAAGCCAGTCGGCATTGCGCCCGACGAAGTAGAAGAAGCCATCAGCATCGCGGTAAGCGAGGTCGCCGGTCCAGTACCAGCCGTTGCGCAGTCGCTCGGCGGTGGCTTCGTCGTTGGCGAAGTAGCCTTCGAACGCTCCGCCACCGTTGCGATTGACCAGCTCGCCGATCGCGTCCGTCGCGTTCAAAATGGCACCGTGTTCGTCGAGCTGGGCACTGTCACACTCGATTCCCGAATCAGGGTCGACGACCGCGATGTCTGACCCGTCGTCAGCGCGCGGTCGGCCCAAAGCATTGGCCGGAGTGTCGGGGGTGCGCATGATCACCACCGCCGACTCGCTCGAGCCGTAACCCTCCACCAGCCGGCAGCCGAACCGGGAGGAAAACCGGTCGCGGTCCTGAGCCGAGGCCTCGGTGCCGAATCCGAGCCGCAGGTGATGGTCGCAGTCGACGTCGCTCGGCTCTGTGGCAAGGACGTAGGCGATGGACCGGCCGACGTACGTGAAGTAGGTGCAGTCGTGCCGGCGGATGTCGGCGAGAAATCGGTTGGCCGAGAACTTGCGGCGCAACGCGACCGTTGCCCCGACGGCGAGGGCCGGAGCCCAACACGCCATGAGCGCGTTGCCATGGAACAGCGGCATGCAGCAGTAGCACACGTCTGCACGCGTGACCCCGTACGCTGCTGCCGCGCGCATACCGGTACGGGCCAGCCGACCGGTGGTGCAGACCACGGCCTTCGGTGCGCTCGTGGAACCCGACGTGAACAACAAGAACAGCGTGGTGGCCGGGTCAGGATCGGCGGGGGGAAGCTCGGCATCCGCGTGCCGTGCCAGCAGCGACGCGTAGTCGTCGGTGTCGATGATGATGCTCGGAACATCGTGGGGGAGCAGCGGCGCTTGGGCCGCGTCGGTGATCACGAAACGACAACGCGTATGGCCGATATCGCGAGCAAGTTCGGCACCGCGTCGCGTGGGGTTGATGCCGACGAGGGTAACTCCGGCGAGTGCTGCGCCCCCGGCGAGGAACAGGTACTCGGGCACATTCGCGAGCAGTATGCCGACGTGGCGTGGGTCATCCGGCAAGGGTTGCAAGTCGAGCAGTTCGCTGAGGATCGCGGCGCGTGCCGCCGACTCGCGGACTACTTCATCCCAACTCCACTGGCTGTCTTCGAACACGTAACCGGGGTGCTGGTCGCCGACCCGCTTTCGAAGTAGTCCGGCTACCGAGAGCGCCCCCGTCATGGCACTACTTCACGACGACGGGGTTGACCGGAGCTCCGGTGCCATTGAGTACCGGCTCTGGCGACGCCGACAGCAGGAACGAATACCGTCCGTCCTCGGCGCAGTCGGCGGCGAGCGCCTCCATGTCCCAGTTCTGCCCCTGGGTGAGTCCCATGTCGACGAGATGCAGGAAGTGCACCGGCAAGAACGCATCATCGCGCTCGCATGGGAACACCTCGAAGATCAAGTTGTCGATCGCCACCGCGGCAACGTCGTGGCGGTGGAACCACTCCACCGTACCGAGGCTCGGACCCGGTGCGCCGATCGCATAGTGCAGACGATCGCCACTCAAGAACGTGCGGATGTGACCAGTGTGCAGCAGGATCACATCGCCGGGTGCGAGGGTGACCCGCGCCAGCTCTACCGCGGCATCGAGATCGTCGGCTGTGAGCGCGTAGCCGGGTTCAAGCTGGTCGACACCGTGGACCATAGCCACGTCGAGCAGCACACCCCGGGAGATGAGCGAGCGCACGTTGTGGATGCCGCACCGCAGCGCTCCATGCTCACCGATTTCGCTGTCGGGGAAGCCGTTGTAGATCGTGCCGCCGTATGAAGCGTGGGCAAGTCCATCCCAGTGGGTGCAGGCTTGGGTGCCCATCTCGAGACGGTCATCGTGCCAGATCCGGTCTTCGCCTGGCTCGGCGGTGAGCGGAAAGCTGAACGGGTGCAGTTGTGGGTTGATGCGACCCTCAACAAAGCCCATTTGCGGGCCGTCGGCCGACAGCGGCAACGCAAGACTGATCGCCTTGCCGGTGGTGGCGCACGCGATACCTCGTCGCCGGGCCGCGTCGTCGATGAGGTTGAGCGTGCCCAGTTCGTCGTCGGGACCCCATCGTCGCCAGTTCCGTACCCTCGCCGCAACCTCTAGCACGTCCGCCGGAAATCCCACGCGTCAGCCCTTGCGCCAGCGACCGGTGGTCGGATCGAGTCGAAGCATGCGGATGGCATTACCGCGAGCGATCTTTACAATCGTCTCGTCGTCGAGGCCGACCACTTGATCGGTGAAGATCTGGCGGGTGTGCGGCCATGTCGAATCGGTGTGCGGATAATCCGTCTCGAACGTGACGTTGTCGACGCCGATGCGATGCAGACTTTCGAGCCCGTGCACATCACGGTAGAAGCAGCCGTAGATCTGGCGGTGCCAGTAGGTGGACGGTGGTTCTGGGACGATCTCGCGCACGCCGCCCCACGCACGATGCTCTCGCCACACGTCGTCTGCCCGCTCGAGGATGTACGGGATCCAGCCGATCTGTCCCTCGCTGTAGGCCAACTTGAGTTCCGGATGGCGGACCAGTACGCCGGAGAAGAGAAAGTCGCTCAGCGAGCTCATTGCGTTGCCGAAGCTCAACGTGGCGGCGACAGCCGGCGGAGCATCCGATGAAGTCGCCGGCATCTGGCTGGACGAACCGATGTGCATGCAGATCACGGTGCCGGTCTCCTCACACGCCTGGAAGAACGGCTCCCAGTAACCGGAGTGCAGTGTCGGGAGCCCGAGCTTGGCCGGGATCTCACTGAATGCGACAGCGGTAACGCCGCGGGCGGCGTTACGGCGCACCTCGATGGCGGCGGCGTCGATGTCCCACAGCGGAATGATCGGCAGCGGAATCAGCCGGCCGGAGCTATCGCCGCACCACTCTTCGACCATCCAGTCGTTGTAGGCAGTCATGCACGCCATCGCCAGGTCTTTGTCCTTGGCTTCGCTGAACGTCTGACCACAGAACCGCGGCATGGTCGGAAAGCACAGCGACGCGTCGACACCATCGGCAGTCATGTCTTCCAGCCGCGCCGCAGGGTCGTAGCAACCGGGTCGCATCTCGTCGTACGTGATCGGCGACGCCGTCATATCGTCACGGTCGAACCCGACCGCTGCAACGTGACGCTTGTGCGGGGCGACAAGGTCTTCGTACAACCAACAGTCCGCTTTCGGGGCATCGTCATCCCACTGGAAGTCGTACTTCGTTCCGCCGAGATACTTCATGCCCGCAAGCCCGCGACGCTCGATTCGCGGGGCATCGGGATGGCTCTTGAACTTGTTCGGCAGCCACCGCTGGAACAGATGCGCGGGCTCGACGACGTGGTCGTCGACGCTGACGATGAGCGGGATTTCTTTGTCAATGCTCATTTCTGACACGGTATCAGATAGTTCCCGGTCGCTCGAATGTGGTGACCTTGTCTCGTGGCGAGTTCGAATCGCTGATCGCAGCGACACGTGGAGGCACGTGTCGTTACGTAGGCACACGTGCCTCCACGTGTCGATGGCTTGCCGAACGCCAAACGTCACGAGATTCTGCTTGTATCCGATCGGAGCGCATCTTCTTAACCCAGTTGACCCCGACGTTGGCCAACTTCTGCGGCGCAGCACTCGTCCAGACCAGGCCCCCAGCGGTCAGCCCGATCGATACCAGGATACGTATTGCGTGAGATCTCACTTGGGGTTCTCCTTGTATCAAGACATACTCGGCAGAATCGTGAGGCCACAACCTAAACGTCCGGAAAGGACCGCGCAAGAGCGTGCGAGCGCTCGTCGCGGACATCGCGCTCGAAGGTGGCGGATCTATGATCCGATGACGCGTCAGATCAGGGGAGGTCGGCAGTACATGGGTGCACTCAGCGGCAAAGTCGCAATCGTTACGGGCGCAGGGCAAGGCGTCGGCCGTTGTCACGCCGAACTGCTTGCGGCAGAAGGCGCGAGCGTGGTGGTCAATGACCTCACCGAACGGGCCGACGAGGTTGCAGAGGCCATTGTCGCTGCCGGCGGCCAGGCGGTGGCGCACCGAGGGAGCGTCAGCAGTTGGTCAGCGGCAGAGGAACTGATCGGCACGGCGCTCGACCGATTCGGCGAGTTGCACGTGCTGGTCAACAATGCCGGTTTCATTCGTGATGCGATGAGCTTTGCGATGACCGAAGAACAGTTCGATGCGGTCGTCGACGTGCACCTCAAGGGTCACTTCGTTCCCTCACACTTTGCTGCGGCGTACTGGCGGGCACAGGCGAAAGCGGCAGGTGAGGGAGCTCAGCTCATCGCCCGCCGGATCATCAACACATCGAGTGAGAGTGGCCTGTTCGGCGGGCCCGGCCAGAGCAACTATGGCTCGGCAAAGGGGGGCATCGTGAGCATGACGCTCGTCCAGGCCCGCGAGCTCGGTCGGCTGAACGTCACCGCCAATTGCATTGCACCGCGGGCACGCACGCCGATGACGGACGTGAATCCGAAATTCGCCCAGCCGGAGATGGGCTTCGACAAGTACGACCCGGCCAACGTCAGCCCAATGGTGGCGTGGCTCGCTTCCGACGATGCGGGCGATGTCAGCGGGCAGGTGTTCATCGTTCTCGGCGACCAGATCCACCGCATGCAACCCGCTCAGATCGCGGCGACGGTGACAGCGGGTGATCGACGGTGGACTGTGGCGGCGATCCAAGCTGGTCGCGCCGAGTTGTTCGGTGAGAATCCGGCCGGCGTACCCGCGTGGGCCGGCCCGCCGATGTGATCGGCGGGCAAAGCCAAGGGCCGACTGTTGGCGTCCTGCTGTCATAGACAGCAACGCAACGCCAAAGGTCGGACTTCAGCTACTTGTCGATGAGGTTGGAATTCCGGTGAGGGTCTGGAACAAGATGGTCGTGAGCGTTTCATGCTGCGCCGACTTCGACGTGCCTCGTCGCCGGACTTCTGTTTGATAGGTGAACAGCCGGTCGAGCATGGCCATCATCGCTGCTGCAGCCGCAAAGGGGTCGAGCGATGCCGGGACCCGTTCGGCCTCCTGGCCGGCGGTCACCATGGCGGCCATCCGTCGCAACAACAGCAGATTGGCCCGGCTGCGGGCAGAACGGAAGTCGACATCGCCGCCATCGGCTTTGAGGTTGCGCACGATCAAGACCGCGTAGTGATCGCTCCAGTACTCGGAATACGCCTGGACAAAGGCGCGTGCCCGCTCAATGTCGGCGGCGGATGACCAGGGTGGTTGGAGGAACTCGACCAACGGCACCTCGTCGTCGAGAGCGGTCTCGGACAATGCCAGGATCGCCGCGTCGAGGTCGGAGAAGTACTGGTAGAACGTGGCCGGCGCGGCACCCGCATCGCGGCTGATGTCGACCACCTTGAGATCGAGCACTCCGTCGCGACGGAGCAGGTCGAGCGTCGCGTCGAGGAGTCGTTGGCGCGTGGCGATGGCGCGCTCGCCGATCACCCGTCCATCGGTTGCAAGTAACTCGTCAGCCACTCGGCCACGCTACCAACGCGAGTCACGCACCGTAGACGGGCGTTGCTTGGCGTGACTCGCGCTCGAGATCGCTGACGATCGCACCGATCTCGTCAGGCTCGAATCTGGTGCCTTTGTCGAATACTGCGCCGTGTTGCCATCCTTCGGCGATGCTGAGTTGGTCGCCGGAGATCTCGAACATCTGGCCCGTCACGTGGCAGGGTGCCGATCCGAGCCACACGACCAGCGGCGAAACGTTGGCCGGGTCCATCGCATCGAAGCCGCTTTGCGGGGCGCGCATCATCTCCGCGAATGCTTCTTCGGTCATGCGACTACGGGCCGAGGGGGCAATCCCGTTGACGGCGATTCCGTACCGTGAGAGTTCGGCAGCGGCCACGACGGTGAATGCGGCGATGCCCGCCTTGGCTGCCGAGTAGTTGGCCTGCGACACGCTGCCGAACAGTCCGGCGCCCGACGAGGTGGTGACGATGCGGGCCGCGACCGGCGTACCAGCTTTCGACATCGCCCTCCAGTGGTCGACCGCCTGACGAACGGGACAGAACATGCCGCGCAGATGCACGCGGATCACGCCGTCCCACTCGTCGACAGACATGTTGACGATCATCCGGTCACGCACGATGCCGGCGTTGCAGACGAGGGTGTCGAGGCCGCCGAACGTGTCGATCGCCTGAGCGATCATCCGCCCGGCGCCATCCCAATCGCTGACGTCGTCGCCATTGACCACTGCCCGACCACCGAGTGACGTGATTTCGGCCACGACGTCCTCGGCGGGGCTGTCGTCGCGCCCTTCGCCACTGAGCGAGGCCCCGACATCGTTCACGACGACGGCGGCACCGTGCGCAGCGTACGCGAGAGCATGTGCCCGGCCCAGCCCGCGGCCCGCGCCGGTGATGACAACGACTCGACCATCGCAGATTCCCATGGCGTGTGCTCCTACAACGTGGCCGCGATGATCGCGGCATGATGGTCGATGATCCCGAACGAGTTGTCGAGGGCGACGGCGCGCTTCCAGTAGCGCTGTGCGTGCACTTCCCAGGTGAAGCCCATCCCGCCGTGTACTTGGATGCCGGTCTTGCCACAGAACAGCGCTGCCTCGCCGGCCATCACCTTCGCAACCGAAGCGGCACGGTATGCGTCGTCGGTGCCGGCCCCGTCGACCGCGCAGGCCGCGGCATACACCGCCGACCTGGCCACCTCGGATTTCACCAGCATGTCGGCGAGTAGGTGCTTCACGGCCTGGAAGCCGCCGATGGGACGCCCGAACTGCTCACGCTGCTTGGCGTACTCCTGGGCGAGATGGGTTGCGCCGAGAGCGACGCCCAACTGCAGCGCCGAAGTGAGCACAACGGCATCACGCTCGAACTGTCGCGCTGCTGACGAGGTGTCGACACGTGTTGCCGCAGGCAGAGGGCGTCGGACAACGGCGACGGGTGTGAGCGTGTCGAGTGGCCGCTCGATGGTGTGCATGGTGAGCGCCGAAGCGTCGAGCCGAAGCAGGCCTTCGTCGGAGACGATGAGCAGCACGTCGACCTGGGCGGGATGCTCGACCAGCACGGGATCGTCCAGGGTCTCGAGGACGCCCACGATCGTGTCGCCCGTGGCAGTGCCTGAGACCCAGGCAGCGGCAAGGGCGCTCGCTGCAAGCGGGCCGGGCACCAACGCGCGACCGAGCTCTTCGAACACCAACACGGCAGCGCGCATGCCTATGTCGGCGGCCACGGAGAAGACACCGGTTGCCGCCAGTTCACGCCACCGGTCGCGGTCGATCACCCCGGGTTGTTCTTCGCCGGCGCGAACCACGTCGATCGGGAATCGACCGAGCAGGAACGAGCGGATGCCATCTTGGAGATCGCGTTCATCGTCACTGAGCCAGAAGTCCATGGTCAGCGCTCCTTCGGCAGGCCGAGCAGGCGCTCGCCGATGATGTTGCGTTGCACCTGTGATGTACCGGCCGCGATGGTCATCTTCAAGCCATGGATGCGGCCGTGCACGTGCCGGCCGCTTGGCAGTTCGTCGATGTCGTCCATGGAGAGCGAGGCCCGCTCGAGGAGATGCATCGCGATCTCACCCAGGCGGTGCCGCAGGTCGGTATAGGCCAGCTTGAACACATTGCCGCCCGCTCCGACGAGGCCGGTACGGGATGCCTCGGAGATGTTGCGCCTGGTGAGCGCCCACAGCGCGTCGAGTTCGGCCGCGACCTTGCCGAGATCGCGACGAAGCCCGGCATCGTCCCATGCAAGTGCGGAACGCCTGGTGATGTGCTTGGCAAGCTCGGCGAGATCGGCGACGAGTTCCATCGTCTGCAACAGCTCGGAAACGAACGCTGTGCCACGTTCGAAACTGAGCGTGGTCATCGCAACGCGCCAGCCGTCGTTCTCGTCGCCGACACGGTTGGCGACGGGCACGCGGACCTCGTCGAGGAACATCTCCGAGAACTCGATGCCGCCGTCCATCGTGCGCAACGGGCGTACATCGATACCGGCACTGTCCATCGGCATGATCAACCAGGTGATACCGCGATGCTTCGGCACGTCGGTGTCGGTGCGGACGAGGATCTCGCAGTAGTCCGCAACATGGGCGAAGCTCGTCCAGATCTTCTGTCCGCTGATCACGTAGTGGTCGCCGTCGCGAATGGCGCGACACCGCAGGGCCGCGAGGTCGCTTCCGGCAGATGGCTCGGAGAAGCCTTGGCACCACACGTGTTCACCGCGCAGGATGGGTGGGAGATGAGCGGCTTTCTGTTCAGCCGACGCCTCGACCACGAGTGTCGGACCGGCATGCAACAGGCCGACGAAGTTCATCCCGACATACGGTGCCCGCGCCCGCTCGGTCTCTTCGAGAAAGATCAGGTGCTCGGTGGGTGTTGCACCCCGGCCGCCGTACTCCGTCGGCCAGTTGATGCCGGCGTACCCTGCCTCGAACAGCATCTGCTGCCATGCGGTGTCCCACACCCGGCGCGCGGCCCACTCGTGTGTTGGTGGCTCGGGCGGCACGTGGGGGAGTACGTCGGCTAGCCAGGCGCGTAGCTCGGAGCGGAACGTGTCTTCCTCGGCGGTGTAGCACAAGTCCATACCCGCAGCACAGTATCTGACGCAGCGTCAGATCCGAGCGGTGGCGGTGTTGTCGGAAACGTGGTCTACGACGTGATGCCTCCGTCGATGGCCACGATCGACCCGGTCATGTAGCGGCCCTCGGTGGAGGCAATGAACGCGAAGAGCGCAGCGATCTCCTCCGGTTCGGCCATCTCCATCGGGCTCATCACCTTGATCAGTTGACGAAGGTCGGCACCCTCCGGATAGGTGGAGAACGAGTTGATGATGTTGGTCTTGGTACCGCCCGGTGCAATGGCGTTGACGCGGATGTTTTGGGCTTTGTACTCGGTTGCAAGCGCCTTCGTGAGCATCACGACGCCACCTTTGCTCGCACAGTATGCCGCGCTCCAGGGCTGGCCGATGAGGCCCGCGGTGGATGCGGTGTTGATGATGACACCACCACCGGCGGCAAGGAGATGGGGAAGTGCAAACCGGGCGACATGAAACGTGCCATTGAGGTTCACCCCGACGATCCGGACGAAGTCCTCGGGGGTCTCTTCATGGCTGTGGCGGAAGTGGCCGATGCCAGCGATGTTGCACACCACATCGAGGCCGCCGAGCGCTTCCACTGCCGCGTCGACCACAGCGGCGACAGCGGCCCCGTTGGAAACGTCGCACTCGAACGCAACAGCGGTGGCCCCGATACCCGCTGCGGTTTCGTCGTGGCCGCGCACGTCGAGGCAGGCAACGCGCGCGCCCTCGGCAGCAAAGCGCTGCGCCGTTGCACGTCCGATACCTGAGCCTGCGCCGGTGACGAGCACCCGGGATCCAACGAACCTGTTCACGATGTTTCTCCAAACTGGACCCGGAGGTCCTTCTTCAGCACTTTCCCGGTTGGGTTGCGTGGTAGAGCGTCGACGAACTCGAGCTGCTCAGGCACTTTGTGTTTCGACAAGTTCGCGCGGAGCAGGTGTTCGGTCATCTCGTCGAACGTGATCGGTGTGTCGCCTGCCGTGATCACGACAGCGCACGCCCGTTCGCCGCTGGCATCGTCGGGCACACCGATGATGGCGACGTCGGCCACTTTGGGGTGACCGTGCAACAGGTCTTCGATCTCCTTTGCCGAGATATTCTCACCTTTGCGGATGATGATGTCTTTCAACCGACCCGTAATCGAGACGAACCCGTCTCGGTCGACCACGCCGAGATCGCCGGTACGAAACCAACCCAGATCGTCGAACGCGTCGGCGTCGAGCGACGCGTCGAGGTAGCCGAGGCACACCTGCGGGCCCTTCACCCTGAGCTCACCTTCCTCGCCCGGTTCGCACTCGTGCGAGTTGATGACCACGCGCAATGAGACACCAGGGCAAGGTCGCCCATCGGTGGTGGCCTTCTTGTCGTCGGGGTCGTCAACGTGCACCATGGTGTTGATCGGACTCTCGGTGAGGCCCCATCCGCCGATCAGCGGTGCACCGAACGCCTCGATCATCTCGGCATGGAGCGTGGTCGGCTTCGGCGCCCCGCCTCCATTGAAGATCCGCACGTCGGGAAGCAGTCGTTCGTGAGGCGGTAGCCGCCGTTGAGCAGCAAGATACGCCATCCAGAACACCGTGCCGGCACCTGCACACGTGCATCCGTTGTGACCCAACCATGCTGGGGTCTCGAGTGGGTTGAAGGTCTCGACCATCAGCAATTCGACGCCCGTTTGCAGTGTGTTGAACAACCACACCAGACCGCCGACATGGGTGACCGGAAACACCACTGCAGCCCGGTCGGCATCGGTGACCTGCATCGACCACTGCATGCCGTCGTTGGCCGCGGACAACGAACGATCGGTGTGCTTCGCGCCCTTCGGATCGGCTGTGGTGCCCGACGAGTAGAACAGCCACCGCATCTCGTCGAATGCGGGTCGGTAGACAGCCAGCGAGGCGGGATCGCCGCCGGGTAGGTCGGGACCTGCGATGACGATCTGGACATCGAGGCCGGCCGTTGCTTCGTCGGCCATCGGCGGGTAGTCGAAGCCGCGGAACGTGCCGGGAACGATCAGCGTGGTGCATGCGCTCTGTTCGAGGATGAACCGCACCTCACGCTGGCGGTAGATGGGCAGGATCGGGTTCTGTACGGCACCGAGCCGAGCCAGCGCGCCGCACAGCACAAGCGCTTCGAACCGTGACGGCAGGATCCACGACACGTTCGACCCCTCGCGCACGCCGAGCGCGGCCAGCCCGGCGGCCGCACGGAGGCAGCGGAGGTGGTAGTCGGCGAACGTCATGGTGCGACCGGCCTCGTCGAGTGCCATCCGGGCATCGGGCGATGCCTCGGCGCGCTCCTCGACGAGCTGCCACAGGGTCTTGCCGCGGGTGTCTATCGTGACCACTGTTGCGCCTCCTGGTGGGCTCGTGCGCGGAGCGCCAACTTGTCGATCTTGCCCAGACTGGTGAGCGGCAGTTCGGCGATGACGACGAGCGCATCGGGAGCTTTGTAGTCGGCGAGACGTTCCTTCACGAATGCGCGCAACTCCTCGAGCGCCAACTCGTGGCCAGGGCGAGGACTGGCGAACAACACGCCGATCTCGCCAAGACGATCCTCGACGTCGACACCGAGCAGTGCGCTCGCAGCGATTCCGGGGTGTGCCCCCAAGCAGTTCTCCACCTCGATCGGGTACACGTTGTACCCGCCGCGGATGTACATCTCGGTGGCCCGCCCGGACAGTCGCAGGTTGTCGTCGCTGCCGACCCAACCGAGATCACCAGTGTGCAACCACCCGTCGGCGTCGATCACCTCGCCGGTTCGTTCAGGGTCGTGCCAATAGCCACGCATCGCTGCCCGGCTGCGCAGGCACACGGTGCCGGTCTCGCCGTCTGGTTGCGGCTGCCCTGCATCGTCGATCACCTTCAACTCGACACCGCCATTCGGTCGTCCGACGGTGGTACACAGCACCTCGACCGAGTCGTCGAGTCGGGTGCCTGTGGCGACGCACGCCTCGGTACTGGCATAGCGCACGACCACGGGACAGCCGAGTTTGGCGCGCATTTCGCGGACCAGTTCTGGTGGGATCCTGGCTGCGCCGATGCCGGCGATGCGCAGGCTGGATGTGTTGGTCGTGGAGAACTCGGCCGCATCGAACATCAGCCGGTACTGCGTCGGGACCCCCTGGCAAACGGTGACGGCCTCGGTGGCGATCAGTTCGAGAGTTCCGGCTGCGGTCCACGGTGTCGGCGCGATGACCGTGGTGATGCGGTGGCTCAGCTCGTCCCATGCCCGGGTCATGAAGCCGACGTGAGCGAACGGCAGCGGCGACAGGCGCCGATCTCCGAACTCGCTCAGTGGTGCCGCGCCGAGTGCCATCGCCTGAAGACATTGGTGGTCGAACCACGCACCTTTCGGCATCCCCGTGGTTCCGCCGGTCCACACGATCGCCACCGCGTCGCTCGGGTCGGCAGTGGTCAGCCGAATGCTGGGGTCGTCGTCGGCAAGATCGGGCAACGGGCCATCGAACAGGTACACCGGACGGCATGCCGCAATGATGTGCGCCACCTCGGTACTGCCGAGTCGTGGGTTGATGCCGGTAGCGATTGCCCCGGCTCGGATGATGGCGTGATAGGCAATCGCAAAGTCGATGCCGCTCGGCAGTTCGATCGCCACAACGTCGCCGCGGCGAACTCCGCGTTCGAGGGTAAGCCATCGGGCCAGCGCCGTTGAACGGGCGGCGAGCTGACCGAACGTGATCCTGCGCATCGCCCCATCGACGGTCCGCTGCACGAACGCCTCTCTGGACCCATCGGTGACGACCACATCGTCGAACAGGTCGACCAGCGTGGCCGCAGCGTTCGGCATCAGAACGTGAGGACGCCGCGGGCCACGGCACCGGACTCGAGCTCATGTACGGCGTCGGCCCAGTGCTCGATTGGGTGCGAGGTGGTGACCAGTTCATCGAGCATCACTTCGCCGCGGCGATACATCTCGATGATCCGCGGGATGTCGCGATGTGGAGAGATGCTGCCGTAGCGGCAGCCGATGATGCCACGGTCGACCTGTGTGAGACGGCCGTACAGGCCGCGGAACTCTGCAGTTTGTGACGCCACGCCGATGACTACCACGGTGCCTTCCCAGTCGAGGCATTCGAGCGCGTTCCACGTGACCTGCGGGTGGGCGACACAATCGAACGCCCAGTTGACGCCACCCGAGTTGAACGCACCGCGCGCTGCGGTCTCGCTTGCAGGGCGGAGTTCGCCGATAGCCGCAACGATGTCGTCGCGACGCCCGTCGAGGAAGTGGGTTGCGCCGAACTGGCGCGCCAGCGACTCTTTCTCCGGCACCGTGTCGACGGCGATGATCGTCGTGGCCCCCTGCACCTTGAGCGCTTGGATCACGTTGAGGCCGACGCCTCCGACGCCGAACACGACGGCTGATTGTCCGCGGCGGACGTTTGCCCTGTTGAACACAGCGCCCATTCCGGTGACCACACCACAGCCGACGATTGCCGCCGATGTAAGCGGAACGTCGCGAGGGATCTTCACGCATTGCACATCGCGCACAACGGTTCGCTCGGCGAACGCGCTGGTGGCGGCGAAGTTGTAGATCGGTTGGCCGTCGAGCGTAAACGGTTGGCTCCAGTTGCCGAGCGTGGCACGACACGCAGTGGGGCGGCCGTCGGCGCAGTACTCGCACGTACCGCATGCGGTGAGCGTCGCGATCACGACATGGTCGCCCGGGGCAACGAGCGTGACTGCTGATCCGACCTCGGCGACGATGCCGGCACCCTCGTGCCCGCAAACGCCAGGTGAGGGCACCGGGTACAGGCCGTGCATGTACGACAAGTCGCTCTGGCACAGGCCGGCCGCCTTGATCTCGACGATCACGTCCCTCGGGCCTGGCGCCCGTAGTTCGAGGCCCGTGACCAGATTCGTCTCGGTGCCGTTGTACACAATTCCGCGCATGGTGTGAATCCCCCTGTCGCTCCACTGTACGCGATCTGACGGCGTGTCAGAAAGGTGGCGCAGCGATCATGTGATCAACGTCGTGAGGCGGGCAGGTTCGCTGTCGCGTGGCGCAATGCGTAGTGTCGGCGAGCATGGGCCGCCTCGACTCGCTCGATATCACACAGCGCATTGCCCGCAAGGACTACGAGCAGCGCCTGACGGCAGCGCAGCGACGGTGGCTGCAACTCCGTTTACATCTCGGGGGCCAGATGGGCTCTGGCGAGCTAGGCCCGGGGCTGCTGTGCGTGTTCGAGGGAAGCGATGCGGCCGGAAAGGGTGGTGCCATCAAGCGTTTGGTTGAACCGCTCGATCCCCGGCATTACAAAGTGTCGTCGTTTGCCAAACCGACGTCCGACGAGAAGCGTCATCCGTTCCTGTGGCGCTTTT
This sequence comes from Actinomycetes bacterium, assembly GCA_025359865.1. Taxonomy (GTDB): domain Bacteria; phylum Actinomycetota; class Acidimicrobiia; order Acidimicrobiales; family Ilumatobacteraceae; genus VFMC01. Next base: position 5,555 of record JANYDH010000028.1, on the reverse strand, counting down.
ACCCCTACGTTCCCGGGCTCGGCGGGATGTCGGTGTTCGATCGCAGTTGGTACGGGCGCGTACTCGTCGAGCGGATCGAGGGGTTCGCGACGCAGAGCCAATGGGGTCGGGCCTATGAGGAGATTGTCCAGTTCGAACGCGCCAATGCGCTGGAGGGCGTGATCATCGTGAAGATCTGGTTGCAGATCAGCGCCGATGAGCAGCTGAAACGGTTCGAGGACCGACAGAACGATCCGTTGCGGCGGTGGAAGATCACTGAGGAGGATTGGCGCAACCGCACAAAGTCTGATCAGTACACCATCGCTGCCGAAGAGATGTTCGAGCGGACCGATCATGACCTTGCGCAGTGGGACGTCATCTCCGGTGAAAACAAGCGCCTCGCCCGTGTGCAGGTGCTGGAGAGGGTGATCCAACGGGTCGAACACGGGATGGTCCGCTGGGGGATGCCCGTGCCTACTGCCGGGCTTGGCCCTGCGGTCGACCGTGACCCGGATGAGTGACGCCGGATGAGTGACGCCGGATGGGCGACGACGGTGCTGTGCGATTCGACTGCGTCGAGCCGTCAGCCGACGGTTGAGCGCAACTCGAACTTCAGTACCTTGCCGCTGGCGTTGGTCGGCAATGTGTCGACGACGTGTACCACGCGAGGCACCTTGTAGTTGGCCATCCGCTCACGGCTCCATGCGATCACCTCATCGGGATCGACCGAGGCGGCCACCTTGGCGACGATAAAAGCGTGGCCGACTTCGCCCTGCCGGGGGTCGGGCACACCGACGACCGCCACCTGGGCGACTCCAGGGTGGCTCCGCAGCACGTTTTCGATTTCGGCTGGATACGCGTTGAACCCGCCGACGATGAACATGTCCTTCTTACGATCGGTGATGGCAAGGTAGCCGTGCTCATCCATGATGCCGATGTCGCCAGTGTGCAACCACCCGTCGGGATCGATCGCCTCAGCGGTTGCTACGGGGTCGTGGTAGTAACCCTGCATCACGTGGTACCCGCGGCACACGATCTCACCGGGCGTCCCCGTTGGCAGTTCGAGACCATCGCTGTTCACCACTCGCACCTCGGTATCGGCAATGGCGACCCCTGACGTTGTGGCGATCGTTTCAGGGGCGTCGTCGGGACGACAGATCGACACGACGCCGGTCGATTCGGTCAGGCCGTACGCGGTGACGATCACGCGGAACGTGAGTTCTTCGCGCATCCGTCGGATCATCTCCACCGGTACGGCCGCCGCACCCGTGACAGCGAGACGCAACGACGACAGGTCGAACGAGTTGCGGTCGGGGAAGTCGAGGATCGACAAGTAGAGCGTCGGCGGCCCCGGCAGCATGGTAATTCGTTCGGCAGCCACCCGCCGCAAGACTGCGGAGACGTCGAAAACCGGTTCTGGGACGATGGTGGCGCCGCGGACGAGACATGACAGGAATCCGGCCTTGTAGCCGAACGTGTGAAAGAACGGATTGACGATGAGGTAACGGTCCCCGTGAGCGAGGCCGATCACACCGCTCCAGACATCGAACACGCGCATCGTCTGGCCGTGGGTGCACATCACACCCTTCGGGCGACCGGTGGTGCCCGAGGTGAAGATGATGTCGCTCAGGTCGTCCGCCGATTGGGTGGCTATCCGCCGCAGGGCTTCATCGACAGCCGTTTGGCCACCGTCGTGGTGGAGGAACTCGGCCCAGCTCGTGGTGCCGTCGGGGACGTCGCCGCGGAGCACCACGATCTTGCCGAGGTCGGGCAGATCGATATCTGCCCCACGGAGCATGTCGACGTAGGCGGTTCCGAGGAATCCATTGACGCACAGCAGCATCGAGGCCCCGCTTCGTCCGACGATGTCGGCCGCCTCACGTCCTTTGAACCGGGTGTTGAGCGGCACGATGACGCCGCCGGCTGATGATGCCCCGAGAGCGGCGATCACCCACTCGCTGATGTTCGGTGCCCAGATCGCGACGCGGTCACCGCGCTGTAGGCCATGAGCGACGAATGCGGCCGCCGCCGCGAGAACGTGGTCGCGAAGTTCGGTAAACGTGAGTCGTGTGTCGCCGTCGACCAGTGCCTCGGTGGACCCGAACAGGAGTGCCGCTTTATCGACCTGTCGTCCGATGGTGTCAGCGGTCATCGTAAGTGGTCGAGCGACAACATCTCGATCGCATTGCCACGCAACACCTTGTACACGATGTCATCGGGCAGCCCGGCGGTCTGTTCTTCTGCGATCTTCAAGCTGTGCGGCCAGGTGGAATCACTGTGTGGATAATCGGTTTCGTACGTGACGTTGTGGATGCCGATCTCTTCGATCGAACGCACCCCGTGCGGATCGTCGAAGAAGCAGCCATAGATGTGGTCACGGAAGAGTTCCGACGGTGGTTGGAGCACTTTGTCGGCGATGCCGCCCCAGCCGCGGTTCTCGGTCCACACCGTGTCGGCCCGCTCGAGGATGTAGGGGATCCAGCCGATCTGACCCTCGCTGTATGCGATCTTCAGATCAGTGAACGTGTTGAACAGGCCACTCATCAACCAGTCGACCATCGAAAAGCAGCAGTTCGCGAACGTGAGGGTGGAACCCACAGCCGGTGGCGCATCGGGTGAGGTGGACGGCATCTTCGATCCGGAGCCGATGTGCATGTTGATGGTGACCTTGGCCTCGTTGCAGGCCTCGAAGAACGGCAACCAGTAGCCGTCCTTGTCGTGGATGCTGGGCAGCCCGAGGTTGGGCGGGATCTCGCTGAAGCACACCGCGTGCACGCCGCGTTCAGCGTTGCGCCGTACCTCGGCGGCTGCCGCAACCGGGTCCCACAATGGCACGATGATGAGCGGGATGAGGCGTCCGCCCGACGACCCGCACCACTCGTCGACCATCCAGTCGTTGTAGGCCTTGACGCACAACAGGGCGAGATCTTTGTCGCTCGCTTCGGAAAAGGTCTGGCCGCAGAACCGCGGCATCGTCGGGAAGCACAAGGATGCCTCGACGTGGTTGATGTCCATGTCGGTGAGCCGGTCTGGCACCAGGAACGAGCCCGGCCGCATGTCTTGATAGGTGATGCCCTTCAAGGTGATGTCCTCGCGGGCATAGCCGACGGCTGTGTCGAGGCGGAGCAGCGGCCGGCGCAGGTCTTCGTAGAACCACCAGTCGACCGGCTCGCCCGGATCTCCTGGGGCACCGGGCGCGGCGGAGAACTTGCCGCCGAGAAACTCCATTTCCTTGACCGGTGCGCGAACGATTCGCGGACCGACATCGTGGAACTTCGCGGGCAGGCGATCGGACCACACGGTGGCCGGTTCGATCACGTGATCGTCGACCGAAATGATCTTGGGCAGATCTCGCATAGGGTGGAGACTACTTTGGTTTCTGACGCTGCGTCAGATTCTGCGAAGTGCCAGTTCACAGTGCCAGTTCACAGTGCCAGTTCAAGGGAGGGGTTCACGGGTGGAGTTCGCATCGCTGATCTACGAAACCGACGGTCCGGTTGCTTGGGTCACGCTCAATCGTCCTGACCGTCACAACGCGTTCGACGCCACGCTGGCCGAGGAAATACAGGGAATCTGGCGGCAGCTGCGCTACGACGACTCCATCCGCGCCGTGGTGCTCACCGGGGCGGGCGACAAGGCGTTCTGCACCGGTATCGATCGCAACTGGTCGGTTCCTCAGCCACCCAGTCCATTCATGATCGACGATCCCGGCATGCTGCTCGGCCCGAAGACCGCCGACTTGTGGAAGCCGGTCATCGCGGCCGTGAACGGAATGGCGTGCGGGGGCGCGTTCTATCTGCTCGGCGAGGTCGAGACGATCGTTGCCGCCGACCATGCGACGTTCTTCGACCCGCACACGACGTATGGAATGGCCGCCTGCTACGAGCCGATCTTGTTGTACGGGCAACTTCCGTGGGGTGAACTGTGCCGTCTGGCGCTGATGGGAAACCACGAACGGATGTCCGCAGCTCGAGCACACCAGATCGGTTTCGTCCAAGACGTGGTCCCGCTGGACGAGTTGCGGGCGGTGGCCGGGCGCATCGCCCATGCAGTTGCGTCGCAACCCGCTGCAGCCGTGGAGGGCACACTGCGATCGCTGTGGGCAGCACGGCAAATGGCTCGCGCTCAAGCGTTGGCGATGGCACCGCACCTCGTCACCTTGGGCAATACTCCTGAGGCAATGGCCGAGGGGCAGGCGGCATTCGTCAGCGGGCGCCGAATCCAGCCCCACGTGCGCTGAACATGATCGACGTCGGCGTTGCTCTTCCCCAAATGGCCGCCGGCCTCGACCGGGGTCGATTCCGCGAGTGGTGTGCCGGTGTGGATGGCGGACCGTTCACCAGCATCTCGGCCGGCGAGCGGATCACGTTCCACAACCTGGAAGGCATCACCGCATGTGCTGCAGCGGCCGCGCTGACGAGCCGTGTCCGGGTGCTCGCGAACGTCATCGTGCTGCCTTGGCACCATTCGGCCATGATCGCAAAGCAACTTGCTACCATCGATGTGCTGTGCGGAGGCCGACTCGACGTGGCCGTGGGCGTCGGCGGTCGCGGTCAGGACTATGCCGCGCTCGGTGTGCCCGACTCCGGTCGTCACGCTCGTCTCGACATGGCGGTCGCCGAGCTTCGCGAACTCTGGGCGGGAGGCGCTGCAGCCGATGGGCATGCGGTTGGGCCGATGCCGGTTCAACCGCGCGGTCCGGCACTACTCGCCTCGGCGATGGGACCGAAGTCGCTGGCTCGTGCCGCCCGATGGGCAGATGGTGTGAGCGGGTTCAGCCTGCTCGCCGACCCCGCCGAGATGGCCCGTTCGTGCCGAGCCGCAGAAGCAGCGTGGGTCTCTGCCGGCCGTGCCGACCGGCCGCGGCTCGTCACGGGCTCGTTCGTAGCGCTCGGCGCAGATGCGCAAGCGACCTTGCGTGAGTTCGCCTACCGGTACCTCGAGGTGTTCTCCCCGGGATTGGCCCGCGGCCTGGCCGATGCGATGCCGCTGTACACGCCCGACGCGTTGGACGCGGCGATCCGTGCCGCCGAAGATGCCGGGTGCGACGAGTTCATCGTCGTGCCCGCAACGAGTGCCCCGGCCATGCTCGCAGCGCTCGTCGACGTGCTGCGGTGATCCGGACGGCCGATCACGGTGCAGCGCCCTATGATCGCTGTCGCAAAATGCGGGTCGGGTGTGGCGGCACCTTAACCCCCCGACCTCACCGATGTGAGTGGTGTGGCGTGCTCGACACGTGGAGGCACGTGTGCGTACGTAACGACACGTGCCCCCACGTGTCGCCGCGATCAGCGATTCGAACTCGCCACGGCGGAAACCCGAACCCCCAACTGTGCCGATGTGCAGCCAAGGGCGAAGTGACGAACAAAACGCGTGAAAATGCCATCTCGTTCTGCACTTCGCGACTCCACGTCGCACCACCTCTGAGCTTTGGCGTTGGGCTGCTGTCAATGACAGCCCAACGCCAAAGGTCGGGTGGGGTTGGCGGTACCGGGTCCCGACCCCGGCCGTGCGATGGCGCTGCAGCGTGAACGTTCGTTGCATGACAGGCGGGCGTGGTGAAAGTCTGCATCAGC
>JANYDH010000006.1 GCA_025359865.1 Actinomycetes bacterium | reverse complement strand
ACGCTCCCGAAGCGCAGCAGCTCGAGCGCGAGGGCTCGCTCCGCCGGCTCGCTCAGCGCGAACGCGCCCGGCGCCGCGGCGATCCCGTCGCGCGTGATCTTCGCAAAAATCGAGAGGATCCGCGCGCGCGCGTACATCAGGTACGGCGCGGTGTTGCCCTCGAACGCAAGCATCCGGTCCCAGTCGAACACGTAGTCCTTCATCCGGTCGGTCGACAGGTCGGCGTATTTGATCGCCCCGATCCCGATCATCCGCCCAGTACGTTCGCGTTCGTCCGCCGGAAGTTCCGGGCTCTTTTCCGCAACTTTGGCGACGCCGCGCACAACGGCCTCACTGATCAGTTCCTGCAGCCTGACGTTCTCTCCGGAGCGGGTCTTGAACATCTTGCGATCCGGTCCGAGCACGCTGCCATTGCCGACGTGTACTGCCCGAACGGGCGGGTGCAACCAGCCGGCCATGCGCGCGACGGCGAACACCATCTCGAGGTGCTGCGCCTGCGTGGATCCCACGCAGTACAGGATCAGCGTTGCTCCGAGCCGCTCGACGCGGTCGATCACGCAGGCCAAATCGCTGGTGGCGTAATTGAAGCCACCGTGGCCCTTCTGCACGATCAACGGCAAGGGGTCACCCTCACGGTTGGTGTAACCGGGCGGAAACACCACATCGGCGCCCTCGCTTTGTTGTAGCAGGCCGGCTGCGACCAGCCGCTCGAGTACACCGGGAAGCAACCGATGGTAGGCGCTCTCCCCCATCAGGTCGTCGTCGGTGAGAAGCACGCCCAACTCGCGATAGACCGAGTTGAAGTAGACCGTGCTCGTATGCACGAGTTGCTGCCACAACGCGAGCGTCTCGGCGTCGCCACTTTGCAGCTTGACCACACGGTCGCGGGCGCGCATCTTGAAGTTGTCGTCGGCGTCGAACTTTGCTCTCGCCGCTTGATAGAACGCGTTCGGATCGGCGTTGTCGATCACCGAATCGGCATCGGCGCCCAGGTCGATGAGATGCTCGATCAACATCCCGAATGGTGTGCCCCAATCGCCGATGTGGTTCTCCTTGATCACGGTATGGCCCAAGAACTCCATCAATCTGACGAGCGAGTCGCCGATCACCGTGGTGCGCAGATGACCGACGTGCATCTCTTTAGCGACGTTCGGCGCCGAGTAGTCGATCACCACCGTCTCATGAGTCGTGGCGAGGACGACACCGAGATGGCTGTCGGCTGCAGCGGAGGCCACCTGCTCGGAGATGAAGCGGTCGGTGAACGTGACGTTGACGAAGCCAGGCCCGGCAACCTCGATCGACGCGATGCCGGCCAGAGCCGGACCTGCCACCTCGACCACATCGGCAGCCACGTCGCGCGGGTTGCGGCCGATCAACTTTGCGAGTGCCAACGCTCCGTTGGCCTGGGCATCAGCGCGATCACTCGGCCGGACGACGGGATCGACCGACGCCGTGTCGCCGACGGTGCTGCGGCCCGCAACTTCTGCAAACGCTGGAGCGAGCAGATGCGCGACGGTGACAAGTGGATCGGCCATAGGCCGTCCATTGTGGCGGATCGGCGCGGCGCCGACACAGCGACATCAAGGGTGGGCTCTCCACCAATCCGCCAGAGAGCCCGCGGCACGCAGGTAGACCGGCCCCCATGCGGGATCGTCTTCGGCCGCGTATACACAGGCAAGTGTGTACTTCACCAGGTGCGCATCATCATGGAGAGCCGCAAACGTGGCCAGATCCTCCACGCTCGGAGCGGCCCGATCTCCGCCGCACGTTGCTTCGCTCGCCGCCTCATCGTCCAGCGCCTCGCCCGCCGCCTCATCGTCGAGCGACCCGAGCGGTCGAGTGCCGTGCCCCGCACGCAAGCCGGCCACGAACGTGGCCGCCACCGCCACGGCTGTCCTTGGCTGCACCCCATCACCGGCGAGCGACATCACTGCCTGCGCCATTGTCAGGCAGTGGCTCCACCCGTACGGTGCCTGGTCGGGGTCGTCGTGGATCATGCTCCAGGCAGCGGCTCGCGTCAACGTCCGCCGTGCCGACACGACGTCCGGGTGCGTTGTCAGTGTCGGCCCGATCAGTCGCGCCGCGATGCCCGAGCGCTCTACCTGGGACATCAGCGGGAAGATGAAGTCGCTGCCCGCTCGACCGAGGTGCGGCACCGCCGTGATCGCTGCAGCAAGTGATTCGGGACGGTCGCTTATTTCGACGCCGCGAAACCAGTCGATCCTCCAGTCTGGGTGGCGGGCCAACTCACGAAGCGGCCCGCGCATCAACGTCGGCGGCAACACTCCGCCGCCTACCCGGCCGAGCAGGTGCAGCCCAATCGGTGCATGTCCTGCCGCGGCCAACGAATCGACAATGCTCTCGCCGAGCAGGTGGCGAGCCTGTGCATTCGTTGTTCGTGTCGTCAACCACGCAGCAAGTGCATCGACCTCGTCGAGGTCGCCGGCGCGCAGCGCGGCATCGAGCCGGGCTGCCACCTCGGCTGGCTCGTCGCACTGGCTGGTCCGCGGCTCGGCTACTCCAGGCCCAGTCGCCTCGTAGCGCTCGACCAGTCGGCCGATCGCCGCCTCGGCCGCTGGACGTGCCTCGCGATGGACGAGCGGGAGCAGCCCGATGCGCGCCATCAGTTCGAGCGGGGCATGCAGGACGAACGAATCGGCCGGATCCGCACGAGGGATCGACACCGCCCGAATTGCTTCAGCGAGGGGTTCATCGAGGGTGGTGGTGGGCATCCGGGTAGTCTGCAACATGAAGTTCACTTCAAGTCAAGCACTACGTTCCTCGGGATGTTCGCGACATGATTGACCTACTCACGATTGGCGATCTGGCCACCCGAGCGGGCGTCGCCACATCCGCGTTGCGGTACTACGAACGTGAGCGGTTGATCCATTCGTCGAGGACCGGCGGAGGTCAGCGTCGGTACGAGCGGGAGGTGCTGCGTCGTGTGGCGTTCATCCGCGTCGCTCAACGGGTCGGGCTCACCTTGGATGAGATTCGAACCGCACTCGCGGGTCTCCCCGAGGCCCGTACCCCCACCGTTGATGACTGGGAACGACTGTCTCGGTCGTGGCGAGCGCGACTGGACACCCAGATCGAGCTCCTCGAACACCTCCGTGACGATCTCACCTCGTGCATCGGCTGCGGGTGTTTGTCGTTCAAGGCCTGCCGCTTGTACAACCCCGATGATGGTGCGGCTGCGCTCGGCGAAGGCCCCCGCTACCTACTCGGCAACCGACCCCGTGACCTGGGTATTGGCGGGAACTGACCATCCGGTGCACGAGGGATCGCAAGAACGACTACCGAACCTCGGGTGGGCTCGCTATCCTCACTGCGTCCCACCCTCGTAGCTCAGGGGATAGAGCAATGGTTTCCGGAACCATGTGTCGGAGGTTCGAATCCTTCCGGGGGCGCCAGCTATTTCAGTTCTGACCAGGGCGGATGACCTGGTCAAGCGATTGGTGCACTGACCGCCAATAACCCTCAGAACCCTCGATTGACCGTAGTAATTGGGAGGAGTGTGGGAGGGAGACGCTGGTCGCCACCTCTGAGTCGTCGTTGGCGCGCGACAATCAGTGGCTGGCACCTGATTTCGCCGCGTGCAGCTGAATTGTTCGATACCCGTCGCTCCCATGGGCCTTGACGGTGACTATCCAATCGAATCACGGTTTAGGAAACGCCTTCGAAGCGTTCGCCGTCGGTCGTCGTTATCCGCGAATGTACGTCTGAGCACGGTGTTCACGGGCTGGTCGTCCGCCGACGTTCGCTGACTTCCGCTGCGGTTCGGCCCGCGTTGCTACCACGCTGCTACCACGGCGTCGCTTCTCAGCGCTGGCCGCTCGACAACATGCCGTCGCGAGATTGGTCACGCGGTGAGTGACGAATCCTCATAAGCACGCCGAACTCCGCACTCCGTGCCGCCTGACCGAACGCACACCAGCTGTCAACCGTTCAGCGAAGGTGTTCGAGGAATGGACGCACCTCAGGGTCGATCCGGCACAGCTGAGCAATCCCCACACGTCGACGCCATCCGGAGGTACGGCGATGCGCGTCGCCGATCGCACGGCGAAGATCGAGACTGTCCGTTACCTCGGCACATTGCAGGCCTTCATCAAGTCGCTTCTCAACGCCAGCGCCCCTACATGCCGCAACCAATGCGTGCGTTCGAATCATCTGGTGCTTGCGACTCGACATCGCTAGGGCAGCGTCCTGGAGCAGCACGCAGTGCTCTTCGCGAAGACTCACGCGGCCGAGTGCGCCCGCGAGGTGAATGCGACGACCAATCTGGTGATCGTCGGTGTCGGTTGCGACCAGATTGACGAGCATCTCTCGTTGGTGCTCGTCAACGTGCGGCATCACGCTCCCAAAGTAAGATCCGATGGCCTTCGGATCTGCATCGATCAGTTCGGGACTTTCGAGGAAGATCGGCAACGCACTGATCGACTGGTGGAATTTCAGCGAGCCGAGCCCGAAACGAACCCGGCCCAGCTTCTGCTCGGCGATGCCGCTGCAGATGAGGTCGATGGCTTCGGCGACGCTCACTCTGTGGCCGGGACGCGCCACGTAGTCAATTTCGGCGTCGACAACGTGCTCCAAGGCCTCGGCCCCGGTGAGGATCTGTCGCTTGGCAGCGTTCTCCCGAAGGCCGATTCGGTTCAGATGGTCACCGACCAGTCCTGCGAGCTCGTGAGCATCGGTCTCCGTTTCAACGACGACCCAGATGTCGTCGACCCACCGACAGAATGTCTCGCCATGGAGCAGGCGGTCGACAGAGATCAAGCCGACCGTGCCGAACACTGCTGAGGCATCTGGTCTCACTGGAACCCCGCCGACTGCGCCCGGCAGTCCGTGAAGCTCATCGAGAAAACCATTGACGACCTCAACTCCGAAGCTCGAGACTCCGAGCAAGTTCATGGAGGAAGTCAGCGTTGCCTGCGTCAACGACGGGTAGTAGTTCGCGACGTCCATCACGAGCAGATGCGCCGATGGGCTGGACGTCAGAGCTTCAATGGTTCGGTCCCGCCGATCCCGCCACGTATTCCGTGGGTGGCTTGTACGCCAGACGCCATGGCTGTCGCAGATTGCCCGATGCGCCAGGACCGAAGACGACAGCCCAACTGACATGGCCCGCGCACAGGGACCGGCGGCGATGCGAAAGGCGAGCTGGTCGATGATGTCGAGCGATGTCACGACCCGGTAGGCACTGGCGTTCAAGTTCTTCGGGTATCGGATCAGTGCACGACGAAGTGGGAGTCGTTCCTCAAACTCCCGACGCTGGATGAGCGCCGCCAAGGCCCTCCCGTCGGCTCGAACGAGGTCCTTCGCTGCGAGGGGATCTGGCAGGATCGAGTCGGCGAGCGACGATGCCAACGCAGCAGAGGCCGTCCACCGCGACGCCCGGGATTTGTTCAAGATAGGAGGAAAGAAGACTCATGATGACAGCTCAACTGTTGATTTCTACGGATAATCCGTAATACTACCCCTATGAACGCAGAACACTCACCGAATTCACTTGTGCGGTTCTCCATCGCGAACGTGCGATCGTTCCGGGATGATGCGTCGATCTCGTTTGAGGCGACCCGGATGGCAGAACCAGGTGCTGCTCGTCAAGTCCCGTGGCGCGCCGATGGCGCAACCTTGTCGGTCCTGCCCGTGGCAGGCATCTTTGGGGCTAATGCGTCGGGCAAGTCGAGCATGCTGCGAGCGATGGCTGACATGCGCGGCCTCGTGCTCGGTTCCTTCCGCCACGGCAGTACTGACACGCTGATCCAGCGCCGGCCGTTCCGACTCGACCCCGCCTCGGTCGTCCTTCCGAGCCACTTCGAGATCGATTTGATCGTCGGTGGCGTCCGATGGCAGTACGGGTTCGACGTCACCGACACCGAGGTCGTCGCCGAGTACGCATACCGCTTTCCGAAAGGTCGACAATCGCTCGTGTTCGAACGCGACGGTGGCAGCTTCCAATTTGGGCCGTCGCTGCGATCTGTCGGAAAAATGTTGGAGAAGGTCACGCGACGAAACTCACTGCTCCTGTCGGTTGCGGGCGCAATCGGTCAGGAGGACCTCGACCCACTGTTCCGCTGGTTCGGCACGAACCTTCGGCTCGCCGAGGCCGATAGCCGGGGGATTCGCGCAGCACGGACCGCCGAGCTCATCGAGTCACCTCAGCAGGAGCGGGTGCTGGCGATGCTGCGCGCCGCCGATCTTGGAATCACAGATGTGCGGCGCGAGAGCGCTGATCCCGAGTTCGTTGATCGAATGCGCCGCGCTGTACGAATTCTCAACGGCGTCGAGGGCGAACCCGACGGCAGCGATGTCGACCAGTTCGTTGTAGAGGATTTCGTTCGTCTGATTCACTGCGGTCCAGACGGTTGTGCCGAGTTGGACCCGAGCGAGGAGTCCCTCGGGACGCTGGTATGGCTGGGAATCATCGGGCCAGTTCTCGACGCTCTCGATGGTGGCAGCGTCCTGTTGGCTGATGAACTCGACGCAAGCCTTCACCCACGCCTCGGCGAGCAGCTGATTCGATTGTTCCAGGATTCGGTGACGAACCCAGCTGGAGCGCAGCTGGTTTTCAATGCACACAATCCTGTGTTCCTCGGGGACTCGTCAGACCGGCTGATCGGGCGAGACCAAATCTGGATCACGGAGAAGGCAAACGATGGCTCGTCTCGCATCTTCAGCGTGGCAGAGTTCGGGCCGCGCCAGGACGAAGCCATCGGTCGTCGCTACCTGCAAGGCCGATATGGCGGACTTCCAGTTCTCGATCCATCGGGATTCGAGCGGGCAGCGGAACACACCAGCGAGCCTGAACTCACCCCTGCGTGAGCAATCGACACGCTCCGCCACCGCGTCGGACGGCTCAATCGCGGCCGCAGCGACGAGTCGTTCAGTTGTTGACCGAGGGCCGCCGCACCGAGGTGGAGTATTTCGCCGAATGGGCCAAGGAGTTTCGCAACCGACTGACAATCGAATTCGACCCGTTCCACGGTTCCCCGATGTCACTCGTAGAGCGCGCCGTGGACAAGGTGGATCAGCGACGCCGCTCAAAGCGTCGCGGCAAGGGCGACGCCGCATTCGATGAGATCTGGTGCGTCTTCGATTGCGACGAGCATCCCTTTGTCAACGAGGCAATCGAGCTCGCGGCGCGGCACGAGATCGGTGTGGCCTTCTCGAACCCATGCTTCGAGCTGTGGTTCGTATTGCACGCACAGGACCTTCGGCGCCACACCGATCGTCACGCAATGCAGGGTCTGAGTGCACAGCTTGGCTTGACAGTGGGCAAAGGTTTGGTCGACGGAGCCTGGGGTCAACTCCACACGGAGTGGAGACAAGCCGACGAACGTGCCACTGCTCTCGACACCATGCACCACCAGAACGGATCGCCGCCACGCGACAACCCGTCGACAACCGTGGGGCGGTTAGTAAGCCGACTCCACGAGACGACTGCCACGTGAGTGCTGCCGCGTCATCGTTGATGGAGCGGGTATCCCTGACGTGACTTTGGTTGCCGTTGACGCGAACTCCAACCGCTGAATCGCCAACAAGTCGATCGAACACACCAGCTCCTGATCGGCGACCCGAGAGGCTTCATCAGACTGCCGTCGGAAGGCACTGTTGCGTTGGCGGATCGCGTGCCAGCGGTAACGATGACGAGGTGAAGCGTCATCGTCGTGTTGCACCGTCGGGCCAGCTGTCTTCGGCGTTCACCGGGTTCCGGTTCCCGCGGGAGGTCATCTTGTTGGAGGTGCGCTGGTATCTGCGGTTCGGGTTGTCCTACCGAGATTTGGAAGAACTGCTCGCCGAGCGTGGCGTCGAGGTGGACCACGTCACACTGCACCGCTGGGTGCAGCGATTCACACCGTTGCTGATCGACGCGGCACGGCC
>JANYDH010000193.1 GCA_025359865.1 Actinomycetes bacterium | reverse complement strand
CCCTACCCCTACCCCTACCCCTACCTCGAGCTTTGGTCGTTAGATGTCGCTGAGCGACATCTCACGACCAAAGCGCTCAGTCCAAGCGGGCGTACGCCAAGAACCGAGCCGCCACTGCGGCATCTCCGATTACCTCAACTTCGAGGGTTGTGGCCCGCCGCCACAGGGCGCGCAGCAGCACATCGGCCGGGCCACGGAGCGCGCAATCGCCCTTGGCATGTTCACGCGTGGTCACGAGCCCGCCGGGTGTCGGTCGGACCGTCCACTCACCGGCGACATCTGTGCAGTGGAGGTGCACGCTGCCACCAACTGACGTCGCCTCGAGCGACGCATCGAGGAACGACGAGCGGGCGAGCATCAACTCGAGAAACTCGTCGATGCCGTCGCTGGCCAACTCGGCTTCGATCGCTGTCGGGCGCCCGGCAGCGACATCAGCGTCCCAGCGATGCATGGCCGTCTCGTGCGCCATCCGCCGGATGATGAACGCGACGTCGTGCTGATCGGACCACGTCCAGACCTCGGTCGCCGGATCGATCGACGACAACAACCCGAGTAGCCGCGCTAACCCGGTCCGGTACCAGTCCGCTAGTTCTGCGTCGGCGAGACGTTCGAGGCTCGGTACCTGATCCCAACTCGTCGCCCGCTGTTCGACGACTCCACCCCAGAACGATTGCACTCCTCCGAGATGCCACAGCAGGTCGGCCGGATTCCATTCGGGGCATGCGGCTATCACAGCATCAGCCGGCGCGGCGAGGCAGGAATCGAGGAATGCGGTTCCGTCACGGGCGAGTGCAGCAAGAAACTGATCGTTCAGCATCGCCCAATCGTGCCAGATCCACCCGTGCAAGCGACCGTCTGAGATACGGTCGCAACCTATGACACACCGCGAGACCGCCGAGCGGTTCATTGGTTCCATCGTCCAGTGCGGCTCGCCTGCGGTGTCTCCCGACGGTCAGCTCATTGCGTTCGTCGTGTCGCGCGTTGACCTGAAGGAGAACGGCTACCGGTCGCAGGTGTGGCTCGCCTCGGCCGATGCCACGCTCGCCCCACACCCCATCACCAGCGGCGACCACGATGGACAACCGACGTGGAGTCCCGACGGTAGGTCGATCGCGTTCACCGCCTCGCGCAGCGCGAAAGACAGCGACACCACACTGCACAGCATGAGCATCGACGGGCCGGGCGAGGTGCGCACGCTCGCCACCATGCCCGATGGCATCGAAGCGCCAGCCTTCAGCCCCGATGGCCGGTGGATCGGGTTCACGAGTCGGTCACGACACGAGCGCTACGCCGCCAAGGACGAGAGCTGGCAGGCCCCTCGCAAGATTGAGCACTTCTTCACTCGACTCGACGGCGAAAACTGGGTGTACGACCGGCCCTCGCACGTCTACGTGGTGCCCGTCGATGGAACCGCTGCGCCGCGCAATCTGACTCCGGGCAAGCATCAACACCACGGCCTTGCGTGGACAACAGACTCAACCGGGCTGATCACCACGTCACGCCGCCACGACACGTGGGACTTCGACTTCGCCGCCGACCTGTATCTCATCGGTTTGGATGGTGCAGCAACGGGCCTCACCGGCCAGACCGGCGTGTACGTCTCCCCAGCCGTGTCACCGGATGGCACGCACGTCGCGTTCCTCGGCGTCGATGACCCATCCACGACCCCGCAGAACTCACATGTCGGCGTAGTCGGTATCGGCGGCGGCGCGCATCAGTGGCACAGCCGGGCTTTCGACCGAACATTCGAAACGACCGCTGGTTCTTCAACCCCCGTGTGGGAATCGGAGGTCGCGTTGCTCGTCACGGTCGAAGATCGCGGCCAGACCCACTTGGCGCGAGTTTTCACCGATGGCCGAGCGCCGGAATTGGTCACCAGCGGTGCGCTCACGGTCAAGTCGTTCGACGCCAATTCAGGAACCATTGCGCTCACCATCGCAGCCGTCGACCGAGTCGCCGACCTGTACGTCATCCGTGAGGCAGTCCCGGTCGCACTCACCGACTTCGGTCATCGCTACGCCACCGCTGTGTCGACCCAATCGTGGGAGCGGTTTGCGGTTCCCGCCGCTGACGCCTCCGCCGTGATCGATGCCTGGATCATGCGGCCGGTCGGTTTCGACCCAACGCAGCACTACCCGGTGTTACTCAACGTGCACGGCGGACCCCACACGCAGTACGGCGAGACGATGTTCGACGAGGCGCAGATGCAGGCCGCTGCGGGTTTCGTCGTCTTGATGTGCAACCCACGCGGTTCATCGGGCCGCGAGCAAGCATGGGGGCAAGCAATCATCGGGCCGAAGCACCGGGTGGCACCCGGCACCGGATGGGGCGGCGTCGATGTCGACGACGTGCTGAGCGTGCTCGACGCCGCGCTCGATGCGTACATCTTTTGCGATCCGGCCCGCGTGGGCATGCTGGGCGGCAGCTACGGCGGTTTCATGGCCACCTGGCTCGCAGGAAGGCACGGCGGGCGATTCCGAGCGATCTGCAGCGAGCGGGCCGTCAACAACATGGTCAGCGAAGAATGGAGCAGCGACTACGGCTCGGAGTTCCGGACCGAGGTGGGGCCGAGCCATCTCGACGATCCCGATGCGTACCTTGCGTTCTCACCGGTCCGGTTCGCCCGCGACATCTCGGTGCCGATGCTGCTGATCCACAGCGAGAACGACCTGCGCTGTCCCATCGCCCAGGCTGAGGAGTTGTTCATGGCGCTGCGACTGCTCGGTAAGGACGTCACGTTCTACCGCTTCCCCGGTGAATGCCACGAACTCACCCGCAGTGGATCTCCCATCCACCGCGTGCAACGCGCCGAGATCATCCTCGACTGGTTCCACCACCAGCTTTGGTCGTGAGATGTCGCTCAGCGACATCTCACG
>JANYDH010000179.1 GCA_025359865.1 Actinomycetes bacterium | reverse complement strand
CGCTGAGCGACATCTCACGACCAAAGCTCACGGTAGGTGGGGTAATGGTTCGAGGACGAGGCCGAGGGCCGCGGTGATGGCGTCGCGCTCGAATCGAGCGTTGGGTGGCGCTGCGGGACCGCCTGCTTGTTCGATCTCGATGAGCGCGGTGAGGCACAGGTACTCGTCGTACTTCAGGTGTCGTTCGCGAGCGGAGCGAAGGGCATCGAGCACTCGGGCCACGCCATGTGCGGCATCATCGGTTCGGGCCTCGGCGATGCCTCGCAGCAGTGCGTAGGAATCGTCGATGCCTCCTTCTGCGCCGCTGATTGCTGACTCGATCGACCGAGCAAACGCCAGCGCCTCGGGCGGACGACCCTCGCGCAGTAGCCGGTCGATCGACGCCACATCGCAGTCGATCACCATCGCCCGATCGCCCAGACGTGCGAACGCGGCACGCGAGGCAGCCATCAGCTCCTCGGCCACGTCGAATCTGCGTTCGACCGCCGCGATCCGACTGCGCAGGTGACGCGCGTAGGCACCATGAATCTCCATTTCGATGTTGTCGAAGGCGCGCATCGCTCGGATGCCGAGTGCGTCGGCCTGTGCGGTTCGTCCCTGTCGCAACAGGAGAAATCCTTCGTTCAACAGCACGATCGCTGCGTCGGCAACGTCACCAGTTCGGGCGATGACGATGGCTGCGCGCCGGTAGCGCAGCAATGCATCATCCCAATCACCGGCATGCATGGCCGAGAGTCCGCTGTTGACCAACGCAGCGCCGAGAAGTCGATCGTGGCCGATTGATTCGAAGATGCGGATCGCCTCATCGGCGTGCTTGCGTGCCCCGGAATTCGGTAACACGCTGTGGGCCATCTCGAGATGGAGATGGGCGCGGCCTTGCAGCAGATCGTTCCCGGCGAGTTCGGCGGCGGACAATGCCTGGGCCGCCAGGCGGAGGCTCTGCGCGTATCGTCCCGTGAAGTACAGCGCGGCGGCATCGTCGAGTAACAGCTTGCACCGGATTTCGACAGCATCGCAAGCGAGCGGATCGGTGACCGAGAGTCCCTTGCGCGACCAAGACCGTGCCTGTCGGTACTGACTGCGCCGAATCGCCAGACTGGCCCGCTCACTGCACATCTCCGAGTAGCCGACCGGGTCGCGGAGTGCGCGTCCCGCTGCGCTCAACGCCCGCTCGGCGCCCGGAAAGTCTCCCAGCATTGTCAAGATCCGGCCTTGTTCGACCAGCAGGCTGCCGAGTGCAGGGCGGTCGACGTCACGCGCCAGCCGAACCGCCATGCCGATGAGATCGCTGGCCTCAACGAGCGCGCCAGCGCAGGCCGCGGCTCGGCCAGCGTTAACCGCAAGCGGGAACGCCTCACGTGTTCGGCCAGCCTCCTCGTAGTGGCGTGCAAGCACCGCGTGGCTGTGACCCGGCTGCCTTGCGAGGTGGTCGGCGATCAACCCGTGCAGTTCGCGGCGTCGCTGGAACGGCAGCGACGTGTGGGCAGCGATTCGGTATGCGTCGTGCCGGAACGCAATCAGTCCAGGTCCCGCTGGTCGGAGCACTGAGGCGGCATCGGTCCACGCATCGGGATCTGCCAGGTCGTCACGACCCAGTACGTCGGCAATGGTTGCCAGCGAGATCGTCGTGCCGAACGTTGCAACATCGCGTACCAATCGTCGTGTCGCGACCGGCAATGCGTCGACCCGTGCCGCCCCGAGGCGGTCAAGCGAATCGGGCAGCTCTCCTCCTTGGGGATGACGCGCGAGTTCGGAGAGCACGAATGGGTTGCCCTTGCCGGCAGCGACAATTCGGGCGACCTGGTCGTCTCGCAACCTGGGCTCGATCTCGATGACGAACTGCGTCGCTTCCCCATCTTCGAACGGGTCGAGCGTGATCACCGTGGATGGATCGGCATCCGCGGCGAGCGAGATACCACTGAGGCTGCTACTCGTGAGCAGTAGCCACTCGTGCCGGTGTGTCATCGCGCGAAGCTCACTGAGCACCAATCGTGATGCATCATCGACTGCATCGAGGTCATCGATGGCGAGCAGCCACGAGTTGGGGGCGGCTGCCTCGATCAGTGCGACGAGCACGGCACGAGCGCGACGGGCTGTGGTGGCCGGGTCGACCTCTTCGTCGCGGGGTTGTTGCTGAAGTGCTCGACGACCATCGTCGAGCCACTCGGCGATGTGGTCGACAGGGTGGTCGACGGGGTGGTCGTCGTTCGCTGCAGGTTGCGTTCCGAACGAAGCGAGCCACGGCCAGCCTTGGTCGGCGTCGCCAGCCCCCGCTGCCAGCGCCAACGAGCGCACGATCGTTGTGACCGTGCCGTAGGGGATCTGCGTCCGGTAGGGGTCGGCTACCACCAAGGTGGCTGCTGGTCCGGCTCGGTCAGCCGCTTCTGCGAGGAGATCCGACGCGCCCATACCGGGATCCCCGACGATCGACAGCGAGGCACCGACTCCTTCGAATGTACGCTTCCACGCCGCAGCGATCCGTTCACGTTCGGCAACCCTGCCGCTGCTCATCGGCGTAGACCGTGAACCGCCGACGAACTCCGCTGGGGCGTGTACAGCAGTGACCCGCCACATCTCAACGGGTCGGACACGATTCTTCAACGTCTTTGCGCCAAGCCCCACGGCGGTTACGGATGGCCGGTCTGCCACGCCCAGCCCGTCACCGGCGATCAACTCCCGGTCGGCGGCGAACCCGAGTGCCCTCGCCGCCACGTTGACCGGGTCGCCGAGCACGGTGAACGTGCGCCGTCCGGACACCCCGAGCGCTCCCGAGAACACCCGCCCGCGCTGGGCACCGGCCCGCAGAGCCACATCGGATTCGTCGAGGATCCGGCGCAGCGCAAGCAGCAGGCGGCCTTCGTCGTCGTCGACCGCCTGCGGCGATCCGGCGGTGAGCATCAGTTTGACGCTGTTGACACCAACGTCGGTGTCGAGCCAGGCCACCGACAGTTCACCGGCGATCCGCCCGACGGTGGTCGCGACGAGGTCGAGCGCTCGGTGAACAGCATCAGGCCCGTCCGCCATGAGCATCGTGTCGATTCCCGGTACGGCTACAAAACCAATCGCTGCGGCACGGTGGTCGCCCATGGGGATATCGGTTGTCATCAACTCGCGCACGGCAGGGCTGAGCAGCGAAAGCATTCGCTCGGTGTGGGTTGGGTCGGCATCATCCGCGTGGACGATTCGGGTGGCGAATGGTGTGACCGCAGCCGCCCGTGGGCGACCGCGTCGCGTGACCAACACTCCCGGTCCGATGTCCGGGCCGCGCCATGATGGCGGCAGCCGGTCTGCAAGCGATGCGCTAGCAACGACCTGGCCCGGCCCAGCGGCTGCTTCAAGCGTGACCAGGGTCGAGATCTCTGGTCCGCAGAGAAACAGTGCCCGCTGCGGTGAACCGACCAGCATCGCCGTCATCGTCCCAGTGTGGACGCCGACGCTGGCTCGCAGTCGCTTGCCGCCGGTGACCGCGGCTGGCAACCTGCCCAGACTGGTGGACATCGCGCACGCCGACTCGATCGCGCGGATCTCGTGATCATCACCATCGAACCACACCAGGGCGGCATCGCCGGCAAACCCGATGATGTCGCCACCGAGGGTCATGCTCGCACCGAGCAGTGTCGAAAAGCACAACGTGAGGGCGCGGTGCAAGACCTCGGCACCCTCTGCTCCGAGGCTCGTGAGCCGTTCGGTCAAACGCGTGAAACCGGTCAAGTCGGCAAGTACCGCGGTGCCTTCCAGCTCGCGCCACGGCTCTGGAGTCTCGGCGGCGAGCCAGTCTGTTGCGACTCGGCTGGCGTAGTCCAACGTCATCAGAACCCCAGGGTAGAGCGAGTCTTTACGCCTCCAGTTGCCGGGAGGGCGAGGACGTCTTCGCAGCCTGAGTTAACCGGGCGTAGTTCCAAGGAGAGCTTGTTGTCGACCAAACGAATGCAGACCTGGACGCCGTCCTCGATGGGTGCCACGGTGCCGCTGTCGGGCCACGACTCTGATGTCGAATCTTGAGCGCCGCAGATATCGACGAGGTGTGCCGCTACCGAGGTACTAGCAACAAGGGACGGCTCCCCGGTCGTTGCGTTGACGGCGTCCTTCACCGTGAGGGTCTGGTTGAACGTGGCCCCGGGTGTCGTTCCGCTCTCGGAGTTCTCGAACCACACCACCGGCGCTTCGGGCTCGAGTCCCTCGGCGCACAGACTCTTCTGTCCGGCACCGATGACGGTGATGGTGAGGTCGATCTTCTTCACGGGAAACGAGAACTCGGGGCTCGGGTGGTAGGAGAACGCAAGGTCGAGCCTGCGCGGGTCGGTCAAGGTCGGCGTCAACAACGCCTCGGTGCACTCCGGCGTGTCCTTGCTGATCTTGGTGCTGCGCATTGCCCCGTCCGGGCCGCGCAACGTCCAGCTGGGTACGGTGCCGTCTTCTTGCACGTAGGAACTGAACGCAGGCGACACGCGGCCCGGGGCGAACACGGTGGGCACGAGTGGTTCGTCACCCGGGTAGCCGTTGGTCAGTTCATTGTCCGGCCCGGCATCGACCACTGCTGCGGAGGACCCTGCGTTGGAATAGGCGAAGTAGACACTGGTTTCGGCAGAGAGACGGTTGGTGCCACCGTTGGTTTGGCCGACGCACAGCACCTCGGGGATGATCGGGCTACGACTGACGGCTGCGGTCGAGGTGGTGCTAGTCGAGGTCGTGGTTGACGCGGACGTGGTCGACGTTGCGGGCCCGGTGGTGTCGATTGCGATGGGTGCGGGTTCGGGTGCGGTGGTTGCCGGCTGACCGTACGGTTGTAGATCGCTGCTGCAGCCAACGGCAAGCAGACTGAACGATGTGGCCACGATCAAGAAACGACGCATGGGCAATGTTCCCACACCGTGGCAAAGTCGCCACGCAATCATGTGCAATGTCCTTTGATTGTTGGTGCCGATGAGGAACTATCCCGGGTCCGCATTCGTCACATGTCGATGATGATCTGGACCTCCCGCAGACCTGTGCTCATGTCGATGTCGATCATGCTGACGATCGGCGCACTAGGTGTATCGAGCGCAGCGCTGTCCGGGTGCGGGCGGAGCGATGGGGCGGCTCAGTCCGATGTGACGGCTTCGTCACAGCCCGCCGACTCGACGGTGCCGGTCGCACTCGACCCCAGCCGGATCTCGGTAGTGCCGACGATGCACATCTTGGACGACCGCATCGTGATCGATTTTGTCGTCACCGACAATGCTGCGTCCGACGTGTTCGTTGCCGACGGTGCACTGACCGTGGCCGTGGAACCTGATTCCGGGGTGGTGGTGTTCTCATCGGGCACTGCAACGGGCGACCCGTCCACGGCTGGCGTCATCCGTGTAGTCGCCGGCACCTCGTACGCTGGGTCGGCCAGCATCGACCGGCCGCTGACGCTCGACACACAGACCAGCGCCTCATGGGGAGAGCTGACGGTGCTGGCCTGCGATCCGCTGCGATTCGACCTCGGCGTGTTCGGTGATGCGGGGGCAACGTCACCCCAGTTTCTTGTCGCCGCCGCCGTCGAGTAGCCACTGTTCGCTTTCAGCTTTGGTTGTGAGATGTCGCCCAACGACATCTCACGACCAAAGCTGGCCGTGTTAGAGCACGACGGTGGCGTGGAGGTGGGCTGTCTCTGATCCGCTGCTGCCGAGCACCAGATCGACATCTGCGATTCCTCCGGTGACGATGATGACACCGGGACCGTATGAGGGGTGAAAGGCCCAACCATCGAACTCGTCTTCGACATACAACTCGTACTGCGTGGAGTCGAACTGATCGTGGTCGAATAATGGGTAGCTACCGTCGCCGTGGAAGCCAGGAATAAGGAAGCAGAATCCGCGAAGTGTGCAGCCGTTCATCGGCACCGCATCGACGCACTCGACGTTGACGTACAGATCGTTACCCTCTTCTGCGGCCGTGGTTTCGACCGCAAGCCCTTCGGCCACTCCGCTGAAACACCCGCTCAGCTCCACCCGGCTTGCACCGGAACGGGAGTGCCGTGCGGCGCGGGCATCGGCAGCGTCGTTGACCTCGCGTTCGGCCTTGTTGGCTGCGGAGTACGCGTGGTAATCCTTGACCGATTGCGGGGTCAGCGCCGCGATCATGGCCTCGTTTCGCATCCGTTCGGAGTCATCTTCGACTTGCTGGGCGAGCCGTTCGTTGCGTTCTTCGGCATTGCGTTGATCACGAGGCTCGCCCGTAACAGTCGAGGCGTTCTTCAACTCCTGCTGCGCCCACCGCTTCGCTTTACCGAAGAGCGAGCTGAGTGATTCATTCTTGGTCATCTGGTTGCTCCGATCTCACTGTCTGTTGGCCGCCAGCCGACTCCTGATGCAGTCGAATGCGCGTGAAGTACATGTTGCCGGGGAGCACATCGCCACCTTGATCTTGTAGGGTTCAGCCCACGAGTGGTGACGTTCGATCGGCATCGTGCGCATTCTGTCACGCGGCGGCGGGCCAGAAATCCCAAAGCGGAAATCCGCTCGGCCCGCATCGGTCGCGAGTGGTGTCGGAGTCAGCAGAACATGCTGTTGCAGCCATCGACGCCTGAGGTGTCAGGGGTGGTGTCCTGTTTCCAGACGGCGTCGTCGACCTTGCGGATGCTTCGGGCGATCTCGACAGCATCGTCGAGCGTGCCGTACAAGCCGAACCGTACCGTTACGTCGGGCTCCGGTGACCACACAACCGCTGTGCGTCCGTCGAGTTCGAGGACAACCGCCGTGCTGCCGTTGATGTCAAACAGGCGCGGCGTCGAGCCCTCGAACCAGGGACTGGTGAATACCGAGGGCACACCGTGCGCGATCCACAACTCGGCAATGATTCCGTCGTCACCCGCCCAGCCGACCGAACGCGACGCGGCACCGAGGCTCCAGCCCTCGTGGGTCGGTGTCAACCCCGTGGGGAGTTGGCCGACATCCCAGCCGGGTTGGCCATCGGTGCGCCGCGCAAGCGATGACGCGACCTTGGTGACGTCATCACGGCTCAGACCGTGGGCCCAAATGTTGACCGAACCAGACGAGTCTTCGAGCCACAAGTTCGTGTAGCCGTCAGTCATCGACACGAAGAGCGCACGATCCCACGGAGGCAACGAGATGCCCTCACCATTCACGGTTGGTGTTTGATCGATGTTGGTCTCGACGTTCATCACTGCGGCCCCGGGTCCCTCGCCGAACCAGAACTGGGAGTAGCTGTCAAAGGATGGGACGTCGTCGGCGCCTTCGATTCGGGTTGCCGACGTGGCGCCAGGCACCGCCACCGTAGGTAGGAGCATCGGCACCTCGGCAAGGTCGGGTACCTCGGTGGGTGGGATCGGCCAGTCGGCTAGTGCATCGGCGGATGGAACTGGCAGCGCCACCGACGTGCTTGCCGCGACCATTGACGTCGGCGGCACGGTGATGTCAATGGTGGTCGTGGTTACAGCGGTCGTGGTTACAGCGGTCGTGGGCGCAATGGTCTCGAATCCAGTTGAATGGTCGACCGGCTCAGCAGCGTTGCTGGAGCACCCGTCGACGATCAGTGCCACCGCCGCAAGGCAGACCAGCCGATGAGCGAAACGAGTGCTCTTCACGCTTTTATTCTAGGCGGGTCGGTCGGGCGGTCGCCAGCACTTGCCGTTTGTGAGGTTCCGGCAGTTCAGCCTGCACCGAATCTCACAGAACTCGCTGCGATTCCCGCAGACCGAACCGATGACATCAACTTCACTATTATTGGCCCGGGCCAGGTCGGCCGCCGTACTTCTTCACGGCGGGTGACGCCCGACGCAACACAGCGCACGCAACATGTCTGATCCAGCGGTGCCGCCGCAATGACTACTCTGCGAGCGATATCGGTGAGGTAACGTAAGCCTGGTAGACCGAATCTTGAACACAGGAGGTCCATGACATGACCGTGACTCGTTCGGCCCTGGTGATGCCGGTGCGGTTGACCACGCTGCTTTTGACCACGGCGCTGCTTGCCGGATGTGGAAGCGACGCCGCAAGGACGAACCCAACCAACTACGCCCCGGTGCCGCCGGTGACATCTGCTGCGGGAGTCAGCGTTGTAGCTGACACCGGCTCCACTGTTATCACCGAGAGCGCCACGGTCGCACCGGGTGGCGGCCCCACCGTCGGTGACCCGTGCGGGCTTGCGTCGCTCATCAGTGGGATCGACAACGCGCTAGGCGGCATCATGGATCCGGGCGTCGAGGTGTCGGACCGCAAGGCCGCGATGGGCACGTTCATCGCCAGCCTCGAGTCCTGGACCCCAACCATGCCCGCGGAAATCTCCGCTGACTTCATCGCGATCGTGGATGGATTCCGCGGCCTCGCCGCAGCGCTCGCTGCACATGACTACGACCTCCCGGCGACCATGGCGAGCGAGGCAGGCAAGACGGCATTCGATGCCCTCGGCAATGGAGACACCGGGGAATCCTTCAAGCGCTTCAACGCGTGGTTCCTCGACACCTGTGGCATCGACCTCGAGGCCGATAACAACTCCGGCAACTCGGACTCCGGCACCTCGGACTCCGGTACCTCGGGCCCCGTTGAGGCTGGTACCGACCCGCTTGCCAACCTGCGCCTCCCGTTCGATCCGTGCAACATGGCCTTGACGGTGAGTCTCACGTCTATCGCGGCCCTTGACGGCATCGACTTCGCCAACGGTTTTGGCGGAGGAACCTTCGACGGCGACGTGTCGAAGCAACTCAGCTGTGGCTGGTACACCGGCGACCAGTCGCTGTTGAGCATCGCCGCCGTCGCCTTCGCCGATGGCGACACCGAAGCGGCCGCCCGCGACATCCGTACGAGCATCGGTCTGTTCGGCGGAAAGATCGAAAACCTCGACGACCGCTATCCCGCCCCGGCGTTCGCCACCGTGTTCGACACGCTCGTCACGGTCTACGTGCTCGGAAACGATCCACCGTTCGGGGTCAGCTTCACGCGGACGAAGCCTGGGAGTGATCCCGAGCCCGACCTCGACACCACCTATGCGGTAGTTGACGCCCTTGTCAAGGGGCTGTCGGCCGCACCCGGCGGTGTGGACTTTCCGCAAGACACCACGTTTCCAGGAAGCGTCGGAAGCGTCGGAAGCGACGAGAGCGGCGGCAGCGCAGCCGAACCGATCGATGCCAAACCGTTCGACTCGGAGAACGCCGTCTACGGCCTTGACTCGTGCGATGCGGTCAAGTCGGCGGCAGTTACCAATCTGGTCGACACCGGCGGGACCACCACCTCATCAGGCGGTGGAGTTGGCCCAGCCGTGCCGATTGTCATGTAGCGTCGTCGGTAACGAGGATGCAATCGGTGACAGCGCAAGCGATGACAGAGGAATCTATGACGGGACAAACGCGATGAGACGAGTTGGTGTAGAGGCGTTGACGGCCAGCGCTGTTGCATTGGCGTTGATCGTGGGTGGGAGTGCATTGGTCGAGGCCGGTGCCTCGGGGACCGGATCCGATGGTGTGGGTGACCCGTTCTTCGCCCAGGCCGGTAACGGCGGATACGACGTCCAGCACTATGACCTCACGATGTCTTGGGATCCCGGTCGGGCGCGACTCGATGCGACAGCAGTGATCGACGTGCTCGCCACGCAGGACCTTGACCAGCTCGACCTCGATCTGCGCGGATTCAACGTGACATCGGTCGTTGTTGCCGGCAACGCAGCACGCTTTTCGCGGCTCGGCCAGGAATTGGTGATCAAGCCGGCTCGGCGGGTGCTGTCACGTCAGGCATTCACGATCAAGGTCGTCTACAGCGGCACGCCGGGGCCGGTGATCGACCCGGATGGGTCGTCGGAGGGTTGGATGCCAACCAGTAACGGCATCGTCGCACTCGGCGAACCGCAGGGCAGCCCTGCCTGGTTCCCATCCAACGATCACCCCACCGATAAAGCCACGTTCGAGCTGACGATGACGGTGCCGAACAACCTCGTAGTGGTGAGCAATGGTCTGCCGGACCCACCGAACCGACAGAGCCAACGCACGACCTATCGCTGGCATGAGGACGATCCGATGGCCACATACCTGGCCACGGTGTCGATCGGCAACCTGACGATGTCGACCACGAAAACCCGGTCTGGCCTGCCGGTGATCTCTGCCGTAACGCCGAGTTTGGCGAATGCTTCAGCGCCATCCATCGCCCGCATCCCCGAGATGGTCGACTGGTTGTCCACGTTGTACGGCGTCTACCCGTTCGACTCCATCGGCGCGATCGTGGTCGATGCACCCGACGTCGGCTACGAGTTGGAGACGCAAAGCCGACCGACATTCACCACCGCCCCTGATGACAGCCTGATGGTGCACGAGCTCGCGCACCAATGGGTGGGCAACAGCGTTTCGCTGACGTCGTGGCCGGAGATCTGGCTGAACGAGGGGTTCGCCGGGTACACCGAGTGGCTGTGGTCCGAGCATGACAAGGGTCGCACAGCAGATGCGTTGTTCCACGACGCGTACGACAACACGCCGGCCGACGACCCATTCTGGAAGACGCCGCCGCTCGGGCTTCCCGACGCGAGCGAGTTGTTCAGCGATGTGGTGTACACCCGCGGCGCGATGACGCTGCACGCGCTCCGGCTGCGGGTCGGCGACGCCGCCTTCTTCAAGATCTTGCGGACGTGGACCACGGACAACCGCAACGGAAACGTCACGACGGCACAGTTCATCGCACTTGCCGAACGCGTCTCCGGGCTCAAGCTGAACGACTTCTTCAAGAGTTGGCTTGACACTTCGTCGAAACCGTCGCTCTGACCGACCGTTGCTGCGACCGCGGCAGCGACAAGGGCCGATCGGCCCTATCTGCGGCGGATGACGTCGGCTCATGATGACCGGAGCGAGCGAGCTGTAGCAGTCGGAGAGGTGGAGCCGTGCAATGGATTCGGGGCGTTGACGCAGCCTTTCTCGCGGGGGAGACCCCGGAATGGCATTTCCATGTCTCTGCACTTCAGATCCTGAATCCTGCCGGGGTGGAGGATTTCGGGTTCGAAGCCTTCCGCACGGTGTGCGCGCAGCGTGTCCATCTGGTGCCGCAGTTCCGCTGGAGACTGGTCCAGCCGCCGTTCCGGCTTGGTTGGTCGTGGTTCGCCGATGATCCGGATTTCGATGTCGCCAACCACGTCCGACACATGGTGGTACCGGCCCCGGGTGATTGCATGACGCTGTCCAAGGTGGTCGGCGATCTGATCGGTCGCAAGCTCGATCGTTCGCGTCCGCTGTGGGAGATGTGGTTCATCGACGGTCTCGACGACGGCCGCGTTGCCGTACTCACGAAGATCCATCATTCGATCATCGACGGGCAGTCAGGTACCCATGCGGCGACGTTGTTGTTCGACCTCTCGCCTGACCCGCCCCCCGCCGATGAGCCACCGCCGTATGAGGCGGAGGCATCACCATCGTGGGCACAGATCGTGGCCCGGAGCAGTCTCGAAGTCATCGCCTCGCCGCTGCGTCTGGTTCGCTACGGGCGTCAGGTCGTCGAGCAGGGCGTAGCGGTGGTGCCGATGGCGCTGGGCAAGACCCCACCGGCGATGCCGTTTCGAGCGCCGCACGTTCCGTTCAACGGTCAGCTCACACCGCATCGCGGCTTCGCGTCTGCCGTGCTGGCGCTCGACACCGTGAAGCAGTTGAAGACAGCGACCGGGGTGAAGCTCAACGACGTTGTCCTCGCCGTCTGTGCTGGCGTGCTGCGGTCCTATCTCCACGACATGCACGAGCTTCCCGGTCGACCGCTGATCGCACAGGTGCCGGTGTCCGTCCGTACGGAAGCCTCAAGGGGCGATGTCGGCACCCAGGTCGCGTCGATGTTCGTGTCGCTGGCCACCGACATTGCCGATCCGCTCGAGCGGCTTCATGCGATTCATCAGAGCTCGATCGCGGCCAAGAAGTTGCAACGCGCGATCGCTGAGCGTCGGAGCCTCGGTCTCAGTGATCTGCTGCCTCCGTCGATGTTCTCGGCGGCGGCGCAGGCGTGGAGCCTGGCTCACCTCGAGGCTCGAACGCCGCCGATCTACAACCTGATCATCTCCAACGTCGCCGGTCCGCCTGTCGACTTCTATGTGGCCGGCGCACGGATCGAGCACGTGTACCCCCTCGGACCGCTTCTGTATGGCGGCGGCCTCAACATCACCTTCTTCAGCAACGGTCAAACCATCGACGTCGGGATGATCACGTGTCCTGAGTTGGTGCCCGATGCGTGGGCCGTAGCCGACCGGTTCGTTCCGGTCCTCCAGGAGTTGGTGGCGGCTGTGGCTACTGCGCTCCCCAACTCGCACATCAACCTCATCGATGACAACAAGGTCGCTTGTGTTCGGCCCGACTTCGGACGCAAGGTCACCGACGCCTGCCTCGACGTGCAGCGCAGGGTGGAACTGCGTGCTGCGGGCGAGTGGCCGGTGGAGCAGTGAGCGCGACGCTGTCGCTCATCTTCGGAGTTGTAGCGTGCCTCGGAACGGTGTTGGCCACCGTGAGAGTGGTACGCCCGGCCGAACTCACCTTCGTGTACATGATGACGAGCTGGCTCGTGGGCGAGTTGGCGATGTTCCACCTTGTCTTCCAGGCGATTGCTGTCGGACTGCTCGTGCGGGCGGGGGCATTGCACGAAGTCGTCGGAGCGGTAGGCATCGTGCTGCTCGGAGTGTCGATGATCGGATTGGTCGCCGTTCAGCGGCGCGCAGGCACAGCTGCGTGCGCGTTTGAGCGAGGGCTCGCAACGATGATCGCAGGCTCGACGCCGGCCTCGGTCTCGGTCTCGGTCTCGGTCTCGGTCTCGGTCTCGGCCTCGGTCTCGCCACCACGCTGGCATGCGTGGATTCCGTTCTGGTTCGACCACCGTGGCGTGGAGGTGATCCGCAACCTCTCCTACGGCGAGCACGGAAGGCGTAACCGCCTGGACGTCTATCGCCCGGTGGGCACAACGGTTCATCCGCCGGGTGGCGCTGCCGAGGCGCTTCCGGTGCTGATCTACATCCACGGTGGCGCATGGGTCATCGGCAACAAGGATCAGCAGGGCAAACCGCTGCTGTTGCATCTCTCTCGCCGCGGGTACATCGGTGTCTCCATCAACTACCGGCTGGCGCCACGGCATCGTTGGCCGGCGCAGATTATCGACGTCAAACGGGCGATCGTGTGGGTCCGAGAACACATCGCCGAGTATGGGGGCGACCCATCGTTCATCGCCGTATCCGGCTCATCAGCGGGCGGTCACCTTGCGGGGCTGGCCGCGCTCGCGCCAGCCGATCCGGTGTTCCAACCGGGCTTCGAAACAGCCGATGCATCGGTCGACGCCTGTGTGCCGATCTATGGGCCGTTCGATCTCACGGATAGTTCCGGATTGCGTGGCCGCAGCGCACTGCGGCGGTTCCTCGAGCGGTCGGTGATGAGCACCACACTGAGCGCCGATGAAGCTGGCTGGAAGGCCGCGTCGCCGTTGTTCCGGGTGAACGCGCAGGCACCGCCGATGTTCGTGATCCAAGGCCAACTCGACGCGCTGGTATGGCGTGAGGAGGCGCGTGAATTTGTCGCCGCGCTCGGGCAGTGCACGAATGCGCCGCTCGTGTTCGTCGAGGTGCCTGGCGCTCAGCACGCCTTCGAAGTGTTCAACTCGGTCCGCTGCCGTGCTGCTATCGACGCGATCTGTCGTTTCCTCGATGTGGTCCGCCATCCGTCATTGGAGTGAATCGGCGCGATCCAACCCGACTCGTCGTTGGTTACACGCCGGCGGGCACGGTGGCCTCTGCTGCGGCGCTGGCACGCTGTGCGATCATCACCCCGGCAATCACTACTGCGGCACCGAGCACCTGGATCGAACGGACGTGCTCGCCGAGGAACAGCGCCGACCAGGCGATCGCCAGCGCGACTTCGAGGGTCATGATCATTGCCATGATGCCCGGCGCGATGTGGCCCAATGCACGAAAGAAGCACGTTGTGGCAGCAACGGTCGGGATGAGGGCGAAGAGCCCCACCTCGAGCAACATGTGCGCGCCATGGGGGCGATTGAGCCCGGCTCCGAGCGCCAACGGAGCCATCACCGCTGCAGCCCCGAGTGTGGTCCATCCCGCGTTGACCACACCGTCGACAGACTCCGGAACAATCCGGTGTTGCAGGATCATGTACGCCGCGAACAGCACGGCTTGTCCAACGGCGAGTAGCGCGCCGAACGGGCTGATCGTGCCGACGCCGCCGAACACCTCGGGCACCGTGAGCGCAACACCAACGGTGATGATGACGAGCGCGATGACCGTGGGTGCCTTGAGGGGTTTGCCGAGCGCGGTGGACGCGATGACGACGAACGCCGGATACAGGTAGACGAGCACGATGTATACCGATGCATCGAGTCGTTCGAGCGCAAAGAACCCGACCATTGCGATGACGCCCATCACCATGCCGAGCGAGAACAGTTTCAGGCGGGGGACGTCGAAAGGATTCGGCCCATCGCCGCGTGACCACGCCAGTAGCACGGCCCAGAGCACCACCGACGCAAGCCCGAATCGCCAGAACAACAGCGACGAGACTCCGAGTGCTGGGAGCAGATCTTTGCCTACGACCGATGACAGTGAAAAGAAAAACGCGCTAGCGATCGCCCATGCGGTGCCGCGGGCGCTACTGCGCCCGCGGGCCATGTTGCATTCTTGCACATCGGCAGTCTCGCTGGTCGTACGGCCGATCACATGGTTCTTGTTGGGATGGGCGTGACAGCATCGCCGATTGCGATCGCGCCCGGAGATGTGATGAGCGCGCCGATGGACAGACACGTACCGCGCTCGGCGTTGATCTGCTTGAGTAGATCGATGTCTCGGTCGAGGCCGGGTTGCGGACGGGTCACGATCACACACCGGTCGATCTTCTTGGACACGGCGAGTTCGACGCCCGACACAGCGTCACCGACGCGAAGCTGATCGCCGACGAAGTTGTCCTCGCCGGAGCCGCTGACGACGATGTTCGTGCGGAAGCGGCGGATGTCCCAGCTCCCCAGTGTCGCCGATGACACCAGTGAGACGCGACTCTGGTGCGAGTCGTGCCATGCACCGTGAGGTCCTGTCCATGACACCCAGTTGGCATCGTTTTCGAAGTCCAACGGCACCTCGTAGGTACCGCCGATGTCTCCGGCCTGCCGCAACTCGACGTCACGCCCGAGCCAAGCCGACAGCGGCCCGTTCGCGTTCGCTGCTCCGACCGCGGCACCATCAGGCAACGCGATCATGAGGTCACCGTCGATGATTCCTGCCGATGCGAAAAGCAACTCCGGTGCGCGACGAGCTGTCAAGACGGTGCCGGTGGAGACATCGAAGACGCCCCACCCTCGGTCACCTTCAATGCCAAGCTCGCCAACCGCTGCCGATTGCAGCCGCTCGCCACCCATCGACTTCACCGGGTATCGCCATAGTTCCGTGACGTGCATCCGCAGCAACGTAGCGCATCGTCGCGTTACCTCGAGTTTCGCCCACCGTTCCTCGAACGAGCGGGCAAGTGGTCACCCGGTCGGTCCCCACCCGAAGGTCAAATCGGCAAGCTGTGAGAGCGGCAACGCCTCCACCCGGTCTGCGATCAGGTATCTGTCAGTGCCGGGATGGATGACATAAACCTGATGCAGGGAGAGGTCGGTGATGGCATTGCGAATCGATGGCGTTAGCTTCGGTGTTGTCGAGCGCTGGATCTCGATGCCGATGTTGCGCCCGTCGTGGACGAACAAGATGTCGAGCTCGGCGCCGGACTGAGTGCCCCAGAAGTACAGCGGGGTGAGCGGAAGGGTCATCGCGACCTGCTCGACGACAAAGCCCTCCCAGCTCGCGCCGACCTTCGGGTGATCGAGGAGGCCGTCCAGTGTGTGCAACCCAAGCAGGGTGTGGAGCACGCCGCTGTCGCGCAGGTACACCTTCGGTGACCGAACAACTCGCTTGCCGACGTTCGCGTACCAAGGCTGTAGTTGCCGCACCATAAGCGCATCGGTGAGGGCATCGAGGTACCGGCGCGTCGGGGGTTGTGAGATGCCCAATGCTCGAGCGAGCTCGGCACCGTTCCATGTCTGCGCGTGGTAATGGGCGAGCATCGTCCAAAATCGGCGCATCTGAGCTGAGGGCCGTTATGAATACGAGGTACATGCCTCGGGGTGGTTGAGTACCCACGCCTCGATTTCGGGTGCTGGCGAAGTCCACACGCCACGTCGCCAGTCGTCGAGATACGGATACGGCCAGATCACGCCGCGGCGGACCCACCACTCAAGTGCCGGGCATGGAGGTGAGATCCCGAAGTGGACGTGGCATGCTCCGGCGTTTCCACTCTCTCCGAGTTCGGCGACAGGAGTGCCGGCAGACACCTGATCGCCGACCTGGAGCCCTTCGGCGATCGCTCTGAAGTGCGCCATGTAGTAGCGCACCCCGTCGTTGCCGAGGATGGCGACGTACAGGCCGCCGCGTGTCCACGGATCGTTGACCTTCTCGACGAACTGGTCGACGCGTTGCAGATCGATGACAACACCATCGACGGGGGAGACAACAGTGGCTCCGCACACGTCGAAGATGTCGGTCGCCGGGTAGTCGTGATGCTCATGTGCGTATCCAGTGTTCTTCGCCGACTGGATCGGGAACGCGTAGTTGACGACTGCGGGCTGGGTCGCCGTCGGTGCGGGTTGCGTTGTAGGTGCCGGTGCCGGTGCCGGTGCCGGTGTAGGTGCGGGTGCGGGTGCGGGTGCGGGTACGGGTGCGGGCGCGGGTGCGGCCTGGATCGTGGTCGGTGCGGGTTGCGTTGTGGGAGTGGGTGCGGGTTGCGTGGTGGGAGCTTCAGTGGGTGCAGGTTGCGTTGTCGTGGGAGCGGATTGGGCCGGCTCGGATGCGCAGCTGACAAGGATGAGACCCGACGCGACGATGGCGAGCATGAACGATCGAGGTCTCAGGCTTCGTTGTAGGGATCGGTCCGACCGGACCGAGAGCAAGGTCATCAACCAGGTGCCTGGGCGTTGATGTCGCCTGGCAGTTCGCCGAACGACGTCACCGCCGACCGCACCGACACGGCATCGACGGCCGACAGAACCTGTTGCGCTTGGCCGCTGGCGTCGACGACCCATACGTCGGCCGGTCCGGCGCACCCGCTGGAGCGAGCGGCGACCACGAGATGATTGTGGTCGAGCCAGCCGATCGGCGAGGTCGACAGTGCCGCCAGCGGTGTTCCGGCACCAACGTCCTGGATGCTCCAATTCGCCGCGACCGTGCGCGTGGCACCTGTACAAGTGCCTTGCCGAGCGGCGATTGCCGATCCCTGGTCGACCCCGATGGTGAGATGGCTCAGTGGTTCGCTACTTTCCAACACGCTCCCGAGATGCAGGGATGGGAACTCGATTTCGTGGATGTCCCACTTCGAGCCTTCGTCATGTATCGCGTACAGCAGCGCACCAGAGGCGTCAGGGGCGAGTTCGGTGATCCGTGTGGTCGAGTCGTCCAAGGTGGCGACAGTCTCAACGTTCTGGCCACGGTTGCTGGCGACAAAGATGCCGTCGATGCCGTTGGCGTCGACGCCGGCTGCGAACACGTTCTTGCCGGCAACGTGGTACGCGGCCACATCGGTTCGGGCCAGGAAGCTGATGTCGAGTCGGGTGCCTGGACTACCGGCCTTGCGCCACAGCAGCGCGCCGTCCTTGACGGCTGGAGCGATGAGCGCGCTACCGGTTGGATACGACCACCTGACCCCCGCGTTGTCGGCCAGGTAGCCAGTTTCGCGGACGCCGGACGAGTTCAATACACGCGATCCGTCGAGCAGCATGGAAGTCCCCGAGGGTGACCACGACAGTGATGCAGGTGGCGAATCGGTCGAATCGACGATGCATGCCGCCGATCGATCGTCGGCCGAGAGTTCGTACACCCTGGCACCCGCCGAGAAGGTGATGGTCGAGTGCCGGTCGCCGAGGGGTGCGAGGGCACACGGAAAGCTTGTCAGCACCGGGCCGGCGAAGTCATTCGGCGGTGCCGGATCCGGCCCCAGCGTCGATGTCGACTGGCTGGTGGGTGCACTACTCGGTGGGCTGGATGCCGGCACGGCAGTGATCGTCGTTGCCGTCGTCGTTGCCGTCGTCGTTCCAGTCGTCGTTCCAGTAACGGACTACTTGTTTTGGAGGCGTCAGCCGTCTTCGGTCGTCTCGTCGATCACGTCAGGGGCGGCAATGGCCATCCGCTCGAGCACGCGGTCGATGTCTTCCTGCTCAAGGCCGGCTCCTTCGAGTGACTTCATGAAGAGGTCGAGAAACCGGACGTAGTGACTCCCCCGGATCCCTCGTCCAGCGTGCGCGTGGTGCAGCGTCGAGGATGCGAATTCGGCAGGACCACCCAGTGCTGTGGCAATGAACTCGTGCTGCATGGTCAGCAAGCGGCTCATGTCGGCATGCTGGAAGAAGGGTGCCAGATCGGCATCGTCGAGTACCCGGTCGTAAAACCCAGCGATGAGTCGGTCGACGCCTTCTGCACCGCCCAGTCGGTCGTACGCGTTGGTAGAGGTGGCCACATCGACAGTGTGCACCAATCGGTGGCATCGCGACAGGGACCTTGTTCCCCCGTTGGCCGCGGTCACGCAGATGGGCTCGGCTCAGCCAGCCTTCGGGGTCCACCCGCCATAGCCACTGGTGTCGGACTCCTCGATCTGGCCGACGATGGCTGTGACCCAGTCGAGTCGGTCGCGCAGGATGCGGTCGATGCCCTGGTTCAACGTCGCACCGGACACAGCACAACTGCCACATGCACCCGCC
The DNA here is from genome assembly GCA_025359865.1 of Actinomycetes bacterium. Taxonomy (GTDB): domain Bacteria; phylum Actinomycetota; class Acidimicrobiia; order Acidimicrobiales; family Ilumatobacteraceae; genus VFMC01. The sequence goes on along the minus strand of JANYDH010000179.1, from coordinate 17,306 downwards.
AGCTGCAGCGTGACGACGCCCTGCTCGACGTCGACGGAGATCACCCGCAGCTCGCCGCCATCGGCAGCGATGACGGGGCGAATCACCTCGACGATGTCTGCGAGGTCACTCAGGCGTCGCGTCGAGTCGGCGTGGCTACCGATGACCTCGAACTCGGTCTGCGGTGCGGATGCGGCTGCGGTTGGGTCAATCCTCGTCACGGTATGGTCAACGCCCGACAACGAGAAAATCTGCCCGAAAATGCACCATGCCCCAGAACGTACATCTCTGTCGTGGCGCATCCTCAGCCGTACCGCCGGTATTTGCGGCTGAGTGGACCGTTCTGCAGGCTGTCGCAAGATGCTGTTTGGTGGTGCGCCTCAGGGCCGGAGCCGTGAGCACCGCCGCAACGAAGGCGAGGGTGAGGCGAAACCGTCCGACCTTTGGCGTTTGGCTGTCATTGACAGGCTGTCGCAAATTGCGGGTGGAGTCTGGCGACATCCCGGTCCCGGTCCCGACCCCGGCTGTGCGGTCGCGCTGCAGCGTGAACGTTCGTTGCATGACAGGCGGGGGTGGTGGAAGTCTGGATCAGCGACCACGATGGCTGTGCGGGCGGGATCGCGTCGAGTTTCATGTCGCCAGCGCCGATAACTCGACGCGACTCTTCCCGGAAAGCTGTAGCGGGCAGGATCGCGTCGAGTTTCAGGTCGTCAGCGCCGATAACTCGACGCGACTTGGCACCGCAACAACGGGTAGGCCCGGCGGGTCGGCTGTCAGTCGCCGATGTTGAGCCGACTTGTGCGGCACAATCACGAGTTCAGCAACAACCGTGACACCGTTGCCGACAATACGACCAGACGGCCAACCTCACCTGCCGGACCACCAAACAGCATTGTGCGACAGCCTGTTGGCAACAACCCAACGCCAAAGCTTAGCCCTCGGGTTGAGTTGGAGCAGAGGAGGGGGACGCGTTCGCTCACAGTGCCGCGTTGTGATCATCGACGGGCTGAGGTGGTGTGACGCGCGACTGAGGGGCAGTCGGCTGGGGACCGGGTCTCCGCCGTGGCGAGTTCAAATCGCTGATCGCAGCGACACGTGGAGGCACGTGTCGCTACGTAGGCACACGTGCCTCCACGTGTCGACCACGCCACACCACTCACATCGGTGAGCTCGGGTCGGGGTGCCGCCACACCCCACCCGCACCGTGCGATAGCCTGTCTGGTCGTGGACTATCGCTACGGGTAGAAGTCCCGGCCGCAGCACCCTGTCCGGCTCGGTCGCCTCGTCACCGACCATGGCGCACCGACCATGGCGCACCGGCGCACCGGCGCACCTCGGCTGCTGCGCTACATTCATGCGGGTGCCGGCGGCGGCGACAACGAGACCGGGGGTCATGATGGCGTTGACAGAGTCCTACGCAATCGGCGCTAGCGAGCCGGAGGTTCGTGACATCACGTTGGGCGACCTACTTGCTCACGCAGCAGCGACGGTGCCGGACCGAGTCGCGCTGATCGCCGGCGTCACCGATTCTGCAGCCCGTCGCCAGTGGACCTACTCCGAGTTGTACGAGCAATCCCAGCGTACGGCCCGGGCGTTGCGAACCCGATTCGAGCCAGGTGAACGGGTCGCCGTCTGGGCACCGAACTACCCCGAGTGGATCATGATGGAGTTTGGTGCAGCACTGGCAGGTCTGGTGCTGGTGACCGTCAACCCCGGATTCCGGTCGAGCGAAGTGGACTACGTGCTCAACCAGTCCCGCGCTGCGGGCGTCGTGGTTGCCACCGAGTTCCGGGGCAACGCGATGCTGGCCACCGTGGAAGAGCTTGCCCCGCGGTGTCCCGAGTTGCGCGAGATCATCCGGTTCGATCGATGGGACGAATTCGTGTCGGCAGGCGACGACGTTGCGATCCAACTGCCGGTTGTGCGCTCCGACGACCCGGTGATGATCCAGTACACCTCGGGCACCACGGGGTTCCCGAAAGGTGCGCTGCTGCATCACCGCGGGCTCGTCAACAATGGGGCGCACACTGCCGACCGGATGGGCGTCGCTGATGGTGCCGTGTTCCTCACGACGATGCCGCTGTTCCATACCGGTGGGTGTGTGTGTTGCGTCATTGGTGCAGTGTCCAAGCGGGCCACCCAGGTGCTTGTCGAGGCATTCGACCCAGGCCTCGTGCTCGAACTGTTCGGCGCGTACCACGTCAACGCGATGCTCGGCGTCCCGACGATGCTCGTCGCTCTGATGGAGCACCCCAGCTTTGCTACCACCGACATGTCGTCGGTCGATGCGGTCTGCTCGGGTGGGTCCACGGTGCCTGCCGCGCTGGTCACGGCGCTCGAGGAGCGGCTCGGAGCCCCGTTTACCATTGTGTTCGGACAGACCGAGTGTTCACCCGTGGCATCGATGACCAAACCGACCGACACAATCGCCGACAAGGCCGGCACTATCGGGTCGCCGATGCCCGGCGTAGAGGTCAAGGTGATCGACCCCGACACTGGTGCAACACTCCCGATCGGGGAGATTGGCGAGTACTGCACCCGCGGCTATCACGTCATGCGTGGCTACTTTGAAAATGATGAAGCGACCGCTGCAGCAATCGATGCCGACGGGTGGCTGCATACCGGCGACCTGTGTGCGATGGATGATCGGGGCTATTGCACGATCGAGGGACGGCTGAAGGACATGATCATTCGCGGCGGCGAGAACGTGTACCCACGGGAGTTGGAGGAGTTGCTGTTCCGCCATCCGAAGGTCGGCGAGGTGGCTGTCGTCGGTCTGCCCGACGACAAGTGGGGAGAGGAGGTCGCCGCGTTCGTACGACCCGCACCCGGTGAAGTCGTCGACAAGAACGAATTGTTCGCGTATATGCGCGAGCACCTCGCGCCACACAAGACTCCGCGGCACTGGTTCGCCCTCGACGAATTCCCGCTCACCGGTTCGGGCAAGATCCAGAAGTTCAAGCTACGCAATCAATGGTCGAACGGCGAACTGACCGAGCTCTGAGAACGGCCTCGACGTGCTCTGACCCTACGTCGTGCCCGAGAGTCGCCCTAGTCTCGGAGCCGAGATCACTGCGGTGCGGATTGCACCGGTTACTAGGGGGATACCGACATGCTCGATCAGGTCATCAAGGGCGGCACGATTGTCGACGGGTCTGGCGGTGCCCCCATTCGGGGCGACGTGTCTGTCAAGGACGGCCGCATCGTGCAGGTCGGCGGCACCATCACCGACGCGGCGGCGAACACGATCGATGCCGATGGGGCGATCGTCACCCCCGGATGGGTGGACGTTCACACGCACTACGACGGCCAGGTGAGTTGGGACGAAGTGATGGACCCATCGGCCGGCAACGGCGCCACCACCATCGTGATGGGCAACTGCGGTGTCGGGTTCGCGCCGGTCCGCCCAGGCGGCGAGAAGTCGCTGATCGAACTGATGGAAGGCGTCGAAGACATCCCCGGCACCGCGTTGTACGAAGGGATCGAGTGGGGACGGTGGGAGAGCTTCCCCGAGTACATGGACTACATCGCCGGTCGTCAGTACTCGCTCGACATCGGTGCCCAGATCGCGCATGGTTCGGTGCGGTACTACGTGATGGGCGAGCGCGGTTCTGACAACGAAGATGCCACCGCTGAGGATTTGTCACAGATGTCGGCGCTCGTGGCCGAGGCGATTCAGGCCGGCGCGCTCGGGTTCAGTACCTCGCGTACCATCGGGCACCGTTCGCTCTGGGGCTCGCCGGTGCCGGGCACGTTCGCCGCTGACGAGGAACTGCTTGCCATTGCGCGAGCGATGGGCGCAGTCGGCAAGGGTGTCTTCGAGATGATTCCGGCCGGAACCGTCGGCAAGCTCGAGGGGTTGGGTGGTGAGCGCACCACACCCGAGGCCGAACTAAAGCTGATGGATTCGTTCTCGCGTGCCAGCGGTCGTCCGGTGACGTTCACGTTGGTGCAGTCGCCGGACTACCCACCCGATACGTGGCGTCACTTGCTGCAGATGACTCTCGATGCAAATGCCGCCGGGGCGCAACTGTTTCCCCAGGTCCCATCTCGACCGATCGGCCTCGTGACCGGGTTGTCGGGGTACCACGCGTTCCAGCGCCGACCGACGTACATGCGCATGGCCGGGTTGCCGATTGCCGAGCGTGTGCGCGAGATGGCCAAGGCCGAGGTGAAGGCTGCGATCTTGTCCGAGGGCGATGTTGCCGTGGCTGAGCCGGGCTCGATGGCCAACCTGTACACCCTGTTCCAGATGGCCGCGCCGGTCATCTACCCGCTTGCCGATCCGGTTGATTACGAACCGGAGATGTCGTCGTGTCTCGGTGCCAGGGCGGCCGCTACCGGCGATGACATCCTCAGCGTGCTGTACGACTTCCTGCTCGAGCAGGACGGTTTGGCGATGGGTGCGCTGATGGGCGGCCTCGATGTACACGCCGCCCAGGAGGTACTGCGCGAGATGCTGGTCCACCCGGCAACGGTTACCGGGCTGAGCGATGCCGGAGCGCATGTGACGCTCATCTGCGATGCCTCGATGCCCACCACGCAGTTGTCGTACTGGGCGCGAGACCGGCGGCGGGGGGAGCGCATTCCGTTGGAGTTCCTTGTTGCCAAGCAGACGGCCCGTAACGCTGCGCTGTACGGCCTGCGCGATCGCGGCACGCTGGCGGCGGGGTTGCGCGCCGACATCAACGTCATCGATCTCGATGGTTTGTCGGTGTCGCCGCCGAAGGCCTTCCACGACCTTCCGGCCGGTGGCACACGCCTGATCCAACCGGTGTCGGGCTACCTGGCCACCATGGTCAATGGTGTCGTGACCCGACGCCACGATGCTGACACCGGAGCACGCCCCGGTCGCCTGGTGCGCAGCAGCTAATCAGGAGCGAGATCGTCACTCGTGTAGGAACGGGAGATCGTCGTCGAACGCCATCTTCCACACTGCTGAAGGGGGTGTGTCCTTGGGGAGCAATGTCACGATCACCGTCACACCATCGACGGTGATGTCTTTGACCGAAACGAATTGGGCGAATGGTTCTTGCGACTCGGAGCTCAACCCTTGCGCGAACAGCCGTGCAAGTATCTCACCGTTGGCCTTGGCCTTGGCCTCGGCGGTGCTGGCGTGGTGATAGACGAGTGTGGCAACAGGGTGACCATCAACGAGGCTGCTTCCGAGACCGACGGCGTCGAACGGTTGTAGCAGCCATCCCTTGGCCCTGACGTCGGCGACAGCCGGGTTACCGCTGTCTCCGACAGACCTGTCGCGCTTGCTCACCCACGCGGAATACACCTTCGCTCCATCGAGCTGCTTGGCGATTGCCGCCAACGCAGGGTCATTGACCAGTGTCTTGACGGAGGGTTCAAGCCAGGCTGTGATCGGCGCGGAAGTGCGCGATATGCCGATGAACCCGTCGCGGGCCCCAATTCTCAACGATTCACCAACCCGTCGAGCTGCCGAAGGGGCAACGCCGAAATCGCCGTCCGCGCCACCGAGTTTCCACCTGTTGTTCGTCGGAACACCCATCGCCTGCGTCAGGCCCTGTGCGCCGACATCTGCTCGGAACACGGTGAACGAACTCGGTACGTTCTGGTACTCGATGAACGAGTGGACGTCGAGCAGCGAAAACCCGATCTCCGCAACGAGCTCGGCAGACAGCGCGTATCCCCTGGACCCCAAGAACTCCGGCGACACCATGATGACCGAACTTGGCTTGTCGCCTCCGGCCGGGGTGAATCCCTGGATTGCCCCTGCCCAGTTTCGAATCTCGGTGTCATCGAGCGGTTTCGCGGGATCGGGCCGGCGCACCCCGGCCGCAACCGATGCGGCATCAAGATCTCCGAAGACGACAGTGACGCTGCGCACATCCTCGACAGCGGATTCAGGTACCTGAGCCAACAGCGCTACGACAGAAAACTCGGTCGGCTGTGTTGCAGGCTTATCCGTGCCACACGTAGTTGCGAGCAGGGTGAAACCGGCGACGGGGAGCAACATCGGCACGAGACCTCTACGCATTTCGACACGGTGTCGGCTTCCGAGAGCCACATCCATCTATCCATCCAGCCAGCCAGGTGGTCAGCTCCCAGTCAGGCGAGGTCGTTCCACCATGGGGCGATCTGCGCGGCGAAGCGCTGTGCGTACTTGCGGAACAGGTCGGTTGGGTCGTCGGGTAGCGCTTCTCTGGTGGTGGGGGCGAGCGGTGCGGCCCCGGCGATTGGGTCGACCCACTCCAACTTGATGCCCGCGAGCACCTCGCCCAACTGAGCCGAGGCCGTCTCGTGGTGCTCGCTGGTCTGGTGGTGGATGAAGTCGTTGAAGCCATCGAAGGACAGCAGGGTGTAATACGTGCCCTCCTCGGCGCCACGCCAGTGCTCGTACCGGCGCACGTTCGGTTCCGTGTCGTTGGTGGACGAATACAGTGTGCGTGCAATCTGCTCGAAGCGAGCCGACATGCCGGGCTTGACGGTGATGTGAGCGAGAATCGTGGCCATCCGTGAACATTACCGAATGTCATCGGCCAGACTGCAGCGCATGATCCTTGTAGGACTGACAGGCGGCATTGGTTCCGGCAAGTCCACCGTCAGTGTGCTGCTCGCCGAACGCGGTGCGATCATCATCGACGCCGACGCGATCACCCGCGAGGTGCAGCAACCTGGCTCACCGTTGCTGGAGAAGCTTTCCGACCGATTCGGGTCCGGAGTCATTGCTGCCGATGGGAGTCTTGACAGGGCGGCGCTCGCGGCGATCGCGTTTGCCGACGCTGACGCGCTCAAGGCGCTCAATGCCATCGTCCATCCAGCGATTGGTGTTGTGGTCAACAGTCGTGTCATGGCTCAGCGCGCCACCGACAACGTCGTGGTGATGGACATTCCGTTGCTCACCGAGAACCCGCGTGAGGGATTGCAGGCCACCATCGTGGTCGACCTGCCCGAGGAGCAACAGGTGCAACGTCTGGTTGACTTTCGCGGCTTCGACGAAGCCGATGCACGGGCGAGGATGGCCCGGCAGGCGACACGAGAGCAACGACTCGAACGGGCGACGTACGTGATCGACAACAGTGGCACGGTCGACGCGCTGACCGAGCAGGTCGACATGATCTGGGATTCGTTGCTCGGGTTACCACAGCTGCCGAGCGACTTCGAGCTGCCAGCACGTCAGCCGCAGGCCGACTGAACAGCACCCTCGCGCGAATCAGTGTTCGATCGGTGCTCCGATGAGGCAGGAGAGTTCTTGCAGCAGGCGGGCCGGTTCGCCGTTCTCGATGGGCGGCACGGTTCGTCCGGTCATCCGGAATGGACGGGCCAGCCCGTGTGGATGCCATGCGACGACGACCTCGGCTGGGGCATGGTGGAGCACATCGGCGAGCAATCCGTCCGGACGACTTCGTGCGTGCAGGTCGGCTTGTCGCGAATTCCAGAGGATGCCGGCGATGGCGTCACCGCCAGCCCGACGTGCTACTCGTAGCTGGATCTTCTCCGCCCATGCGCGTGTGCAGACGTACCTTCGTTCGTCACGACAGTATTCATAATGGCATCGTTGCGACAACTGTTACGACATCGCCATCGTCGACTTCGCCGGTGCCAGAGAACCCGACTTGTTCGTGGAAGCGCCGCGGTCCGCCCAACTCATCGACAACGCTGACCGAGAGGCGAGTGCATCGCTGTGCCCGGAGCTGATCCCCTCGGCGTCTGGGACCAGCGCGTCGGGCAGCAGCACCTCGGGCAGCAGCACGTCGGCGAACGACTGCGTAACCGTCGAGACGAATCGCTGTTGGTAGTGGTGCGTTTCGAGTCGCCGGTTAGCCAAGTTGTTGGTTGCGTCGAGTTGGATGAATCATACGCTCCGCTAGGGCGATTGGCAGCGTGACCGCCACGCCATCCGGTCGGCTCGGAGCAGTCCGAAGTACATGTCATCGACCCACTCGCCGCGCACGAGCACGGCCTCGCGGAGCAGTCCCTCATACTGGAAACCGGTTGACTCGAGTAACCGCATCGACGGTCCGTTCGCCGGATCCAGTGTCGCCACAATGCGGTGCACGGCGGTGTGCTCGAACAGTGCATCGACCACCGCCCCGACGGCCTCGCTAGCAAAGCCCCGTCCGTGGTACTCAGGTGCCAGCGTGTAGCCGAGTGTAGCGATGGCCCCATCGTCGGACAGACCGATTGCGACATCACCGATCACCGTGCCGTTGAACTCGATCGCGATCGAAACCCACTCGCCGTTGGCGACATCCACGAGTGCTGACTGCTTCGCAAGCGAGGTTGCAGCACGGTCACGTGTGTAGGGCATCGGCCAGTCTTGGTACCTGGCGATCTGGTCGATCGCTCGATACCTGGCCATCGTGTCGACGTCGGTTTGGTTCATGAGTCGGAGGTGCAGACGCGAGGTCGTGAGGGGGACAACGGTCATCGGTCTATTCAACCAGTCCGGCCGGGGTGCGGCAGGCGGCGTTTCTTGGAGGTAGGGGCGAGAGATCGAACATGCGTTCTGCTGGTATCATCTCGCTATGTCTGCCCATGTCCTCGCTGGCGAACCGTTCACGGTGGTGTCCGACTTCGCTGCGGCCGGCGATCAGCCACAGGCCATCGCCAAACTCACCGAGGGCGTGGTTCGTGGCGATCGCTTCCAGACGTTGCTGGGCATCACCGGTTCTGGCAAGAGCGCCACGATTGCGTGGACCATCGAGCAGGTCCAGCGACCGACGTTGATCCTTGCGCCGAACAAATCGTTGGCCGCGCAGTTGGCGCAGGAGATGCGCGAGTTCTTCCCGAACAACCGGGTCGAGTACTTCGTCAGCTACTACGACTACTACCAACCCGAGGCCTATATCGCCTCCAGCGACACCTACATCGAAAAGGACTCGTCTATCAACGACGAGATCGACCGGCTCCGTCACTCCACCACCGCTGCATTGCTCACTCGGCGTGACACCATCGTGGTCGCGTCGGTCAGTTGCATCTACGGGATGGGCAACCCCGAGGAGTACCGCGGGCAACTGCTCGAACTCCATACCGGGGTCGATTACGACCAGCGCAGCATCCTTCGCCGCCTCGTCGATCTGCAGTTCGACCGCAACGACATGACGCTCGGCCGCGGCAAGTTTCGAGTGCGCGGCGACACCATCGAGGTGCACCCCTCCTATGACGAGACAGTGCTGCGCATCGAAATGTTCGGCGATACCGTCGATCGCATCACGGTGGTCGATCCGCTCACTGGCGAGCAACTCCGCGAACTGACGCAGGTGATGATCTTTCCGGCCACCCACTATGTGGCGGGCGACGAGCGCATGCGTAGGGCCGTCATCGGCATCGAGGCTGAACTCCAAGAACGCCTCGCTCTGTTCGAATCTCAAGGCAAGCTGCTGGAAGCGCAGCGGTTGCGCATGCGTACGCAGTACGACCTTGAAATGATCCAAGAGGTCGGCTACTGCAATGGCATCGAGAACTACTCGATGCACATCGACGGCCGCAACCATGGTGACCCGCCGTTCACGTTGCTCGATTATTTTCCGGACGACTTTCTGCTCGTGATCGACGAGAGCCACGTTGCCGTGCCGCAACTCCATGGCCAGTTCGAGGGTGACCGCAGTCGAAAGAACGTGCTCATCGACCACGGCTTTCGTCTACCGAGCGCCGGCGACAACCGACCGCTGCGGTTTGACGAGATCATGGAGCGGCTGAACCAGGTCATCTTCTTGTCCGCCACACCGGCCGCCTACGAACTGCGGGTCTCGCAACAAGTCGTGGAGCAGATCGTTCGTCCCACCGGTCTGGTCGACCCCGAGGTGATCGTCAAGCCCACCAAGGGCCAGATCGACGACCTCATCGACAACGTCAACCAACGTGTCGAGCGTGGCGATCGTGTACTCATCACCACCCTCACGAAGAAGATGGCCGAAGACCTCACCGAGTATCTGCTCGAGCAGGGCCTCAGAGTGCGTTATCTGCACAGCAACATCGACACCATCCAACGCATCCAAACGCTGCGTGGGTTGCGGCTCGGCGAGTTCGATGCACTCGTCGGCATCAACTTGTTGCGTGAAGGTCTCGACCTCCCCGAGGTGTCGCTGGTCTGCATCCTCGATGCCGACAAGGAGGGGTTCCTGCGCAGCGAGACGTCGCTCATCCAGACCATGGGCCGCGCCGCCCGTAACGTCGATGGCCAGGTCATCATGTACGCCGACAAGATCACTAACTCGATGCAACGCGCCATCGACGAGACACAGCGGCGTCGTCAGCGCCAAATCAAGTACAACGCCGAGAACGGCATCAATCCGCAGACCATCCGCAAGGCGGTCGGCGACATCTTGTCCATGCTCGGTCTCAGCGATCCGGGCGCTCCCGTGCCCGGCAAGGATCGCCGTCGAATACGCGAACGCGACAAGGTCAAGGCCGAGTTGAAGACGCTGCCGCAGCAAGAGCTGAACCGTCTCATCCTCACCCTGGAAGAAGAGATGCACGAGGCTGCCGCCGAGCTGAAGTTCGAGTACGCCGCTCGGCTTCGCGACGAGGTCAACGAGTTGCGTCGCGAGTTGCGCGACGCGAACTGATTCACGTGGCGCCGAAGCGGCCGGCGACTACCAGCTGGAGACCAGCGGGGCTTCCAACACCGATGCAAGCGAACTAGCCGGCTGTGCCACGGCAAACAGGTACCCCTGCCCGAAGTTGCAGCCGAAGCGCACCAACTGATCGCACTGGGCTTGTGTTTCGACTCCCTCTGCGATCACCTCTATGCCCGCTGCTGCTGCCCGCTCGAGCACGCCGCGAACCACGCTCATCTCGTGGTCGCCCGCGGTCAACTGATTGACGTAGCGGCGATCCAACTTTGCTCCTGCAATCGGAACGCCTGGCATGCGCCGGATTGCGTCGAAGCTGGTCGACATGTCGTCGACCACGAGGTTGACGCCCATATCGGCGAGCTGACGAAGTTGGCCGAGTGTGCCAGCCGTGTGCTCGTAGGCGAGGCGCTCATTGAGTTCAATGGTCAGCGAGTCGGCCTTGATGCCGAATTCGCCCAACCTGCGCGACACCAGATCACGGAGTCCGTACTCGGCGATGGCGGCGTGCTCAAGGTTCACCGTGGCGCTGAGGTCGGGCATTCGGTGACGGTGGTCAGCGAGAAACTGCAAGGCTGCTTCGAGCATTCGGTCGAACAGCCCGAGCATCAACGGACCATTGTTGAACGAGTCGATGAACGTCGATGGAGCGAGGACACCCTCGGCCGTTTGCCAGCGGGCAAGCGCCTCGATCGCTACGACGTCGCCTGTACGTAGGGCGACGATCGGCTGAAAATAGGCGATCAACCGACCGCCGGCAGGATCATCATCGGGCGCTGAACCGGCGACGGGCGCAACGGGGGTCGCGTGCTGTAGCAGCTCGGCCGACCCGATTGCACCGAGGGCGGCTGCAACGGCAGTGCCGATGCCGTTGAAGCGAGACGGATCGTCGGTCGATGTCATCGACAGGTAGCCCAACTCGTGATTGCGGGGACCGACTATCGGAAATGACGCCCCGAGCGGGGTCGACCCCACGATCCATGTGGCGTTGGTCTCGGTATGTAAATACTCGAGTAGGTATCGGCTCACCCGCGAGAGTGAGGAGTTCGTGGAGTGTCCGCCGATCATCAGGACAACTATCGGCAGGTTGTGCCATGAACTGCAGCGGTTCCTTACATCGAACGCAGTTCAGTGTTTGAATCGTTCTCCTCGCTCGAAGTACCGCGAGTTTGTCACCGGCCCATGGCGACCGGTGGTTGACCAGCCCATGTCGAGCAGCTTGATCTTGACGGCGACGGTCACGGCGGAGCGAAACCGTTTGCCGGACGTACGCGAGCCCAGGGCACCGGCCAACTGTGCATCGCCTTCAAGCAGGTGGACGATGCCGGCCAGCGGGGGCCTGTCGAGTTCCTCGGCGCGTGTCATCTGCTGTTCGTTCGCCGGATCATTGAGTAGGTCGAGTAGGTGCTGTGTCGCAACGAGATGCTCGGTGAGCACCTTGAGCGCGACGACGCCGTCACGGTCGAACTTGAACTGGTTCAACGTCAACGTCAACGACATCGTCTGCAGTGTAGAGAACTTAACACGGCTTCCCGCCATCCGATGGGTACAGGTGTTCGACTCTCCGCTAGCATGGCGCGATGGATGTGCGTCGTTACCTTGAACTCCCCGCCGTCCGACCGATGGGCGATCGGTAGGCTCGCTCAGATGCCCCCCAAGGTTTCCGTAGCCCACGATTCCGGCAAGATCATCGTCCGCGGCGCACGCGAGCACAACCTCAAGAACATCAGCGTCGACCTACCACGCGACCGGCTGATCGTGTTCACCGGTCTTTCCGGGTCGGGTAAGAGCAGCCTGGCGTTCGACACCATCTACGCTGAAGGACAGCGGCGCTACGTCGAGAGTCTCAGTTCATATGCGCGCCAGTTCCTCGGCCAAATGGACAAGCCCGATGTCGACGTGATCGAGGGGCTTTCCCCGGCCATTTCCATCGACCAAAAGAGTGGTAGCAAGAATCCCAGGTCCACGGTCGGCACCATCACCGAGGTCTATGACTATCTCCGACTGTTGTATGCGCGAATTGGCATCCAGCACTGCGCCGCCGATGGCACGCGGCTTGCGCGTCAGACCCCGCAGCAGATCGTCGATCGCATTCTCGAATTGCCTGATGGCACGCGGTTCCAAGTGCTGGCCCCGGTCGTACGCGGCCGTAAGGGCGAGTACGACACGCTGCTCGCCGACCTGGCAGCCCAGGGATATGTCCGGGCCCGCGTCGATGGTGAATTGGTCGACATCGCCGAGTTCATCCGCCGCGACGAGAAGCTGGCACGTTACGAACAACACCACATCGAAGTGGTCATCGACCGGTTGGTGCGGCGCGACGGCATCGAGCGGCGACTGACCGACTCGCTCGAGACCGCGCTGCGGCTGGCCGAGGGTGTCGCCCAGGTAGAACTCGTTGCCCGCGATGGGAGCCATCAAGGTGCCGATGAAACGCTCACGTTCAGCCAGCACCTCGTCTGCCCGAAGTGTGGCATCAGCTTCGAAGAACTCGCCCCCCGCAATTTCTCGTTCAACTCTCCGTATGGCGCGTGCGTGCCGTGCGATGGGCTGGGCACCACCTTCGAAGTCGATCCCGAACTCGTCATTCCCGATAGCGATCTCAGCATCAACGGCGGCGCGATCGCTCCGTGGCGCAGCGCGCATACGCAGTACTTCACCCGCATGCTCGAGGCGGTGGCCGATGCTCACGAGATCGATCTCGATGCGCCGTACCACTCGTTCGACGCCAAACAGCGCAAGGTCATCCTCTACGGTGTCGATGGCAACCTGAAGGTGAAGTACAAGAACCGCTACGGCCGCAGCCGCGAGTACTCGACCGCCTACGAGGGAGTGATTCCGTGGATCAAACGGCGCCACGAGGGTGCCGAGAGCGACTGGAGTCGTGAGCAGTACGAGGGGTATATGCGATTGGTGCCGTGCTCTGCCTGTAGCGGTGCTCGGCTCAAGCCCGCCACGCTGGCGGTCACCATCAACGACAAGCACATCGCCGAAGTGTGCGAGATGAGCATTGGCGAGTCGGCGAAGTTCTTGGCGGGGCTCGAACTCGGCGAGCGAGACCGGATGATCGCCGAGCGGGTCACGAAGGAAATCAATGCCCGCCTCGGGTTCTTGCTCGATGTCGGGCTCGATTACCTGTCGCTGTCGCGGTCGGCCGGCACGCTGGCCGGTGGCGAAGCACAGCGCATTCGCCTGGCCAGCCAGATCGGCTCGGGGCTGGTGGGTACGTTGTACGTGCTCGACGAACCATCCATCGGGCTCCATCAACGCGACAACCGTCGCCTCATCGACACGCTCGTCCGCCTGCGTGACCTGGGCAATACCGTGCTCGTCGTCGAGCACGACGAAGACACGATCCGCGAGAGCGACTGGATCGTCGACATCGGTCCCGGAGCTGGCGAGCATGGTGGCGAGGTGGTGTACAGCGGTCCGGTCAAAGGCATCCTCAAGGTCAAAGAGTCGCTCACCGGTCAGTACCTCGCTGGCAAGCGCAGCATCCCTGTACCGCAGCACCGCCGCTCACCTGGGGTGGATTGGGTCACGGTCAAGGGGGCACGCGAGCACAACCTGCGCGACATCGACGTTCGCATTCCACTCGGCTGTCTGGTCGCCATCACCGGCGTCTCGGGCAGCGGCAAGAGCACGCTTGTTCGCGACATCTTGCTGCCGGTACTCATGCAAAAGATCTACAAGAGCAAGACCGCAGCCGGTAAACACAAGACCATTACCGGTGTCGAGTTGCTCGACAAGGTCATCGATATGGACCAGTCGCCCATCGGGCGGACACCGCGTTCGAACCCGGCCACGTATACGGGCGTGTTCGACAACATCCGCAAGTTGTTCGCGACAACCGCCGAAGCAAAGGTTCGCGGTTACCTGCCCGGCCGGTTCAGTTTCAACGTGGCCGGTGGTCGATGCGAAGCGTGTTCCGGCGACGGAACGTTGAAGATCGAGATGCACTTCCTGCCCGATGTGTACGTGCCGTGCGAAGTGTGCAAGGGCGGTCGATACAACCGCGACACACTCGACATCACGTTCAAGGGTCGCAACATCGCCGAGGTGCTCGACATGCCCGTCTCCGAGGCGGTCAACTTCTTTTCGAATCAGCCGGTCATCGCTCGCCACATGCAGACGTTGCTCGATGTCGGCCTTGGCTATGTACGCCTTGGGCAATCGGCCCCCACACTGTCGGGCGGCGAGGCGCAACGGGTGAAACTCGCTGCCGAACTGGCAAAGCGCAGTACCGGCCACACCATCTACTTACTCGATGAACCGACCACCGGCTTGCACTTCGAAGACGTTCGCCGTCTGCTCACCGTGTTGTCCCGACTCGTCGACCAAGGCAACACGGTGCTCGTCATCGAACACAGCCTCGATGTCATCAAGACCGCCGACTGGCTGATCGATCTTGGCCCCGAAGGCGGCAGCGGCGGCGGTCTCGTGGTGGCCGAAGGGCCACCCGAGCAGGTGGCAGTCGCCGCCGGTAGCCACACCGGCCGATACCTACGTCCGCTTCTCGGCCTGTGAGCACCGCCACAACCGCCGATCCGTCTCGAGAACTGGTTGATGGTGATGTTCGTGCGATTCAACGGCGCACGCTCATCGTGTTGCGCTCGGCCCAGATCCCTGCGCAGGCCGCGGTGTCCGGCGTCATCGCCGTCATCGCTCTGCTCGTCAACCAGTTACTCGACAGCGACCGACTAGCGGGTACCGGAAGCGCAGCATTCACCGTGGGGGCGGCGTTGGTGGCGGTACCGCTGTCTGCGTATATGCGTCGGCGCGGGCGTCGGCCCGGCCTGGCCAGGGCTTTCGCCATCGGCTCATGTGGGGCGATGATCGCTGCCGTCGGCGGGCAGTCGGGTAGCTACGGCATGTTCATGCTCGGGATGTTGCTGTTCGGATCCGGGCAGGCAGCCGCGCTGCAGGGGCGGTTCGTTGCTGCCGATCTTGCACCTGCCGAGGGTCGGTCGAGGGCGATCGGCTCGGTGGTGTGGGTAGGCACACTCGGCGCGGCGTTCGGGCCATTGCTGACGCCGTGGGAGCGCCGCCTTGCCGGCGCTCTCGGCCTTGACCCGCTCGTCGGTCCGTTCCTGTTCGCAGCGCTGTGCTTTGCTCTAGCGGCCGGGGTGATCCTTGTGTTCCTTCGTCCCGACCCACTGCAGGTGGCCGGGCAGCTCGACCCCTCCGCATCGCGTTCACGGCCGATTCGTCAGGTGCGGATGGCGGCCGCCGAGGTTGCCGGCAACCCGATGGCGCAGCTCGGTCTTGCAGCAATGGTGGTCTCGCAAACTGCGATGGTGGCCGTGATGACGATGACCCCGCCATACATGAAAGATCACCACCATGCCGATCTCAGTGCGTACGTCATCGCACTGCACATTGTCGGAATGTACGGTTTCTCACCGTTTGTCGGTCGAGCGGTCGAGCGGTTGGGACGCCCGACATCGATCATGATCGGCTCGGTCGTGCTCGGCGCCGGTACAACGATTTCCGTTCTGGGCGGGTACTCGAACGTCGGAGTATTCATCGGTCTGATGCTCCTTGGGGTCGGCTGGAGCTTCGGCCTAGTCGCTGGCAGCACGCTGCTCACCGAATCGGTACCCGAACATCGCCGTCTCGAGGTGCAGGGCGCCGGCGACCTGACGATGAGCTTGTTCGGCGGAGCTGCGGCATTCAGTTCGGGATTCGTCAAACATTCGTTCGGCTTCGCCGCACTCGCCTACTCGGCATCGCTGCTGGCTGTAGCGCTCTTGGTGGCTGCGATGGCGCTGCGCCGTAAACGCTTGACGGCGTCGACGCGCTGACGATCAGCTACCGCGGAGCTTCAGCTACCGCGGAGCTTGCGGCCCAGTTCGGTCAGCCGTCGCCGTTCGGGATCGGACAGGCCAACGGAGTTCATCTTGTCGAGCAATTGGTCCATCTCGGTGTGATCTGCTGGCGACGGCCCACCCCATGGCCCGGTGATCACACGATCAAAATCTTGGTCTTTGGAGCCCCCGGACTTGCGTTTCGGCTTCGCAGATTTCGCTCGGCCGCTACCTGAACCGGGTCCCGATCCCGAACCCGACCCAGACCGGGACCCTACGCCGGCGTCGGCGATCCGAGGGATCCACGGGTATGCGGCCAGTAGCCCGAACGCCCTGCCAGCCAATGCAACAGTGACGAGTGAGACCATGAGCAGCAGAATGCGGTCGGATTCGCGCAGGCCGACGAGTTGCAGCATCTCGATACCGACGATCACCACTGCGAACACCCACGCTGGCACGCCGAAGAAGAATCGGACGTTGGGATACTCGGCGACGAACAGGCAGAACACGGCGATTTCAACTGAACGAATCTCGCCCAGCGGCACGTTGAGCAACGTCGCGAAAATACCCGGCACCAGTGCGAGCAGTACCAGCAGCACAGCGAACTTTGCTCGGCCGACCATCCGCTCGAGCTCTTTACCGAAGTACCACAGCATGACGATCGTGAGGACCGTCCAGATGTTGTCGGGCTTGTTCCACAACGGCCAGGTGAAGAGCCGCCAGATCTGTCCGCGTTTCACCTCGTCCGGCAAGAGCGCCAGGTAGAGCAACGCATCGGGGCTGATCGCCCACACGAAGAGCGAGACGCCACACATGAGGGCGACGAGCAAACTGGTGTTGACATCGAGCGTGCCGATACGGAACCACGGATCATCGTGACCTCGGCGACCCGGAAACGAAAGCGAATAGCGACCCGACACGCCACGAACCTTATCGCCCCTGAACATCGGACTTTGGTCGTGGGGTTTGGGGC
>JANYDH010000110.1 GCA_025359865.1 Actinomycetes bacterium | reverse complement strand
CGCGCACCTACGCGAAGCGGGGCTGACGCTCGACAAGGCAATGGAGTCGCCGATGTTGTGGGATCCCATCCGGTTCGTCGAGACATGTCCGTCGTCCGATGGTGCAATCGCCGTGGTACTTGCCGACGAGGCCACCGCCGATGCACACGCCGTCGACGCCGGCCGACCTGTGGCATGGATCCACGCCACAGCGATGCGCAGCGAGCCGACCATATTCGCCGGGCGTGACCAGGTCAGTCCAGCAGCCGGAGAGATGTGTGCCGCCGAGCTTTGGCGCAAAGCCGGTATCACCAACCCGGCCGACGAGATCGACGTCGTCGAGATGTACGTACCGTTTTCTTGGTTCGAGCCGATGTGGCTTGAGAACCTCGGCTTCGCGCCGAAGGGCGATGGGTGGCGGTGGGTCGAAGACGGCGTCACCGAGCTCGGTGGGTCACTGCCGGTGAACCCGTCTGGCGGTGTCCTCTCCTCGAACCCGATTGGGGCCAGCGGCATGCTCCGCTTCGGTGAAGCGGCAATGCAGGTGATGGAGATCGCAGGCGAACACCAGGTCGACAGCGTTCGCAGGGCCGTCGGCCACGCGTATGGTGGCGGCTCGCAGTTCTTTGCGATGTGGCTCGTGGGTAAGGACAAGCCGTAGATGTCAGCGGCGCTGCCACTCGGGGGTGCGCTTTTCGGCAAAGGCGCGCGGCCCTTCCTTGGCATCGGCAGTAGCAAAGATCGGCCAACCGATCGCGAACTCGCGGGCCAGTGCCTCGGCTTCGGGCATCGCCGCGGTCTCCTGTACCGATTGCAAGATCGCCTCGACCGCCAACGGTGCGTTGGCGTTGATCAACTCCGCCAGTTCCAGTGCCTTTGCCAGCGCCGTCCCGTCGGGGACGACGTGTCCGATCAAGCCGATGGCCAGCGCCTCGGCTGCGGTGTACCCACGAGCGGTGAGCAGCATCTCCATCGCGGCCGTGTACCCGATCTGGCGCTGCAATCGTACGGTACTGCCGCCAACTGGAAACAGGCCACGCCGTGCTTCGAACACGCCGAACGTGGCGCTCTCTGCGGCCACGCGAATGTGGGTGGCCTGCAAGATCTCGGTTCCTCCCGCTACGGCGTGGCCTTCGATAGCGGCGATCAGCGGCTTGCGCAAACGGAAGTGTCGCAACAGCCCCTTCCAATGCAGGTCGGGGTCGGCTGCCCAGCGCTCGGCGTAGGGGTTCGGGGCTCCGTTGTCATCGGCGACCGCTTTCAGATCCATACCGGTACAGAACGAGCCACCAGCGCCTGTAAGCACCGCACAGCGAAGGTCGTCGTCGGTGTTCAACTGCTGCCAGGCATCGGCCATGCCGGCGAGCATCGCCGAACTCAACGCGTTCTTCGCCTCCGGGCGGTTCATCGTCACCACCAATGTGCGCCCGATCTGTTCCACCAGCAGATGCTCGGTACCCGACATGTTCAGCCCCCTTCGTCGGGGCGACACTATCCAGCCATTCGCAGCACCCAACTCGTCGGAGGGAAGTCATGAACGACAACGACCGCTATCTGGTGATCTCTGCTGATTGCCACGGTGGAGCCGAGATTGCCGCGTACCGCCCCTACCTCGAGCAGCGTTACCTCGACGACTTCGACGCGTGGGCGGCGACGTATCAAAATCCGTATGAGGATCTCACCGGCCCGGATGGGCCGAGGAATTGGGATTCAGATCGTCGCCTTGGCGAGATGGACAGCGACGGCATTGTCGCCGAGGTGATCTTTCCCAACACGATCCCGCCGTTCTTCCCGAAGGCCTCGCTCACGTTTCAGCCGCCGGCGCTCGATGCCGGCGATGTCGACCGTCGATGGGCGGGGCTGCGGGCCCACAACCGTTGGCTCGCCGACTTCTGCGCAGCAGTGCCTGGCCGCCGGGCCGGTATCTGCCAGGTGATGCTGCACGACATCGACGCCGCGGTTGCCGAAGTACGCGCCGCACATGCGGCCGGGCTCACCGGGGGCGTGTTGTTGCCCGGTGTGCCGCCCGGCTCCGGGTTGCCTGCGTTGTTCCGCGGCGACTACTACGACCCGTTGTTCGCCGTGTGTGCCGAGCTCGGTATGCCGTTGAACAATCATGGCGGCAGCGCAAGCCCGCCGATGGAAGATTCGGTCGAGGACCCTGTGGTCTTCCTGCTCGAAGTGACGTGGTGGTCGCATCGAACGCTTGCCCACCTCATCGTGTCGGGCGCGATGGAACGCCACCCGGACCTGCACGTGGTGTTCACCGAGCAGGGCACGGCATGGGTACCCGAAGAACTCGGTCGGCTCGACTACTTCTTCACCAGGATGCGCACTGCGGTCGGCTCACAAGAACACGTGTGGGGCATGCCGGTGATGGCCCGGCTGCCACTTCAGCCAAGTGAGTACTTCGCCCGCCAGTGCCACATCGGGGCGAGTTTCATCCGTCCCGCCGAGGTGCCCCTGCGGCATGTTGTCGGCCTCGACCGGATCATGTGGGGGAGCGACTATCCGCACAAGGAGGCCAGCTTCCCGTTCACGCCCGAGGCGCTTCGTGCCTCATTCGCGGGCATACCCCACGACGAGGTTGCCGCCTTGCTCGGTGGCAATGCCGCCAAGCTTTACGGATTCGATCTCGATCTGCTTCGGCCGATTGCCGACCTGATCGGACCGCGAGTGGGCGATGTCGATGTGCCGCTGTTGCACGGTGACGTGCCGGGGTACGCAGAGAAGTGCCCGGCGCTCGCCGGGTTCGGAGCAGCCGCCAACTGAGCGGCACGAGTCGTTGTGCCCATCGGCACTGAGGAAATGGGGAATTGACATGGGACGAATCAGGTATGGCGGGCGCACACCGGATCAGTTGCGCAACCGTGAACTCGAAGCGACATCGGTCGAGACGTGGGCGACCACGCTGACTGCGGTGTACGAGACCGACCCCGAAGCGTTGGCGGCGGTGCTGCCGCAACCGCTCGTACCGTCGAGCGAACCGTTGGTTCGTGTCACGTTTGCCGCAGTCGACATCGGACATGGACGGCCACCGTTTGGCGCCGGCACGTTCTCGGTCGAAGCGATGCACGACGGCATGCTCGGCGGCTACCCGCTCGTCATGCCAATGACTACCGAGCAGGCCGTGGTCGGCGGCCGAGAGACGTTCGGCGAACCGAAGAAGCTCGGCGATGTCACGCTCGTCCGCTCTGGCGCCGGCGGTGCTCAGGGCAGTAGCGGTGCTCAGGGCATTGGCGATTCGGTGCGTGGTGCCTTCACCCGGATGGGCATCACATTCGTCGAGATCAACGGCACGATCGTCGCCGAGGAGCCGATCACGCCCGATCGTCGCCGGACGGACTTCTACTTCAAGTTCCTTCTCGACCCGGCCGGTAAGGGGTTCGACAGCGATCCGTGGCTGGTTCATTGCCATCGTGACGAAAAGACGCGTGCCGTGTGGAAGGTGGATGGCGACATCACGCTGCGTGACTCGAAGTTCGACCCGGTCGCCGACCTTCCGGTACGCACGATCCGGTTCATCGAGTTTGCCGAGCGGTCGAGCTCGCAGCGCGGCGAGTTGATCAGAACCGTTCCCGGCGAGTGGGTGCGGCCGTTCGTCCATCAGCGCTACGACGACCTGTCTGTCGTGGGGACCGACTAGTGGAGCATCTCGACGGCCGTGTCGCAGTGGTCACGGGCGGCGGCGGTGGTCTCGGCAGGGCGATGGGCGAACGGTTCGCAGCCGAAGGGATGCACGTGGTGCTCGCCGACGTGCAGGCCGACCTTCTGGCCCAGACCGAACGCGAGCTGCGTGACAGGGGTCTCGACGTTCGCGGTGTGGTCACCGACGTCACGAACTACGCCTCGGTCGAGGCCCTGCGCGATCGCACACTCGAGTTGTTCGGTGGTGTGCACGTTGTTTGCAACAATGCCGGTATCGGCGCGGGTGCCGAGGGGCGAATGTGGGAGCACGAGCTGAACGACTGGAAGTGGGCAATCGCGGTCAACGTGATGGGGGTCGTACATGGCATCAACGCATTTGTTCCCGTGATGCTCGCGCAAGGCGACGAAGGTCATGTCGTCAACACGTCGTCCGGCAACGGCGGAGTGTCGCCCCTGCCGAGCACACCCCAGTACGCGGCTAGCAAAGCTGCCGTCGTCACACTCACCGAATGTCTGTACGGCCAACTCCAAGACGTCGGTGACAAGGTTTCTGCATCGGTGCTGTTCCCAGGGCCGCACATGTTGCGAACGGGACTGTTCGAGTCGTGGCGTTCACGTACCGACGAGTTTGCAAAGCAACGTCCACGGGTCACTCCGTACACGACCGTCGAGCAGGTCGAGGCACAGATGACGGCGGCCGGCATCGCCATCGCCTACACGTCCGTGGAAGAGGTCGCCGAGAGCGTGGTCCACGCGATCCGGGCACGGCAGTTCTGGATTCACGCCGCGAGCGATCGCACCGATCAGCAGATCAACGCCCGCGCCTCTTCGATGCTGGCGCGCGCCAATCCGACGTACCTCCGGGCTGTACCCGGCTGACGAACCGAAAGAATTCCGATGCACGAAACTGCGCAATCCAACGATCCGTACGTGATCGTTTCCGCCGATAGTCACGCCGGTCTCCCCACCGAGGACTATCGGCCGTACCTCGATTCTCGGTACCACCCGGAGTTCGACGCGTTTCTCGC
The DNA here is from genome assembly GCA_025359865.1 of Actinomycetes bacterium. Lineage (GTDB taxonomy): Bacteria > Actinomycetota > Acidimicrobiia > Acidimicrobiales > Ilumatobacteraceae > VFMC01. The sequence continues at coordinate 5,089 of JANYDH010000110.1, read as the reverse complement.
CGAACGCCACCTCGCGTTGGCGGCGATGACACAGCTCGGAGTACGCAACGAGGACTACGCGAAGCGGTGGTTCGAAGAGCACGAAGAGTCACTGCGCGGAGGATGGGACGCAACCCGTCGCGATAGAGAACTCGATGGCGACGGTGTCTCGGGCGAGGTCGTGTTCCCCGACGCCGACGCCGTCGAGAGCCGCACGTGCGTGCCGTTCGGGGCTGGGCTCGGCATGTCTGGCGACATGAATCCGAGCCTCGGTCTTGCCGGTGCGATCGCCCACAACCGGTGGCTGGCCGAGCTGTGCTCCAACAGTCCCGAACGACGTCGCGGTGTGGCGCTCGTGCCGATCACCGCCGAGCTGCCGATGGTGCTCGCCGAGATCCGGCGGGCGAAAGAAAGCGGGCTCGGGGCGGTGATGATCCCAGCAATGTGGGTCGACCAGGCGCCGTATCACGACCGTTCCTACGACCCGGTCTGGGCACTCTGCCAGGAGTTGTCGATGCCAGTCGTGACGCACTCCGGTCCGGCGCCGCGTCAGGAGTACGGCGACCACTTGGGCATCTACATCAGTGAGGTCACCTGGTGGCCGGCGCGTCCGCTGTGGTTCTTGCTGTGGTCAGGCGTCTTCGAACGCTTCCCCGGCTTGCGTTTCGGTGTAACCGAAGCCGGATGCTGGTGGTTGCCGTCGATGATGTGGTTCTGGGACCGTCTGGCGCTCGGCCAGAAGGGTACTGAGAAGCTGGGGGCCAATGCCTTCGGTGGGCTCACGATGCTGCCGTCGGAGTACATCGACCGCAACTGCTTCATCGGTGCGTCGAACACCAAGCGCCGTGAGCTCGGCATGCGCTACGAAATTGGCATTGACAACATCATGTGGGGAAACGATTTCCCGCACCCCGAGGGCACCTGGCCGCAGACACGCGACTGGTTGCGCAAGACGTTCCATGACATCCCGATCGACGAGACTCGGCGGATGGTCGGCTTGGCAGCGGCCGAGAACTTCGGGTTCGACCTCGCTGCGTTGCAGCCGCATGCCGTCAGGATCGGACCGACCCCTTCCGACTTCGGACAGATCACCGACGATGACCCCACCGGGGCGCGGCTCGACGCCCGATGGGCGCCGGTCAAGGCCGTCGGACGGCATTGGCTCACGGGCCACGACTTCTCCATGCTCGACTGAACCACCGGAACCAGGATGACCACCACCTTCAATCTCGTCGATCTGTTCGAACAGGCAGCCGACGAATGGCCCGATCGAATTCATGTGATCGACGAGCACCAACAGCGCACGTTCGCCGAGATGGACGCTCGCGCCAACCGATTAGCGCATCACCTTGCCGAACAGGGTGTCGGCCCCGGCGACCATGTGGGCATCTTTGCCCTGAACCGCGTGGAGTGGGTCGAGACGTTGTGGGCGGTGTTCAAGCTCCGCGCGGTGTGGATCAACATCAATTACCGCTACGTCGAAGATGAACTTGCCTATCTCTTCAACGACGCCGGGCTGCACTACCTGATCGTCGAGCCGGAGTTCGTCGAGCGGGCCCGGGCTGTTGCACCAGCGTTGCCGACACTGGTGATCGGGCCGGATTACGAGTCGGCGCTTGCTGACCAGTCGCCGCAACGCGATTTCGGTCAACGTTCCGGCGACGATCTGTACATCTTGTTCACCGGTGGCACCACAGGAATGCCCAAGGGTGTGGTGTGGCGCCACGACGACGTGGTGATGGCATTGGGTGGCGGCATCGACCTTCGCACGGGCGAGACGATGCAGCATCCTGAGGACTTCCTCGCCAAGGGACGTAACGGGTTCATGCTCACCACGCTGCCGGTGGCCCCGCTCATGCACGGGGCGACACAGTGGAGCCTCATGGGTCAGAGCTTCGTCGGAAACTGCACGGTGCTGCGCGCGCGATTTGATCCCCATGAGGTGTGGAACACGGTTGAGCAGTTGCATGTCAACCTGCTGATGATCACCGGCGATGCGATGGCTCGTCCGTTGCTCGACGCTCTCGACGAGCCCGATGAGCCCGATGAGCCCGAGACTGGTCACGATCTGTCGTCGCTGTTCGCGATCAGTTCGAGCGCGGTGCTGTTTTCGCAAACCTGTAAGGACCGGTTCCTCGATCGCTTTCCGAACCTCGTCATCACCGACGCTGTCGGCTCCAGCGAGGGGGGCGCCAACGGACTCACGATGGTGTCTCGCGGGACGGTGATGAAAGGCGGACCCACGGTGTCGGTGGCGCGCGACTCGGTCGTGCTCGATGATTATCTACGTCCCATTGCGGCCGGATCCGGAGTCATCGGCCGGCTGGCGCGCTGCGGCAACATCCCCATCGGCTACCTCAACGATCCGGTCAAGACGGCCGCCACATTCGTCACCGGCGCCGATGGCGTGCGCTACGTGATCCCGGGCGACTTCGCGACCATCGAGGCGGATGGCTCGCTCACGCTGCTTGGTCGGGGGTCGGTCAGTATCAACACCGGAGGCGAAAAGGTGTTCCCCGAGGAGATCGAGAATGCCCTGAAGGCTCACCCCGGTGTCCTCGACGCAGTCGTGGTCGGTGTGCCTGACGAGCGGTGGGGCGAACGCGTGGCGGCTGTGGTGCAACCGGTCGCCGGAGCAGAGGTTACACTCGACAGCATCCAGACGCATTGCCGAGTGCACTTGGCCGGCTACAAGGTGCCACGCCAACTCACTCTTGTCGAGCATGTGGTGCGGTCGCCAGCGGGCAAGAGCGACTATCGCTGGGCGAAGCGGGTAGCCACGGACTCTCCCTCATCGTCTGAATCCTCCGGGTCGGCATGAGTGGTCCGCTCGCCGGGCTGCGGGTCGTGGAGCTCGTCGGTCAGGGGCCTGGGCCATACGGGTCGATGATCTTGGCCGACCTCGGCTGTGACGTGATCGCGGTAGAACGTCCCGAAGCCGTGGCCAAGGCGAACACCACCCGACCGGCCAGTAGCCCGATGATGCGCGGTAAACGCAGCGTGGCGATCGATCTGAAGGCTGCGGAGGGGACGGAGCAGCTGCTCGCCCTGACAGGCCGCGCCGACGTGTTCATTGATCCGTTCCGTCCGGGCGTGTGTGAACGCCTCGGCATCGGACCCGAGGTTGCGTGTACTCGTAACGAGCGGCTGATTTACGCGCGGATGACCGGCTTCGGCCAATCCGGCCCGCTCGCCCTGGCCGCCGGCCATGACATCAACTACATCGCATTGTCGGGGGCGTTGCACATGATCGGCCGCGAAGGCCAGCCACCGACGTTTCCGATCAACCTGCTCGGCGACTTCGCCGGCGGCGGGTTGCTGATGGCGTTCGGCATTGCGTGTGCCGCGTTCGAGCGTGAGCGTTCAGGGCGTGGCCAGGTGATCGACGCGGCGATGGTCGAGGGGGCAGCGATGATCCTCGGACCGTTCTTTGCCGCGGCCGCGAGCGGCTACTGGGGTGAACGGGGAACGAACCATCTCGATGGAGCGGCACCGTTCTACAACGTGTACGAGACAGCGGACGGCAAGTGGATCGCGGTCGGTGCAATCGAGCCGCAGTTCCATTCCGCCCTCTACCGCCTGATCGGCCTCGACGAGCCCACCCAGTGGCAACGACCAGAGTGGTCGACGCGTCGGCAGCAGTTGGCACAGGTGTTCCTCACCAGAACGCGTGACGAGTGGTCGACCTTGATGGAAGGCAGTGATGCGTGTTTCACGCCCGTACTCGCCCCGGGTGAAGTGGCCACTCATCCGCACACGGCGGGACGAAGCGTCGTGACCGAGATCAACGGGGTGCTCCAGGCGATGCCGGCACCGCGCTTTTCGCGCACGCCAGCGCAGGTCGCTCCTCCGTGCCATCCGGGCGAACATCGCCTCGACGACGTGCTCGACTCATGGTCGTAACCGGCTCGTCATCCTGATTGACATCCACTGCTGAAAGGCGCTCCTCCGTGGCTCACCCGCTCGATGAATATCCAATCCATCAGGTCCCCCTGTCGATGGCCTACGTCGGTACTACCGACAAGGACTTCTACGACCGCAACATCTTCCACGTCATCCCTCATGGTCATACCGACATGCAGGTGATCACCGGCTTCGGCGTGTACCCGAACCTCGGAACTCGTGACGCCTACTGCTGCGTGCGCGTAGGCACCCAGCAGCACGTCGTGCGCGCGAGTGACGCGATGGACGACGACCGGATGCGGATGGAGGTCGGGCCGATTCGGATCGAGGTGATCGAGCCGTTGAAGCGCGTGCGCGTGGTGTGTGAAGGCGGGCCGGACGACGTGTCGTGCGACATGGAATGGACCCCAGCGGTTCCGGTCCACGACGAGTTGCACCACATCATGCGTCAAGGCACGCGGGCGATTCTCGACGCGAGTCGCTTTCTCGGCATCGGCCGCTGGACCGGTGTCGTGCGTGCCGGCGGTCAACAGTGGGATCTCGATCACGAGCACTTCACCGGTACCCGAGATCGGTCGTGGGGCATTCGCCCGGTTGGCGAATCGCAGCCGCCCGGACGCTGGGCCGCCGAGATCGAACCGAAGCTGCACTGGTTCTGGATTCCTCTACGGTTTGACGACTTCGCGACCGTCGTGATTCTGCAAGAGGAGTCGAGTGGGCACCGCACCCTGAACGATGCCGTGCGGATGTGGCCAGAGAGCAGCGGTCGGCCGGTCGAGCAACTCGGTTGGCCGCAGATCGATGTGCGCTATCGCTCCGGTACGCGGATGCCAGAGGGTGCGACGATCCATCTGGTCGACCGCGCTCGACAACCGATCACGATCGACGTCGAGGTGCTGGGATCGATGCCGCTCAACGTCGGCTGCGGGTATGGAGGCGATCCCGACTGGGGCCACGGCCAGTGGCGCGGTCGCGACTACTGTGAACGGGTCACCTACGACCTCACCGACCCGGCGGTCGCCGGCCGCATCCCGTTCTCGGTGGTCGATCACATCGCGCGTGCGCGTTGCGGCGACCAGGTCGGCTACGGCATCTTCGAACACGGCAGCATCGGCCGCCACGACCCGACAGGGTTCGCCGACCTGTTCTCGGTCGCCCCCTAGCTAGCGCCTGCTACCTCGAGCTTTGGTCGTGAGATGTCGCTGGG